>CALLLI010000020.1 GCA_938082635.1 uncultured Verrucomicrobiales bacterium
CGGTCACGCATCTTCGCATCGGCGGCCACCTGGTGGCGCGCCTGGATGGGGAATGGACCTTGTCGCAACTCGAGGACGCCATCGAGATCGAATGACCGGCGCAGCGCATCGCCGCGCTCATGTGCGGGATGCCGGGGAAGCCCCGGCCCAAGAGGATAGGCACTTCAAGCTGCGTTTTCGGGAATACTCGGAGTAGCTTGGACGTGTTAGTCAGCCGAGCAGTGGCCTGCGTGGCTGAAAAAAGGTCTTCACGTGCGTAGATCACCATGGATCGACGCGTACCCCGATAAACCTGCTGAACCCCCTCCTATCCCTAGCAATGCGGCGAATCTGACCCGATGGACGAAAAGCAATTTCCTAGCAGTCGATAAACCTGCTGAACCCCCTCCTATCCCTAGCAATGCGGCGAATCTGACCCGATGGACGAAAAGCAATTTCCTAGCAGTCAACAATGATTCTATCAGAGGTCGTGTCCCGCACACCTCCGCACCTAATCAATGACAATGCCCGCTGGCAGCGATTCACCGAGCAATCCTGCGCGATCCGATTTCTCCAGGGGTGCGTAGCTACGGACAGGCACGACTTTCATCGGTGCGATCTCCGCTTTCTCTAGCTGATTGGCGATCTTCTTACGAATCGGCTTAGAGACGTCCAGGTAGGGGTTGTCCACCACTCGGGCCGCCCTCAGGAACAGAGGCAACACCTCTCGCAACCGTTCGTCGGTCCAATCGAGTGGACCGAGACGTGCATACGCTTCTTCGACCAACTCCGGCGGCACCACCGCTTCTGGTCCGGCGTAAAGCGGCGCTCGATTGAGCAACAATGTCAGAGCGACCAAGTAAGCATCGGCGGACTTGCCAGCGTCTAACTGGTCCACCGCACGATCCGTGAAAAGCGTGACCAAAGCGCGCTTCCGATCCTGCGGCAGGCGCTCGAACGAACCCACCATGCGAATGAGTTCGGCAGGAGGATTCTTGGAGTCTTCGATGAGCTTCCAATCGCGCTTCAAGAGCTGTTCTTGATCCTCGCGATTGAGCCCACCCGAGAGGCGTCGCCAGAGTATGTATTCTTGAAGTTTTACACGCTTGTTAGAATACGCGAGACCGTCCTCGAGGATTCCCCAGAGCGATTCAATGCGCGTGTCATCCAGGTGCGCCCCGTAGCCGGGACGGAGCATGTATCCTGACAGACTGAGCCACGTTTCTTCGTGCTCGATCGAGCGGCTCCTACCTTCCTGACTCGTCTCCAGCGCGGGCCAAAGGCTGCGCACGAGCATCCAGTTCCAATCTTGCTTTGGCATGCCCAAAGCCTCCTCCAAGGAACGAAAGACGCGCCCAGGCGTAACTTTCTCAGGCTTGGCCGCTTTCTTCTTCGGTTTCTTGTTGGAAGCTTTGTCACCAGAAGAACGAAACTGCCTACGCAGCAATTGCAGACCGTCCTCAAGCTTAGATTCAGTGACACCAGGGTTACCCGCGACAGCGTTGCCGCCTTCCTCACTCACATCGGTGGCGCCAACCGTGACCGCGCGGAGATTGAAATCGAGTGGCCATTTCGCTTCCACCCCAGCGAGCACACTCTCACAAGACACTTGCAAGAGGCCTAACGCATTCATACGAGTGCTGAGGCGAACGGGAACCTGCCCATTCTCAGGCTTCTTCTTCTCTTCCAACCGCGCCACTGTTTGCAAGGGCGGCAAGGAGTGGAAGACGCCTTTCTTCAGACGGACAATGCTGCCCGCTTTGTCTTTCCCACGCTTTGTCGAGTAATAGGTTTGGAAACGTACCGGTTGATCGACGCGGAGTTTCAGCCCTTCCAATTCCACGGTGACATCTTCTTCAAGATCCGTTCCGCGCGGGAGAATGCACACGACGGCCTTGTGCCCACCTGCTTGCTGGACTTCCAAGTAGAGCGCACGAGCCGCGCCAGCCTCGATCTGCAGCTGCTCGCGGCTCGTCAGCCAGCCATAGCGCGCCGCGCCACGGGCGACCGCGAGGTCTGGCTCGGTGTTCTCCAGATCGATCGGCGTCTTGCCGTCTTGCCAGGTCCCGATGAGATCCCGCAGTCGGGCCCGAAGGATCTCTGGATACAAGGTGCCTCCATTAAACAGAACCGCATCAATGGCAGGCTGCTCTCGCAAGAAATCCGCTAGGTAACGCGTAACTCCACTATCAGAAGCATAGGGAAGCCCCCATTCCTTCAACGCTACATCGGAACGTTCTGGCTCCACCGTTGCCTCGCAAAGAGGGAAGAAGCCATCCAAGAGCATGGCCAAGATATCCTGACGTGACAAGCGCTCTGTCAGGGTCGAGGCGAGCAAGCTCGAGCCACGTCCCGGGATCGATACCGTGAAGGTCTCATTGTCAGGCCCATCTGTCGCGAGCACCCGCTCCTTCAGATCCCGACACCGCGCGACGAGAAAGGGCCATTGCGCGCCGCCAATCTCATGCCCTTGCCCTTCCAGACGCGCTTGGACCATGTAGGCCAAGGCGAGGTCGACATTGTCACCACCTAACAAGATATGATCACTGACTGCCGTTCGCTCAATCTTCGGCTTGCTGTTTTCTCCGGTGACATGGAAGAGACTGAAGTCCGATGTCCCGCCACCAATGTCGACGACGAGCACGTGTTTCCCATCCTTCTCTATCGGAAGCGTCTTCTCAAAGCCACCATCCGCGAGCTGGAACTCTAGCCATCGATAGAAGGCCGCCTGCGGTTCTTCAATGAGACGCACATTGTCAGGAAACCCTGCCATTTGCGCCGCTTCCAAGGTCAGCTTCTGCGCAGCGGCATCAAACGATGCTGGCACCGTGATCGTCACCTGCTGTGCGGAGAAGGCACCTTGTGGACCAAGATCAGCAAACTGCTGATCCCAAGACGCCTTCAAGGTCGCTAGAATCAGCGCCGACGCATAGAGCGGCGAAATCTTCTCAGACTCCGAGAGAGTGTCAGAGGCCCAAGGGAGGAAGTCTGCAGAACGGTCCACGGCGTGATGGCAAAGCCAAGACTTGGCCGAATGCACCACTCGCCCTGGTATTTCTGCCGATTGCTTCCTAGCAAAGGCTCCCACCATCCAACGCGCAGCACCTTCATCCAGTCCCACCTGCGCAGCCTCCGCATCCGTGGGCAGAAAGAGGAAAGAGGGCAAGGTCGACGCCTGCCCAATACTACCAAGGCTCTCCCACTGAGCCGGATGAAACGTTTCCGAAATGGAATCGTCATCCGTCAATCGCGTGTAAGCGATGGCGGAGTTCGTCGTCCCGAGATCGATTCCAATACTGAAAAGGCTAGCTTTCGTCATACGCTACCCTCTTGATTGAACTCTCCGACCACGAATGGACACAAATAAACACGAATCATTCTCACACCTAAACATTCGTGTTCGTTCGTGTCCATTCGTGGTTTCAATCCCTACTCCCCACGCACTTCCAACTCGAACTTCCAGCGTTCACCAGACGGCTCGTGGACCATCCAGAGCTGGAGATTACCTAACTCTGTGACTATGGCGTTCACTTTGACTGGGATGCGCTCGCCCTCAGCAAAGCCATCCATCACAGGCAGCGTTGCTTGGAGGCAGGCGTTCTCGACCAACTCTCGCTCAGCATTCGGGAGGACGCCGCCCGGTTCGTCACCTCCACGGATGTCTGAACTAAAGAAGCGGAATTCCGCAGGCTGACCGATGACCAACCCAAACTCTTGTCCTTCAATGAGAAGCTCAGTCCCCTCCTCCATTCCCTGAGGCACCACGCACAGGGCCTTGATCGGTGGCTTGAATCCTGGGACCGCCGGCATGGAACTTTCCAAACCAACGTAATAGGAACGCGGTATGCCGGCCTGAATACGAAGGCCCTCACCCGTCTCCCGAATCTGACCGTAGACACTGGCTCCCTTGGCCACGGCCAGATCAGGTTCGTCTCCCTCCAAGGCACGCACGCCTTGCTCACCCACCCACGAGTGTAACAAGTCGAGCACTCGACCACGCACCGCATCCGCCTTGAACGCCCCACCGTTAAAAAGCACGACATCGGGTCTAAGGAATCCTTGAGTTCCATGACTTTCCGCGAGAGCGGCAAGTTCCTCATTTGCCTGCACGGTGGTCAAACTACGAGTCAAGAAACGCGCAAGATGTTTACTAATGACAGGATCAGAAGCGTAGGGAAGCCCTAGCTCCTGCAATCCTGCGGCATCTTCACTCGGCAGGTCGTCGATCGCAGTGAGAGGAAAGAAGCCGTCGATGATCATCGATTCCACACTTTCGCGAGTAAGAATGGAAGAGAGCGAACCAGCAAGAAGGCTGGATCCGCGCGCTGGCACCGCAATAGAAACTTCCATCAGACTGGGATCAGAAAAGAAGGCCACCTTCGCTTGAGAACAGGCATGCACCAGAGCCCAAAGTTGCCAGGTATCAATCTCGTGGCCTTCCTCCGCAAGTTGCTCTTGCACAATGTAGGCCAGCGCCAAGTCCATGTTGTCACCACCTAACAAGAGGTGATCACCCACACTGACGCGCTCCAAACCTAACTGACCATCCGTTTCCGTAGCCACGATCAAGCTAAAGTCAGACGTCCCGCCACCCACGTCACACACGAGAATGAGATCTCCCGGCGCGACTTGATCACTCCAGCTGTTCCCCACCCGATGCAACCAGGCATAGAAGGCCGCCTGAGGCTCTTCCAACAGGATGACATTGCGAAACCCAGCCGCTTCCGCAGCTTCTAGAGTAAGATTGCGTGCAACCTCCTGAAAGGAAGCCGGAACCGTGATGACAATGGAGGCCTCATCCAAGGAAGACTCTGGATTGGCGCGCTCTAACACTTGTCGAAGGTGCTCCAAATAGCGCGTCGAGGCGTCCACAGCAGACACCTTCTCTTCAGCTGGAAGCTCTGTGTCCCACGGAAGCACCGCTGTTTTTGGGTCAATGTGCGGATTGGAAAGCCAAGACTTCGCAGATGTCACAAGGCGGTCCGTGACCAGCGCCCCATGAGTTCGTGCAAATTCGCCAACCACAAAACTCGGGTTGTCCGTCTGCCAAGGCAGATTCAGAGCTCCCTCAGGAAACTCCGCAGAATTCGCTAAGTAGAGAGCCGAAGCGAGTCCCGACTTTCCTTCCACGCGATTCGGTCCAGTGACCTGAACCACGTCTACCGTATCCGGCACGCCCGTTTCCAGAGGCAAGACGGTGAGGGCACTATTACTCGTGCCAAGATCGATCCCGACGACAAAGGTATTCGACATTCTAAGAAAGCTCAACCTGCGCTGCGGCGATGTTAGGAAGCGTATCGTCGCCGCCAACGGTCTGCGGCAAGTTCACATTGGTCACGCGCCACCCTTGGTGAACCAAAGTCCCCTCGTAAGGAGGCTCGCCCGCCACGTTTCCTAACAAACGGAAATCCGCAGCATCGTAACCCTCAGGTAAGCTCACTCGTGCTCCTTCTGCTTCTGGAGAAATAGGCTCCACCGAAAGGTGGGACGTCAAGACGGACTGACACCCTTGATGAACGACTCGAGCCGCCGCCCCGACTTCCGCGTCATTGAACCCGGTGACATCGTCCATGAGGAAGTCTACAAGACGCCCCTTCTCCTGCATCAATGCTAGAAACGAAACCACTTCCGCCTCCGCCCGAGGGGCCGAGGCCGCTGGCGTCGGCAGCGGCGCCGATGTCACCGGTTCAAGCGCAGGCTTCTTGCGGCGCCCAAGAAGGAAGCCAACGATGGCGGCGACGAGCACGGCGCCGCCCACGATTCCCCATTCCTGAGGAGTGAGTTGAGTGAAAGCGACAGTCATGGTATGCATAAGCGCACGCTTTCCGCATCAGCCCCACGATGCAAGGACGATATTTGGTTGCCGCTACAACTTCTCGAAGTCCACTTGCTGCTCGCTAGCTGTGTCTATTACGGTCAAGATCGTCCCATCATACGTCGTCTCGACAGGCTCATCCTTATTAAAGAGGAGCCTCAACTCATCGCCAGAGACTTCGTAGACGCCATCAGTCGGCGCACTCTCACCCGGATTGAAGACGATCATGGTGACTTCTCCATTCTCTCGGAAATCGAGCTGAACCTTCTCCACGGAGTCACCCAACGAGTCGGGCGACTCTGCAAGCCACACGCCACGGATCACCTCTTCGAGCTTGGGGCGCGCGGCGTCGACAGCACCAACGCTCTGCTCGGAGGCCAAACCGCCAGATACGTTAGACTCGTCTGACGTCGACATGTCGCCACAGGCACTCAGCCCTCCCAGTAACACCAATGGGAACGCGATGCTCCTTAGGAACAATGTAATGAACTTCATAGTAATAAAGATGAAGCGGATGCCGGAGTGGTCAACTCGGAAACGCTACGGCACCAAGACGATCTTCCCCTGAAGCGAACCGTCACACCCGACGGTGCTGCCTTCTTGTATAGAGTGCGCCTGGGCTGCTGCTGAGAATGAGAGTTCCCGATCAATCCTTGGCACTAGCCTGCCCTCGGCCAACCAACGATAGATCTCCTCTGCGGCCCGTCGCTGGACCTCTGCTGGAGTCATGAACATGACAAAGCCAAGCAGGGAGCAACCTTTGGCATAGAATGGACCGATGGGGACTTCCGAGCGGGCATCGCGCCCCGCCATGACGATGATTCTCCCATTGCGAGCCAGCGCCGTGACGGCCCGATCAAGCTGAGGTTCCCTAACCGTTTCCCACCAAAAATCCACACCATCCGGAGCCTGCGATTGAATTTCTAACAGAACATTCTCTTGCCGATAGAGAATGACATGATCGGCGCCTAACAGACGACACGTCTCCGCCTTCTCCTCAGACCCTGCTGTCGTGATCACTTTCGCCGCGCCCAGACACTTCGCCATCTGCACCACAGCAGAGCCCACTCCCCCGCTACCACCATTCACAAAGACCGTCTCACCCGCTTGAAGCTGTCCACGATGCACAAGCCCAAGATGCGCTGTGATGCCTACAAGCGACATGGCTGCGGCTGACGCATCCGTCACGTTGCTAGGCGTCGGATAGAGCCACGTCTCATCCACACAGACAAATTCTGCCGTCGTCCCCTGTCTGCCTAACAATCCCTGATTCGAACCCCACACACGATCCCCTGACCTAAATCGCGCCACCTCAGGGCCTACCGCTTCGACCGTCCCAGCCACATCACAACCAATGATATACGGCATCGGTAACTCCATGGGCACATTGCCAGAGCGGAGGTAGGTATCGATGGGATTCACGGAGACTGCCCCCACTCTGATGAGCACTTCGGACTTCTGCGGCACGGGCACTTCCAAATCTCCATAGAGAATCTCAGTTGCGGGGCCCGGGGCTTTGATATAGGCAGCTTTCATGTCCGCCATCCAAGCTAGATACTGGCCCCAACGCAAGTTTTCGATCGCCAGATTCACTTGCCCATAGGGCAAATCCGTTCTAACGTCTTCCCGATCATGAAAGCGGTATTCAGCGATTCAAGCCTAACCAGCGTCGAAATTTATAGACAGGTTCTTGAAAGCGTCGGCATACGCACACACATTCGCAACCGGCTGCTAAATGGGGTTGCATGCGGCGAGATGGCGGCCCTCCCATTCTCACCCACCCTTTGTGTGGTGAAAGATGAAGACTATGATCGGGCCCGCAGGTTGCTCAGTGAGCACTACCAAGAGCCCGAGGCCACGTAATTCGCCGGTCTCTACGGTGCTCTCGGCAAAGTCCCGTAGTCCGCCATGGTTGAGATCTATCAAACCAACCAGACCTATCACCGGAAACCCACATCCTGGTGCTTGTCCTGAGGGCTGTGGGTAGGCCGCTTGGTT
>CALLLI010000021.1 GCA_938082635.1 uncultured Verrucomicrobiales bacterium
ATTGATAGGTGATTTCGATGGCCTGGTTAACGAAACTGTTGAGTTCTGACGAGAGTTCCGCCTCAAAAAGCAGTTCTTGCCGAGCAGAGTGATCGGATTCTGTTGGTGGTAATATTCTAAAAGTCAACGGGTTACGTTGACAAAGGATTAGCAGGGCGCTATCGGATTCTTCAAAAAAATGGGTTTCGGCGAAGGTCGAGCTACACGGTCGTCCGTTTACCATATGCGGTGAAAGACATCTTCGCCCATTGGTTAGACGACTTTCTACCCGGCCACAAAGAGAAGATACTCGGCCGCATTCGAGAGTTTCGCGAAGATGGCGGCCTCAATGAAACGAAATTCGGCAATCGTATGCGAGGCAGCGGTCGTGCCGCGGAGGATCTCAGGACACTCTTCATGGTCAGTCGGAAGCGGCACGACCTGGACCGCGAAATCCCACCTTTGGAAACGACACATTTCACACCGCCTCAAGGGAAGCAGCTAGAGCTAGCCTGGTAAAGCGAAGCCGTGGAATGCGTGTTACTTGTCACCGCTTTACTCCTCGTCGAAGCTTGCTGAGCGGGAGGTTGGCATCCGATCGGGCATGAATTTGAGGAGGGTTTTTCTCCAGTCGGTGCTCGCTAGCCGGGACAAATCCCTGACGCGGAAAGCGGTGACAAGTCACCAGCACTCCAAGAAAAGTGCCAGTTAAACACTTCCTTCTAACACACCGTCTTCGGCGTGATTCCATCACAGAAGGGATCGTTCGGGTTCAATAGGAATGTCGATTCCCCATTCACGAAGGCACTGCCGGTGATCTGTGGAATCAGCTGCCCCTGCTCATCGCGGACCACCTTCCCCTCAAAGAGACTGCCGAGGATACTCGCTTGGCGCCAAACTTGGCCTTCCGGCAACAACCCGGACTCATGGAGACACGCCAGTTTCGCACTCGTGCCCGTACCGCAGGGCGAACGATCATAGGCCCCTCCGGGACAGAGCACAAAGTTGCGGCTATCTGCCTCAATGCCTTCCGCAGAGGCGAAGACTTCAACGTGATCAATCTCTCCCCCATCGCTGCCACGAATACCTTCACGTTCAAGCGAATCACGAGCAGCCTGACAGAAACGCGTCAGTGTAGGAATGTTCGCATAACTCACCTCTAACGTATGTCCCTGAACAAGAAGAAACCAATTGCCACCCCAGGCCACATCCGCCACCACCTCGCCAAAGCCATCGACTTGTAGCCGGAGATCTTTCAGCGACCGATAACTAGGCACATTAGCAACGGTAACACGCCCATCAACAAGGCGCTTGCTAGTGACGACACCCACAGGGGTCTCAATCCGTGTCAGACCATCTTTCCCCTCACGCCCTAACCAATCGAGAGTCACCGCTAAACCAATCGTCCCATGCACACACATGTTCAGATAGCCCGTGTTGTTGAAATAGATAATGCCGACATCACAAGTGGCATCAGTCGGCGCACAAAGAAGCCCACCCACAAAGGCATCAGACCCGCGCGGCTCATTCACCACGGCAGAGCGCAACCAATCATGCTCCTCGCGGAGAACGTCTCGCCGCTCTGCGAGGGTTCCTGCACCTAGGTTAGGACCACCGTCGATGACGATGCGCGTCGGCTCCCCACCGGTGTGGGAATCGATCACTTGAAGCCGCCTAACGTCCACGACCTCGTCCGCCACCACGCCCAAAGTCCCCGCCACGCGACTGCGACGTGGTCACGGTATTCTGAGCTTCTTCAGACAGCCCGCTTGTCGGCAACCACGCTTCCACAGCAGCCTGATCTTGACGGAACCAATTCTGGGCGACGTCCGTGAGTGCCTCAGCTCTCAGCGACTCATTGCCAATCGTCTGAGCCCAAACCACTGCGGATTCAGGGTCGTTCTTGGCCAACTCAGTAGCAAAGCCTTCCACCGCCGAGTCTTTCGCCGCCGAAGACGGCATACTTGCGAGATACTCGCTAGCCGCCAATGGATCACGCTCCGTCCATTCGTCTAGCGCTTCAGAATACACGTCAGCTTGAGCACTCTCAGGCAAGCTCGCCCCCCATTCGATCACTGCTTGCGGGTCCTTTTCCGCCCACTGCTCGGCGACTTCCTCGACCGCATCATTTGCATACGCTTCGCCAGCATGCTCAGCCACCCAAGCAACGGCTCCCTGCAAATCTTCCTGCACGAACTCCGAGGCCACCCGCGACATCGCACCTTCTTTCAAACTCTCATCATCCAGCCCGTCGACCCACTTCGTCGCAGAAGAGACACCGTCTTCTAACACTTCATCCGCGATACTCGACATGTAGCGATCCACATTGTCGGTACCCTCCGGCAGGCTGCTGACGTAGTCGACAGCATCATCCACATCATTGACTAGCATTCCACGCACCACACCGCTCATATACATGCCCTTCATTCGATCATCTTCAAGACCGTCCACAAACTCTGCCGCATTCTCACCATCAGCTGTCGCCCATCCTGTGAGTGCACTGTAAGTGTCCATCATACCACGGCCGCGATCACGGCCACCGCGACCACCCCGTCCTTCTTCCCCGTTCTCACCTTCCGTTACTGCCATCAGCTCGGTCAAAGCAGCTTTCCCATCAACTCGCCCCCACGCATTCAAAAACAGTTGGCGACTGCTATCGCCACCAGGACCTCGGCGGCCACTGCCACGCGTTTCCTTCATCACCGCCCACGCCGCCTTCGCATTCTCTGGAGTGAGTTGGGCAAGCAGCGCAGACATGAGCGCCGCGCGCTTTAACGGGTCATCCTCTCCTAACACATCCTTCATCGCCGCAGTCATGCTTTCCACGGAGATCTGATCGCCGATGACATACTTGTCGAGGAAGGCCCCGTCCACGCGCTTGGCAGCGGCTTTGGCTTCTTCACTCTTAATTCTGACCGCAGGAACGAGAGACCCGTCGGCACCAGAAGCAGTCAATGCAGGGTCGGAAGTTGACTCTGAACTAGGCTTCAAGGTCCATCCGAGACCAAAGGTAGCAGCGGCACTCAGAAGCCAACCGCCGCCGAGGAGTAAAGAGCGTTTAGACATGACGTTAGGAGGTGGTTAGGTATAAATTGAAAGCAGTCTCCTCTGACTAATCAGAGGAGACTTCTAGAAAAACAGAATATTATTCAGTAGAAGGGCGCTTCGGGCGTTCCGGACGACCACCTTCACCGCCGCCACCACGTGGACGGCCACCAGCACGATCGCCACCGCCACGCTGGCGATCACCACCGCGACCACCGAACGCAGGAGCAATCTCTTCCTTACTCAACTTGCCGTCGGAGTTCATGTCCAATGTCAAGAGAGCGGCACAAGCATTCTCGATCTCTAGAACAGACAGGGCCCCATCTTTATCTGTGTCCAGGGCCTTATAAAGCGGGAGTCTAGACAGCATGCTGCCGCGGCCACCAGGACCACCGCGACGAGGCTCCTCTCTCTTCTCAGTCGCTTTCTTCTCAGTCGCTTTCTCATCTTCAGCAGTGGCCACCCAGGCCATGGACGCGACTAGGGCCGCGATGAGAGTTGTAATGGTAAGTTTCATGATAGTATTGTGTTGGTGCGATGTTCGTTTGACGCCGGACGCATTGTTCAGCTTAAGAGTAAATACCCCGCCTTGATGACATTACCATGACATCCGCATGACAAATCGCCCAATTCATGCTGTAGAAACACCTTCAGACCATGCATAAAGTGGCCCTCGCTCCCATTCTCACCTTGGTTATCGGAACTCTGCTCTACAGCAGTATAGATCGTGGCGTCGTCCCTGAGGAAACACTAGTAGTGCCCGAGGCGACGAAACCTCCTCCTCCCCACAAGCCATTTCGACCAGAGTGGGCGCCATCGCCCGGACCTGAGGGCATCCTTCAAGGTAAGCTCACCGAGAAGATATGCGTGACTCCAAACTGCAAAGGCTGCGCACTGGATCGAGACGCCCTCTTCCGAAAGAAACCAGGGCACCCGAAATTCCAGTAACAGTTCTACACCTGAATTCAAAAAGACCGCCTACCAGGACTTAGGAGGCGAATCTTCACTCACTTCTGACTCAACCATAGCCTCAAGCTCATCCGCCTCCTTGAGAGGATAGCGGGAGAGATAGCGCAGGCGAAAGATGAATGCTAACAGACCTGACAAGACGACAAAAATCACCCCAAGCATAACAAACTTGGCGGCATCTCCCGCCGAAGTGTCGAGAGGAGGAGAAGCCCAGGCAAACAATAGTATCATGCTGGGTATTACGTCCCCTACCTATTTACCGATGAACTGCTTAAACAATTCATCGGGGCTCAAGGAGAGTTGCAAACGTGGCGTCCCTGGGAACGCAGACGCTTGGATCGGTGGCACATTATCCACCGTGTGGAGAAGAGCAGAACCACCAGGCCAGTAGCCAACGTCTGTGGAGTCATTGAAAGCATACTTCGCCTGCTCTATGGGGACACTGGCAAGCGAGGGCACTGACGGGATCGGCGTGTCCGCCGTCATGCCAATGAACACATAAAACGCGACCATGAACAGCGCCATGACAGGCGCGTAGGCCCAAGCTTGGCTGCGAGGATCTGAAAGGTACGTATTCACCCGCTCGAACAAGATCCCGATGGACGAAGTCTCGAGCAATTCCCGGCGCTGACGCTGATGAAAGTCACGGAGAAAGGCATCGAAGTAAGCCGGTGGCGGCGTTTCTTGCCGCTTGAACCGGAGTAGCTTCTGCATGGTTTCGTCGTCCATCATTTCCTTAGTCTCTAGTTTCCGCGACTGAGTTTCAATGCCGAAATTCTTCCAAATGGTTTTGAAGCTGTCGATGCGCGTAGAATAAACGCGATCGCACGGTTCCTTGGGAGACTCCGAGAATAATACTGATTTCGGCATGAGGCATTCCTTGAATATCGAACAATGTAACCACCGTTCGATGATCTTCTGACAGCTCAAGCATCGCTTCGTTCAATCTTATTTGAAGCTCGTGGATATCGGCCTCCCTCACGGGGTTACTAGAGGCGGTGGCCTCCTGATACTCCTGATCCAGAGCGGAAGACGGCGTGAGCTCCTCTAGGCTGAGCTGCTTCCGCCGCCCTCTCTTTTTGAGGAAATTCAGGGTCATATTGACCGAAATCGAGTAAATCCAGGTGTAGAACGCTGATTTGCCACGAAAGCGCCGGATCGAGCGATACGCCTTCGCGAAGACGTCTTGAAGGACATCATGAGTGTCCTCTCGGTTACCCGTCATGTTGTAGATCATGGCGTAGAGCTTCGAGCTGTATTTGATCACCAGCTCATCGAAGGCCTCGGTATCGCCGGCCTGCGACCGCGCGACGAGTTCCCGATCCTGATCTGTATTCGAGGGCTGCGGTTTGTCAGACTCCATGCAAAGGGGCTACCGCTGGGATCAGCCAGCAGGGTACTAGATTGGGTGAGACACGCATGATTCCAGTGATTCCAAGAAAATGCAAATGGGCCGACTCGATAGTAGCATCGAGCCGGCTCCAAAGTCTTGGACCCCCTTCAAGCCAAACGGCTCAAATAAAGTCTGGAAAATTCTCCGGAGAGTTCCTCCGAAGTGGAAATGCGAGGCTAATCCTGCACGCCTTTCGGCCAGCGGCCTGTCACATTTCGGAAGCCAGTGAAACTCGTGTTCTCTAGAATCAACCTTCCATTTTCGCCGTTGAACGTCGACGCTCCATACTCTCCTCCGCTTCCAATGAACTCACAGTTCTTCAAATGGAACTCATTTGAATGGATCACCGCTAGTCCCCAGCCACCTTTCCCGTCCTTAGACGAGAGCAGATTCACTCCCGTGAAGTTCGTCAGCACGTTCTTTGTATGCAGGTTATACTGAATCTCGATCAACGCGGTCAGGAAGTTTCCATACGCAAAGCAGCGATCAAACCTTGGCAATGCCTGGTTGGGCGCTTTCGGGTCTCGATTAAAACGGGAGTGCGTGAACGTGGCAAACGCCGTCACCGCCACTCCATACGCTTCACACCGGTCGATCGTCACTTGGTGCCCTCTCAACCAATACCCAGATGGACCGGCTCCTAATTCGCGGCCTTCGTGCGAGCCAAACCGCCCATCATCACCTTCGTAGTTGTAGTTCGATCCTCCTGAATACGCGACATTGTCAGACCATTCCCCTCCTCCATCGCCGTCTTCGAAGAAGAAGCTCGAGGATTGCGCATTCACCACCACACAGTTTCTCACATTGCCATAGCTGCTGTGGTGCACGATCCCGTGCCGTGGACTTCCTTCCTTATCTTCGGATGACGCATGCACCGTCACATGGGTAAACTCAAAGTCGGGCGAGAAGTGCGCATGACAGGGATAACGCCCGATCACATTGTTCGTCGTGTCGAGTTCTTCCGCTGTCGTCCGACCCATATCAATGAACTCCACTGCATTCACTCGCGTCTTTCCGATGAACATCGCGTGGGCTCGCTCAGGGCTTCCTGACGCTGTGCGCAGCTTAATTGGGCGACTGAGATGTGCCACGGGTCCTTGCTGTCCCAATGTCAGGTGATCTGCACTCAACGGTGAGTCTAACGTCACTCGCGTTCCCGCATTGGCTGTGATCGTCTTGATCTCCGTCTGCTTGTCGTCGTAGAGAGACGGATTGCCATCTAGCTTCCATCGCGGCGTCGTGAGTCCATGCACATCAGGGAAGGCGACTTGATCGCCCACCTGCCAGCCTGACGCATTCCCCACCGTGATCACTCGAGAGCCTTTCGTGGCTCCCGTTGCTGATGTGGCATGCGAAGGGCTTTCATTTCCGATCAGGTCCACCGTGCCATTCGAGACGATACCGAGTCCTGTTCGGCCCGCATCTGTATTGGCACGACCTGAGAAGATAAACTCGATGTCGCCACCACGGGCTTCTAGATGCCCCGTTTCTAACACTCGTATCGTCTCCACATAGAGCCGCGCTCCGGGTAAGACCGTGAGCTTTCCACTCACAGCTAGCGTCCGCGCGGTGAGTGTATGATCTACAATCAGCTCCGTTCCCTCGGGAATGAGCACCACGTCACTTAAATCGACAACTGTCTCTTGAAGCCGGCCACCACCACGCACCACATAGTCAATGGGCTCTGCGATGAGCCCCTCTTCGGTATTTCCTGCTGCCAACAATAGAGCAGAAGTAGATGCTGGGACGATCAAGGGTTCACCCGAGTTGATCAAAGGGACCATTGGCATGGCCTCGCCCGGGCGCATAGTGGGAGCCTCTCCCAACACAGGTCCAATCGTGTCAGTAATCGTTGGCCTTGACACAACAGGCGACTCCAATAAGCCGTCCTGAGGAATCGTCTCAGACGGAGGTGCTTCCTCAACCAACGTCGGTGTCACTTCAATCACAGATTCCTCAAGCACAGGAACGTCCGTTACCGGCTCAATGCCTGGAATGATCGAAAGAACCTGGGTAATCACGGTCTCTGTTCTCCGAGAAACCACCAATCTAAAGACGGCCCTCCGAGTCTCATCTGAAGAGCGCTCCCCCAAGATCATGGTCTCATCGCGTCCATTGACGCCCTCAGCGCTGCTTACGATCATCGATGATCCCTCCCAAGGCCTTTCAGCAACTTTACTTTTCACAGTCTTCCAGGAAGACGCCGTGAGATCCACACACATCTGCACCTCATACAGGAGATCCTTAAGAAGAGCGGCAGGCAGTCTCACCCGATAGAAGGGCAGAGACTGATAATAGGACGCAGTCGGCAGAGAATCTTCCTCTCCGAAAGTCGACGCATCTTGAAGATCATAGCCCAGCGCGTATGCTAGCAGGTTAACTAAACCATCGTTATCTGGATCCGCCATCTGAGGAGCCAATGCAGGATCGCGGTCAAAGTGCTCATTCTGCCATTCAGAAAAGCTCAGGGTTCGACGCTCGGTCGTGAGATCGGCAGCAGGCAACCCACCCGGTAGGCCGAGGCTGCCGAGGAGAAAGGCAGCACCGAAAAAGTGATGTAGAGATTTGGTGACTGGGGAGAACATGTTGACAACAGGGATTATGGTCTTTATATAAGCTTCCCCACTAATACGGACAAACTTTCTACACTTTTCAAAATCACTACATTTAAAGTATTCAAAGTGCTTTATCAGGCCTGAGCCCATTGTCGTAACTGCAACGCTTATCTGACCTAACCAAAGTCGCTAAGAGCCACTTGCAGTACGACAATGAGCCGCGATGGGGTGTGGATCATGGCTGCCTCTCATTCCTCATTTCAAAAGATCGCCATCGTCGGGAGCGGTGCCGTCGGCTGCTACTACGGAGCCTTGCTTTCCAAATCCGGTAAAGAGACCCATTTCCTCATGCGTCGCGATCTCGCCCACGTGAAGAAACACGGTCTGAAAGTCCGCAGCCAGGCGGGGTCATTCTCCCTATTAGAACGACAATCTCATACATCGACCGACACCATAGGCCCATGCGACTTGGTGATTATTTCCCTGAAAGCTACGGACAACCACATCCTTTCCGATCTCCTCCCCCACTCCTCAACAACCACACCGCAATCCTTACCCTGCAAAACGGACTCGGAAACGAGGCCTTCCTGGCATCACACTTTGGTCAAGAACGCATCCTTGGCGGACTCTGTTTCGTTTATCTCAACCGCACAAAACCCGGCCTAGTCGAACATTTCAGCCAGGGCATGATCGCACTCGGCGAGTATGAGCGCCCGCCAGCAGAGCGTACTATACTGCCGCGCGTCATGATTTGTGATTCGGGAAGAACTGGAAGTTGAGGCTCATCAAGCTGGTGAGTTCCGCTTTGAGAGGACCGGACAGATCATCGAGGCATTTGTCGATTGCATTGCAAAAGGCTTTGAAGTCGGCATAGTATCGATTGGTCAGTGAGTTCTAGGCGAATCATCTTTGCCTCCAATGGTAAGGCAAGGTAGCTGAATAACATCACCCCTCTTTTTCACAAATCTTGGCGCGTGGCAGTATAGAGCGCTGGTGGCCGATTTCATGGAAGCGAATATCGATTGCCGACTCATGGACGACCTCAGCATAGCAAGACGGCAGAAACTTGTCTGGAATGTTCCCTTCAACGGACTCGCCATCATTGGTGGCAGCGGCGATGTATCTAACATTCTCAACACCCCTTCCTTAGCACATCTCGCACGTTGCCTCATGACCGAGATCATTGGCATTGCTAAACAGTTCAGCTACGAGATCCCACACACATTTATCGATCAACAGTTCGAAGCCACAACAGTTCGAAGCCACTTTAGGCATGGGCCCGTACAAGCCCTCTTCACTACTCGACTTCCTCGCCGGACGCCCCGTCGAAGTCGAGGCCATTTGGGGAGAAGCCCTACGCCAAGGCCAAGCGACCAACGCAGAGTGCCATCACCTAGAAATGCTCTACCACCTGCTCAGAGCCCAATGCTCGACCTCAGATTGATCGCTCTTCTCGTCAGATTTCGGGGTTGATGGTTGCTAGATCGACCTTTAGCTACCCTATGGAATCAACTTCTTCTCCCGCCTCGCGACGCCAATTTCTCAAATCCGGTTCAATCGGCGCAGCTAGCCTCATCGCTGCACCTTATGTCGCTCGTGGCCAAGGAGATGCCAGCCCTGTCAAAGTCGGTCTTGTGGGGTGCGGAGGCCGCGGTTCTGGTGCCGCGTCGCAGGCTTTAAACGCTGATAAAGGAGCCGTACTGTGGTCCATGGGGGACGCCTTTGATACCCAACTGAAAGCCTCGCTCAATCGTTTCGAAGGCGGCTCTAAAGGCAAAGCTGGCCAAGTGCAAGTTGCTGAAGACCGCCGCTTCGTCGGACTAGATGCCTTTCAGAAGGTGATCGAAAGCGGGGTGGACGTCGTCATTCTCGCCACGCCTCCTGGCTTCCGCCCACAACACCTGCGCGCCGCTATTGAAGCCGGTAAACACGTCTTCTGTGAGAAGCCCATGGCCGTCGACGTTCCAGGTGTCCGCTCCGTCATGGAATCCGCTCAGATGGCCAAGGCCAAAGGAACCAACCTCGTTTCTGGATTCTGCTGGCGCTACAGCACGTCTCGGCGCGAAGCCATGGACCGCGTCCTTGGCGGTGACATCGGAGATGTCCGGTCCTACTACGCCACCTACTACACTGGACCAGTCAAACCCATGCCTCCAGCAACCGCGCGGTCAGAAGGCATCAGCGATGTCGAATGGCAGGTGCGGAATTGGTATAACTTCTCATATCTCGGCGGAGATAGCCTCGTCGAGCAAGCTGTTCACAGCGTGGACAAAGTCTCGTGGGCGATGGGAGATCAACCGCCCATCTCAGCAGTCGCCAATGGCGGCCGTACCCGCGACAACAACGAAGGTAACATCTTCGACCACTTCAGTGTCGTCTATGAATACGCTAACGGAGCGCTGGGAGTGCTCAGCTCGCGACAGATTCCCAAGTGCTTCAACGAAAACGCCGACTACATCGTAGGCAGCAACGGACGGTGCGTCATCAACGGTGGACGCGTAGCGCTAGAGAACGAACGCGGCAAAGAGATGTGGCGTTTCCGCTCTAGCGAAGACAACGACATGTATCAAGAAGAGCACAACACTCTCTTCAAAGCCATTCGCAAAGGCGAAGTGGTGAACGACGGCGATTGGATGGCCACAAGCACCATGCTAGGAATCCTCGGTCGCCTTGCTGCCTACACGGGCCAGCGCATCACGTGGGAACAGGCGCTTCAATCCACCACTGATCTCGCTCCAGATTCCCTCAAGATGAGCGATAGCTTTGATCCAGGCAGTTTACCACAGCCTGGTGTGACCAAGTTTGCCTAACCGCTCACTGCGCGATTCCTGCTTTCAGATTCTCTATGAAACGATCCACGTTCTCGCTGGCGGCCATCGTCTGCCTAGCATTGCCCTCGCTCGCATTCGCGGAAGCCATCGACTTCACCACACAAGTCAAACCAATCCTTGAGTCCGCCTGCGTCAATTGCCACGGCCCAGACGACGCCGACGGCGAACTCCGCTTAGACAGTCGCGCTTACGCCCTCCAAGGAGGCGAATACGGACCCTCGCTCGTACCGAACAAGCCTGATGAGAGCCTACTCTACACACGAAGCATCTTGCCCGAGGATGACGATGATGTCATGCCTCCCAAAGGAGCCCTCCTAGCAAAGAGCCAAGTAGACATCCTCAAACAGTGGATCGAAGAAGGCGCCCCGTGGCCAGAAGACGTTGAACTCACTAGTGTGCCCCGGATGAAGTTCGAGAAACATATCCAACCAATCTTCGAAACAAACTGCATCACCTGTCACAATCCCGACAGTAAGAAGAGCGAGTTCGACATGACGACGGTCGCGTCCGTTCACGAGACGCTTGAAGGTTCCCTCGTCGCCTTCAAACCCAAGGAAAGTGAGATCTTCATCACCATGTCGTTGCCAGAAGACGATGACGACGTCATGCCCCCGGCAAAGGAAGGCGGCCCTCTACCCAAGAAGGATATCGACAAGGTCCGCATGTGGATCGAGCAAGGCGCCATCTGGCCGAAAAACCTCAGCCTGAAGGCACGCAGCAAGAAAGAAACTGGACGGCCTCCAACTCCCGACAGCCTCGCCTTGGTTGAGAAGATCCGAGCACATATCCTTGAAACTAGCAAAGTGACCGAGGAAGCTGCCATGAAAGCCTACAGCAGCAAAGCACCGCGCACTAGCGCTGACTATCACATGGTCCCTATCAAAGGCGGTGAGTTTACCATGGGAAGTCCAGACGATGAGGAAGAGCGTCGTGACGACGAAGGCCCTCAAGTGAAGGTGAAGATCGAACCATTCTGGATGGGCAAGTACGAAGTCACCTGGTACGAGTACGGTCCTTACATGATCACCCCGGTTGATCGTTACAAAGACGGAGTCAAGAAAGCCCCCGCCGACAGCGATACCATCGTCGACGCTGTCAGCATGCCCACACCGCCGTATACCGAAATGAGCTTCGGCATGGGCCAGGAAGACAACCCAGCCATCAGCATGACCCAGCACGCAGCCAACAAATACTGCCAATGGCTCAGCGCCCAGACCGGCCACTACTACCGCCTACCAACCGAAGCTGAATGGGAATATGCCTGCCGAGCTGGAACCACCACAGCCTACTCCTTCGGCGACGACATCGACGACGTGAAAGACTACGGTTGGTTCTACGACAACAGCGATGCCAAGTACCAGCGCGTCGGTCAGCTCAAGCCCAATCCCTGGGGCCTCTACGACATGCATGGTAATGTCATGGAATGGACCTGTGACCAGTATGACCCAGGCTTCTACGCCTCATTGAGATCAGACATCACCACCCCTCACAAACGCATCACCACCCTCTACCCCGTCACCGCCCGCGGTGGCAGTTGGGAAGATGACCCAGAACTGCTCCGCAGCGCCACACGTTCAGGATCTTCCGCCAACTGGAAGAAACGCGACCCTCAGCTCCCAAAGAGCATCTGGTACCACACGGATGCCCCCTGGTTAGGCTTCCGACTCATTCGCCCACTCAAAGTGCCCAGCGCCGAGGAAATGTACCACTACTGGACCAGCGGTGTAGCCGGCTCCGACGAATAACACCATCCCATCGCGCCCCGTAGGATGGTCATTCCTGACCGTCCGTCCATCCCACCTCTCAAACAGGCAAGACCTCAACCTCGTCTCCAGAGGACAAGTGCGTCTCGGCTGGCACACGAGCCATCGCGTTAGCCATGGAGAGCCCTAGCATTCCATGGGACTTCTGCAGTCCCACGACATCGAACGTACGAGCGATCAGATCGAGGTTCCCGCGCAAATAATGAGGGCGTTTCCCATCGTTCGTCACTGGACGTTTCAGCACAGCTCGGAGCCGAAGAAGAGATGGCAATCCTAGCCAATATCTCAAGGCAGGCACGCCAAACAGATGGAAACTAACAAAGCTCGATACAGGATTTCCCGGCAAACCGAGTACGAAGCAATCGCCTAACGTTCCAAAGAGGACAGGTTTCCCCGGCTGGACACGCACCCGCCAGAAATGCTCCCGCATCCCAAGATCCGTGAGAACCCCGCGCACGTGATCATGATCACCCACGGAAACCCCACCGGACAGAAAGAGGAAATCATTCTCCTCCACCGCTGAGGCAATCGCGTCACGCAACAACACCGGGTCGTCTGGAACATGACCTCGAGTCCATCCAGGAAAGCCCTGCTCAGCTCCCATCGAGCACAGCATCAGAGCATTGCTCTCGTACAACTCTCCTGGTGCCAGCGCATGGCCCAATGGCTTCAATTCATCACCCGTCGAGAACACATGCGCTCGTATCTGAGGCTTCACCGAAACTTCAGCGCAGCCCTGCGACGCCAGTAAGGCCATGCGCTGGGATGTTAAAACCTCTCCCGGAGAAAGGATCGTCTGCCCCTCACACAAATCATCACCCGCCTCACGAAAGCCACGCCCGGACTCGATCGCTTCCTCAATCTCCACACGATCATCGCCAAGCACGCGCACCACCTCTTGCATGATCACCGAACACGTCCCCTTCGGCAGCGGAGCCCCTGTGAAGATCCTCACGGCCTCACCCTTCGAAATCGAAAGCCCCACATCCACCCCAGCAGCCTGCTCGCCGATCACTAGAAAAATTGCCCCCACTTCATGGCAACCTTCTGGCAAGGCATAGCCATCCACCATCGCATTGGCAAATCTCGGCATCGGTATCGAGCTCCGAACCGTGCTCGCCGAAACTCGCCCTAGCACATACTCAAGGATCACCCGCTCCTCACGATCTGTCTCCGAGATCGACGCTGCTAGGCATTTATAAGCTTCCGCTTCTTCCAACATAAAATCACTCGGGCAACTGCTCAAGAAAGGTATCTCCCTCATCAGGCTCCCACTGCGGCAGCGGCAGTGGATCAACGCCTCTCACTGGACTCCTAGGCTCCACATCATCACGCATTGCAGGCGTAAACACATCTAGGGACAGAGGCTCTGCCTCAGCCTCACTATCGAGTTTCCGCTGGGACCGAGTCTGAGGCCTCCTCAAAGCAACGGGAGGCTCAGTAGCATTCGGCTCTCCCATCGACTCTTTCTTAGCCGGAGCCCGCAAGAGACGTGGAATGGCATCCACATTCACCGTCACCTCGTCAGAACCATCTCCTTTCGGATAATCCAACACCACACGATCCCCCGACTTCGGTCGACCAGAAACGATCGTCGCCACCTGATGCGCCCCACGTCGTTTCAGGGTTGTTTTCAGCACAGAAGGCCCGTCTGAAGACACCCCACGCAGCTTCGCCCCGTCCGGTAACCTCACTCCTTGCTCCAGGTTGATCAGCACAAAAGGCGGCGTCTGATCTCCCCTAACAAACGCGATCTCCCCCACCGCAAGCTCCTCCGCCGAAGGCGGTGCATTCGGAGCCTTCTCCGTCGCCTCGACCTTCCTACCCACACGCGTCGACTTACACCCCGAAAGCAAGGCCAGAACCAACACGGCGTTTAGAAAGTAGCGCATGGACAAGATAAACTATGGAACTCACCCCCACCAAGGCAATCGAATGTTTCTAAGAGATAATCCATTGACGGAACGCAAGAAACCGCATTAGTAAGCCTCGAAGCATTTCGACTTTGCAACCGGTCAGGTGGCTGAGTGGTCGAAAGCACATCTTTGCTAAAGATGCGAACTGGAAACGGTTCCGTGGGTTCGAATCCCACCCTGACCGCCATCTTTACAAGCCATTGCGAATAAGCGTGTTATATAGCGCTAGCCAAGTTGCATAAGGCTTATTGTGCATCAAACCGTGCATTGTTTCCACCACGGTCCGCACCCGTACTGTCCAGAAACTCGAATCATCGCCCCTTCATGCGGCCTCCCGGTAGTAGTAGCGAAGCAATCCGCCTAACCGCTCTCGACATTCAACGCTCCCTTCATTTGTCGAACTGAACTCGGCCTCAATAATCCTGTTCTCCAATCCTTGGTGGTTCCTCTCCCCATGGTAATGCTCGCAGAACTGCCCTATCGCTCGCCTCAACGAACTCTCCCCTATCAGAATCATTCTCGATAGACACTCTTCCTTGATCGTTCGCACAAACCGTTCCGCGAACGCATTTACGTACGCCGTCAACTGCACCCTGTAGTGACGCTGGAAGAAGAACTTTCAAGATCACCCACCCCTTTCATCCACTCAACGGCAAAGAACGGGAGCTCGTAACCTATCGTCATAATTGGGGTGAGGATCGAGTCTATTTCTACTCCGATCAGAACGAACTTGTTTCCATTCCCGCTCGCTGGACAGACGTTTTAGCTCCTGATCCCTTCGTGTCGGTTGCCGCCGGAAGAGCGCTCTTCCGGACAGACGAACTCAATAAGTTGGTCGCACTACTCATTGAGTTGGATCAACCCCTTGTTGGTCCAGCAACAAAAAGCACGCCAAAGGATTGTTAATTAAATTATGCCTATTTTGTCTATGAAATCACGCCGTATGAAC
Source organism: uncultured Verrucomicrobiales bacterium (assembly GCA_938082635.1). Lineage (GTDB taxonomy): Bacteria > Verrucomicrobiota > Verrucomicrobiia > Verrucomicrobiales > DEV007 > JAACDM01. The sequence goes on from CALLLI010000021.1 coordinate 15,401, forward strand.
TCCTCAAGTTTTCGAGCAATAACCCGATTACTGTTATATTTATAGGAATACTCCTCCTAAGAGCGTCAAAATTCATTTGACGCTCTGCCTCCTAGCGGCATAATTCCATTAACAACTAACACTCGCCACTATGAACCCATCCTCCAAAGATGCCATTCTCCGAAAGCAGGGTCTGCTCAACTCTCATCCCGATCGTGTTCAAGCCCCAAGTTTTCTCGATCACGACTTCTTCGACCCTCTGGATCTTCTCCAAGTAAAGTACGAGATGCTTCGCTGTGTCATTCAGGGAGATTTATCTGTCACGCAAGCCGCCCGGCTTCATGGCTTTTCCCGCCCTGCTTACTACCAAATCTACCATGCCTTCGAGCAGCACGGCATCGCCGGACTTCTGCCTTTGAAGCGAGGTCCTCAATCCGCTCACAAACTCAATGCCCAGGTCATGGAGTTCGTCGATCAGCTGCGCGACCAGGATCCTCATATCTCGGTCCCAAAGATCCTAGAGAAGATTCAGCGGCGGTTTTCTCTTCAGATTCATCGCCGTAGTCTCGAGCGAGCCCTCACGCGGCCGAAAAAAAAACCTCTCAAGTAATCTCTCTCTTCCCCTGGATTCCGGACGGTTGGCTCAAGCTTATGAAGATCTTCGCCTACAGGTTCATCAATCGAGCATTCACTCCGGAGATTATCTGCTCTTGCTGCGAATGGGCTTTTGGTCCTGGTCCCGTTCTCAGGCTCAGCGCTCCAAACCACCGGTTGCCAGGAAGAGTTCGTTGGCACCTTCGGAGCTTCTTCACATTGTCGCTAACATGATCACTTCCAACCTCCTGCCCCGAAGCCTATGATCTCCACTTCATCTAACAAAGTCACTGCCTCTCATCTTCAGCGAGACGCGTTTCTCTACATTCACCAGTCAACCCTCAAACAGGTCGTCGAAAACACCGAGAGCACTGATCGTCAATATGCCCTGCGGCAACGCGCTCGCGCCCTGGGTTGGAGCGATGAGCAAATCCAAGTCATCGATGTCGATCTTGGCAAGTCCGGCGCTTCCAGCGCTGACCGTCAGGGCTTTCAGAACCTGGTTGCTCAAGTCAGCTTGGGTAAAGCGGGCATCGTCCTGGGATTAGAAGTTTCCCGCCTGGCTCGCAACAACGCCGATTGGCATCGTCTTCTGGAAATCTGCGCGATTACCGACACTCTCATTCTGGATGAAGAGGGCATCTATCATCCCAGGGATTTTAATGATCGCCTTCTACTCGGGCTCAAAGGAGCCATGAGTGAGGCGGAGCTTCACTTGCTCCGGGCCAGGCTCCGTGGCGGCATTTTGAACAAAGCCCGCCGGGGAGAACTCAAGATGTCCCTTTCCATCGGATACGTGCACGATCCCCAGGATCGTATCATCAAGGATACCAACCAGCGCGTTCGTCAAACGATCGAGTTGTTCTTCAGCGTTTTCCAACGTTCCGGTTCGGCTTCGGCAGTTGTTAAACATTTCAACGAAAACAATCTTCTCTTCCCTCGCCGGCTGCGTGGTAGCATCAATCGTGGCGACATCGTTTGGGGCCCCCTGATCCACACACGAGCTTTACAACTTCTCCATCATCCCATCTATGCTGGAGCCTATTCTTTCGGACGCACTCGACGCGTTCGTAATCAGCACGGGCGTTTCCACTCTCAAAAACTCCCACGAGATCAATGGACGGTCCTTATCCCTGACACCCACGAAGGATACATCACTTTTGAGCGCTTCGAGAAGAATGATCGCCAGCTTCAGGACAACGCTCAGACTCGAGGCCAGGATAGAGTTGGCCGGCCTCCCGGAGAAGGCCCTGCCCTGCTCCAAGGTCTCATCGTCTGCGCCAATTGCGGTCGAAAAATGACCGTGAGATACCACAGCCGAAAGGGTCAACTGTTCCCGGACTATGTGCGTCAACACGATCGCATTGAGCACGGCGGAAGGGTCTGTCAAACCATTCCCGGCGCGCCATTGGATCAGGCCATCGCCAAGTTGCTTCTCCAAGAGCTTGTTCCTGCCAACCTGGAGGTTTCCTTGCAAGTCGAAGCGGAACTTCAAAAACGTCAGGACCAGACTGACCACGCTCGTTCCCAGGCGATCGAACAACTCCGCTACGAAACACAACTAGCTCAGCGACGCTATCTCCAGGTCGATCCGGACAACCGGCTGGTTGCCACCGAGTTGGAAGCCTCATGGAACGAAAAACTCCTTTCACTTCAACAAGCGCAAGAAGATCACCAACGTTTCCAAGCCGAAAGCCATCACCAACTCGACGAGCAGATGCGTCAACGTATTCACTCCCTTACCGAAGACTTCCCTCGTCTCTGGCACGATGCGAAGACGCCCCAGAAAGAACGAAAACAAATGGTTCGCTTACTGATCGAGGATGTCACTGTTCACAAGGCTAGCGAAATCACGATGCAAATCCGATTCAAGGGAGGAGCCCTCCGTACGCTGAACGTGTCCAAGGCCAAACATGCAGGCCAACTCCGTAAAACCCCTTCGGAAATCGTCCAGACAGTCGACAAGCTCCTGGACAATTTCACCCCCGAACAGATCGCACTGCAACTCAACAAGCAAAAACTAACCTCGGGAACAAACCGCTCATTCACGCGCAGGATCATTTTACGAATTCAACGAGCTTACGGTCTGAAGCCGCGTTATGATCGTCTAAGAAAGCGGGGACTTCTTACACCGCAGGAAATCGCTGAACGCCTGAACATTTGCACAGAAACC
>CALLLI010000022.1 GCA_938082635.1 uncultured Verrucomicrobiales bacterium
GCGACGCAGGCCCTGGTTTTATAGGGGTGCCACGCCGGTAATAAGAAACTTGGGTTAAATCCAGCCCCCGATTGGATCCGTTAACTCAGCCACTTCACGTCGTGTACACGCCGGGAGGCAGCATGAATGTAGGGCGATTCGAATTTCCGGACACTACGGACTTGGAGGATTCTTCTGTGCTCATGTAAGTTGCTTGCAGAGGCCACTACTTTGAGAGGAAACCGGGGGCTGGCCAGCCTGCAATTCAGAGGGAATCAGGCGGATGGGTAGGTGCCGCATGACTCACGAATCACCAGTCTGGGAGCGATCATGAGATGTCGCGGGGGCAGGAGGGCATTGTTCTGTCGCTCCAGCATGGCACCGAAGGCGATCTGAGCGATTTTACGGCTGGGTTGTTGTACGGTGGTCAAAGGCGGGTTGACCAGCTGGGCCAACTTCACGTCGTCAAAGCCGGTCACACGCACCTCTTGAGGTACGCTTACTCGTAACCTTGCTAGCGTTTGCAAGAGGTTGGCAGCAGTCTCGTCGTTACTGCATAATAAGACGTCTGGCTTGTCCGTGAGCAATTGTTTTACAAAGACGGAGTCGGCCACATTGCCGAAGCGAGCCAGTCCAGGATCGATTGATTGACCATGCTGAATCAAAGACTCGCGCACACCGAAAATCCGTGCGCAGATGGTCGCCGCTGGCTTTGATTGAGTCACAAAGAAAAACTTGCGGCAGCCTAACTTCCACATGTGTTCGGTGAGAAGGTGACCTCCAGCAATGTTGTCGATTGAAGCTACGTCGAAGTCTCCATGAGCTGGAAAGGCCACCAAATCCTTGTCTAACAAGACGACGGGGATGCCGGCCTTGCGTAGCGTTTCGGCAAATTGCTGATTGATCTCATGAAGCTTATGTGAGGGCGCGAAGAACACGCCGCTCACTCGACGCTCAATGAATTCCTGGCAGATCTTGTGCCCGTGGGCTTCCATTTCCTCCAGGCTAGGCTTGGCTTTCGCAGGAGCACCCCACATGACAGAGAAGTGATGAGTGCGCGCTACCGTGGCAATTTCTCCCCAAATTAGCTGAAAGATTTCTTTGTCTTCCAGATCTGGCATGAGAAGTCCGACTTCATGGATCGATTTGTTAGGATCACGGGTATCGAGTTCTTTGACGTAAGTGCCAGAGCCTGCGCGGCGCTCGACCAGCTGATCTTCTTCTAAGGTGCGCAGCGCGCGTGCAATGGTCGGCCGTGATGTGCCGAATCGAAGGACCAATTTGGCTTCGCTTGGGAGCTTGCCTTGATCGATGAATTTTCCAGCTGCAATTTCCAAACGCAGGGTTCGCGAGATCGCTTGGTGTTTCGGCTCAGATTGGCTCATCTGAGGCAGTCATGACAGAAAGAGAGGTTAAATTCGAGCGAATGTTCACCGAATCCGCAGAATTGTCATAATTATGGGATAAAATGATTGTAATGCTGTCATGACAGCATTCTGCATTCTCAACATCTTAGTGACTGATCTTTGGTCCTGCGGCCATAGCTTTAAAGCTCTATGAAGCTCAGCTCTCTCTTGGTCCTGGCCATTTCGGTCGCGACTGTAGCCCAGTCCTCGGCACGTGAGCCGAAGGAATACGACCGTGACGTCAACTATGAGGAAGAGCGCCTGCCGGCCTACGACCTGCCCAAGCTGTTGGTGACTCCAGAGGGCAAGAAGATCAAAACGGCGGAAGATTGGCACAACATTCGTCGTCCTCAGATCCTAGCATTGTTCAGCAATTTGATCTACGGGCGCGTGCCTGAGCCTGTCAGCCCGATCAAGCAGACCTTCGAAGTGGTGAAGACGGATCCCAACTTCATGGGCGGCAAAGCGACCCGCAAGGACGTTAAGATCAAGCTCGGCAATGACAGGGGTGAAATGGAGATGCATTTTCTGGTCTATGTGCCTAATAAAGCGACCAAACCTGCGCCGACTTTTTTCAAGCACAGTTTCAACAACACCAAGTCGAAAGACTTTGATGCCTCACCGAATGATCCGAACAGACTTCGTAACGGCTGGCCGCTGGGTGATTTCTTCGATCGCGGCTATGGATTCTGCGCAGTTTACCATGAGGACTTGGTAGGGCACAATGAAGTGAGCTTTCTCGATAGCATTCACAAACTATTCTATCCTGAAGGCCAGAGTTTCCCGAAAGCGAGCGAGTGGGGCGTCTTGTCCACCTGCGCCTGGGGCGCGATGCGAGGCATGGATTACTTGGAAACCGATGACGACATCGATCACACCCGGGTTGCCATCATGGGGCATTCCAAGATGGGCAAAGCGACGCTTTGGACCGCTGCTCAAGACGAACGCTTCGCCTTGGCCATTTCCGCGCAATCCGGCTGTGCAGGTGCTGCACTATGGCGCCGCAAATCAGGCGAGAACTTGAAGAAGATGGTGACCCGTTTTCCTTATTGGTTGTGTCGTAATGCTTGGAAGTTCGTCGAGCAGGAAGATGATTTGCCGGTAGATCAGCACATGTTGCTGGCCTGCATTGCGCCGCGCCCAGTCTATGTGCACAGCGGTGTGGACGATACCTGGGCCGATGCGCGGGGTGAGTATCTCTCGGCTTATCATGCTAGTGAAGTTTATCGACTGTTAGGCAAGAAGGGCTTGGAGACTGAAGAGTCGCCAGAGGTCGGCAAGGCCATCATTCAGAGTGATGTCGGCTATCACAATCGCGAAGGCTGTCACTCCATCGATGCCTTTGACTGGGCACGCTTTTTAGACTTTGCAGACTATCACTTTAAAAAATAGACGGCTCATTATATGAAACAAGTTGCAGTAATTGGACTCGGCGACATGGGCATTGGCCTAGCGCTGAACCTTGTAAAAGAAGGATTCGATGTCACGGGCTTTGATCCTAGGCAAGAACGCATGGACTTGCTGACTGAGGCAGGTGGTAAGTCGTCAACGTCGCCTGGCGATGCAGCAAAGGCTGCAGAGGCAGTCTTCATCATGGTGATGACAGGCAAGCAAGCGGAAGTCGTGGTGTGCGGTGACGATGGCTTGCTCACATCGATGAAACCGGGATCGACCATTCTTCTAACAGCCACCATCAAACCCTCCGAAGCGCGTGCGCTGGCAGGTCCTGTGGCTGACGCTGGCATTCATCTCATGGATACCCCTGTGAGTGGTGGCAAAGGTGGCGCGGATTCAGGAACCCTAACACTGATGGTAGCTTGCGAGAAGCAGATCTTTGATGCCAATCAAGACGTTATGAAAGCGGTTGGTGAGAAGCTCTTTCATGTCGGTGAAGAGATTGGCATTGGTCAAACAGTCAAAGCTTCCCTGCAAGCGATTATCGGCTCTACCTTCACAGCGATCTTTGAGGCACTTGTGTTGGGATCCAAGGCGGGCGTGAAAGGCCAGGTGATGTTCGACGTCTTCACCGCGAGTGGTGTCGGCAGCGGTTTGATGGCCAATTGCTCCAAACTCATCATGGATCGTGCCTTTGAAGGCACTGGCAGTCAGATTGGTACGATGTATAAGGATCTCGGCATCACACTCGACATGGCGCGTGAGAACGGTTGCGCCATGTTCACCACTGCCGCTGCCGCCGAACTCTTCCAATCGGGCATCTCGTTGTTTCCCGAAGAAGACAACTGGTCGATTGTTAAACTGCTAGAACAGATCGCTGGAACCGAAGTCACGTGGTCCTAATTGGACTCACTTATCGCTTCCCATTTATCACTTATCCCTCTCTACATGGCTAAACTAGGTGTCATCACAGACGGAATCAGCCGCGACTTTGAGCATGCGCTCCAGGTCCTTACCGAGGCCGGATTGAACTACGCTGAACTTCAGTTCCTCTGGGACAAAGAAGTCGGCGACTTGAACGACGACGAGATGGCGAAAGCCAAGGCGCTCGTGGACAAATACGGTGTCGAGGTGTCCTGCATCTCGCGTCACAACTTCGTTGGCATGCTGGTCGGCGAGACGGAAGATGGTGACGCCAATCATGAGAAGCACATGGATGGCCTGCGGCGTTGCATTGCGATGGCGCGTGAGTTTGGCACTGACATGGTGCGCATCATGAGCTTTCGCCGCGACATGATCTTGTTCGGCAAAGGTGGTGCTGAACACTGGGTGGTTGCCAAAGGCATGTGGAACAAATTGCTGACCTTGCTAGCGGCACCAGTCAAGTTGGCTGAAGACGAAGGCATTCAATTGGTGCTTGAGACTGGCAATAATGCCATGATTCCCTCCGGCTATCTCGGTGGCAAACTTATTCGAGAGATCAACAGCCCCAACTTGAAGATCCTTTGGGACCCAGCCAATAGCCTCTATGCCAATGAGAAGACTTACCCTGATGGCTACGACGGCTTGGGCGTGGAGAGCATTGGTCACATTCACATCAAAGATGCTTTGGTGGACATGCCGAAAGCGACAGTGGAATTCTGTGAGCTTGGCAAAGGAGACATGGCCGGATGTTTAGCACCGCTGGCAACGCGTTTGAAAGAAGATGGCTATGATGGGCACATTTCGCTAGAGAGTGTCTATCGACCAGACGGTGGCGACTTTGAAGCTGGATTCAAAGCGTCCGTTGGTCTATTCAAAGAATTATATGGTTAGTGGATTTCAGCGATGGCTCGTCTTGGTGATGCTTATTGGTGTCACTGGGACGAATTGTCGCCAGGAATCTTTTTCAGAGTTTCGCTTTCGTTATGCCAACGAACAGCCGATTGGCGCTTTGCGTAGCCAGTCGATGCTGTTCTTTGAAACGGAGTTGGAGAAGCGGACCCAGGGACGCATCCAGGTGGAACTCTACTTTGGTGGTGTGCTAGGCCATGAGCGCGAGCTGATGGACTTCGTCGCCACTGGTGCTTTGCAAGGCACGCGTGGCGGCTTCTTCGCAGACGCCAATCCCAAGTTTAGCCTCCTGATGATGCCTTTCTTGGTCAACGATTGGGATCAGGCAATTCGTTTGGTGAACAGTGAGTTTGTTCAAGAGATCAATCAAGGGTCAGCAAAGAACGGCTTTCACATCCCTGCCACCGGGATTTCGCAAGGATTCCGGGCGCATACCAACAACAAGCGCCCCTTGAAACATCCCGATGACCTGAAAGGCCTGAAGATGCGCGTGCCCATGCAGGATGTGTATGTTCAGACCGCCTTGGCGTTTGGGGAGAATCCGCAAGAGTTGCCTTACACTGAGGTTTATCAAGCACTTCAGACCGGCGTTGTGGATGGACAAGACAATGCGCCCGCCAATATCTGGGACTTCAAGATTCACGAGGTGTCGAAATACCTAACATTAACATATTATGCGACGGGACCAGATCCGTTCATCGTTAATCTGGATTGGTATGAGAAATTACCGGATGATTTGAAAGCGATCTTTGATGAGGTTGCTAGAGAGACGATGGCGCTGAGTGATCGTCTGAATCGCGATAAGGAACAAGAGTACATCGATCAGTTGTCGGCGGTTTTGGAAACGAACCTCGTGACTGGCGACGATCTGGAGCCCTTTCGGCAAGCTGTTCAACCTGCCTATGAGTATTTCATTCGCAAAGGAGATTTTACCAAGGAGGACGTGAGGCGAGCGCGAGTAGCGGCACGGGCTGAGTAGAGCGATGAAGCGCGTTGAAAGATTATTAGCAGACATCCTGGAAGGTGTGGTCGCGTGTGCGTTTCTAACGATCTTCGCGTTGGTCGTGATCCAAGTCTTCCTTCGCTATGTGCTGAATACGTCCATCATCGGTGCGAATGAAGTGATCATCATTCTCTTCGTCTACACCACTTCGATCGGCGGGGCGCTTGCGGCAGGCCGACGAGAACACATCGCCCTCACCTTTGCGATAGAGATGCTTCCCGAGCCGCTTCGCAAGCTGATGGCTCGCGTAAGTTTCCTGCTGGTTGCTTTCATCAATGGCGTGATGGCGTGGTTCAGCCTGCATTGGATCGGCATTACAGGCGATTACCTGATGCCAAGCACGGGCCTTACGCGCAGCGTGGCGCAAAACAGCATTCCGTTAGGTTGTTGCTTGGCAGCGCTTTACTGCTTGGTGAAAGCCTTGGCGCCATTAGATTCTGAACCCAACACGATCTCATGACCATTCTATTGCTGAGCTTGGTCATTTTCCTGATCATTGGTGTGCCGGTGGCCTATTCGTTAGGGCTATCGGCGTTCACTTACTTTCTCTTGGTGCAGCCAGACATCATGCATGTGCTGCCTCAGCGCTTGTTTTCGGGCATGGAATCGTATGCCTTGATTGCCTTGCCGCTGTTTATTCTCATGGGGCAAGTGATGAATGAAGGCGGCATCACTGCGCGTTTGATTCAATTTTGCCTGATGTTTGTAGGACGCTTTCGCGGAGGTCTTGGTTTGGTGAATGTTGGCTCTAGCATGTTGTTTGGTGGTATTTCTGGTTCTTCAACCTCAGACACGGCGTCGATCGGTTCTGTGCTCATTCCTGAAATGGAGAAACGTGGGTATCCGAAATCGTTTGCCGCAGGTCTAACGGTTGCTTCATCGACCATGGGGATGATCATTCCGCCAAGCATTCCGATGATTTTGTTTGCCGTGACGGCTCAGGTCTCGGTTGGCAAACTCTTCCTTGGCGGCGTCATTCCGGGCATTCTGGTAGGATTACTGCAACTAGCCCTCACGCTTTGGCTAGCGCATCGGCATGGGTATTCCAAAGAAAACGCTTCCTTCTCCTGGGCCTTGTTGGTGCGTAGCCTCTACATCCTCATCATGCCGTTATTCGTGGTGGGTACGGTGGTCTTAGGGATCGCCACAGCGACTGAATCGGCGGGGCTTGGGGTCTTGTATGCGATTCTGGTAGGCTTTCTGCTGACCCGACACCTCACTTGGCGCCAGTTTTACAAAGTTGTGCGCACGTCGATCCTAACAAGTGCCAAGATCATGATGATCATTGCCTTCTCGCAGGTCTTCATCTGGGTCCTGGCTCTGGAACGCTTACCGGAAACGGTAGCTGCCTTGGTAGAGGCCAGAAATCTAGCGCCATTTGCCATGTTGCTAGTGATCATTGGCATCATCTTACTGGCAGGAACCTTCATCGATGTCAGTCCCGCCATCCTTCTGATCACACCTGTCTTTCTACCGGCTATTACCAATGCGGGTATTTCGCCGATCTTGTTTGGCGTGATCCTGGTGATTGGACTTGCTGTGGGTGCGTGTACCCCACCGGTTGGAAATTGCCTCAACGTCTGCGCCATCGTCTCGGGTCTAAGGATAGGTGCGATCTTTCGTGCCGCCTTGCCCTTCTTGTTGGCCAACGTCGTCACTTTGGTTCTGATAGCGATTTTTCCGCAGCTGGTACTCTGGTTGCCGACGCTGCTGATGGGTAGTAGTTAGATAGAATGGCACCAGTTTAAGGCCGTGCATCGGTGGAAAATCTTTGCCATAGCCGTAACTAACCCTAAAGCATTTTCGACCCGCTATACTAATAATGTAAAAATAGTCGCAAATACTAACATTGCAATGTTTGTTCGGGCTCACTATTGCCAAAAATCGGTGAGATTTTTGAATTAGATAATGCATGAACGCTGTCTTGGAGAATAGGTTTTCATGCTAACAAAAACTCCGTTTTTAGCCGG
>CALLLI010000023.1 GCA_938082635.1 uncultured Verrucomicrobiales bacterium
ATTTCGTTAGTCGAAGTAACGATAGAGAATACGGGTGTAATACCAAAAGTCGTGAGTGCGGATGACGGCTACACAGGAGCAGAGCAGATGAGCGAGTGCTTGGCACTTGGAGTGAAGATCGTTAGTTTCAGCGGAGCTCGAAGAGAGCGCAACGGAGCCGAATCGGGAATCGGAGTGTTGAAGGCAGCGGAGAGATTTGGTCAGCTAGCCACCTGTGGAATTGAGAATGTGCGAGGAGAGCTCCTGGAGAAAGTGATCAGTTACAACGCAATAAAAATTGTGAACTCGCGGAAACAGAAATACGAAGAAGAGAACGGCAAGAGATGGAACGCCGGATTGCCCGGGGGAAGGCAGGAAGTCTCCTAACGAATTGGAATGTCACAGAGACAAAATAGAAGAGAAACGTACGGACAAGACTGGCAGAGTCTTTGACATACATGGACAGTGATAGATCAAGTTCGGTTAGGAATTCACCAACGCACTACGCAAGCATGCGTTATAAAATCCATCAATCCAGTGAAAAATCAGATTGGGAGCATACCTGGCCATACCCCTTTTCGGATACGTTCTAGCTAAGCGGGCTTCTCGGCTATGGCCAGGAGCACTTGGAAGTTCGGCTTCTCCTCTTCCTTGTGCACAATGGCGACTTCGGGACTGGCAAAGCCAGAGGTTTCGAGGAAGTCGAGCAGTTCCATCTCGGAAAAGCCTAACCAAAGATCGGCGTAGAGTTCGCGCGCGTCTTCGAATTGGTGTTTGAGTAGGTCAAGGATGACGATGCGGCCGTTCGGTTTGAGAATACGATAGGCAGCATCGACGGCGCGCTGCGGCTTGGCGGCATGGTGCAGTGCCTGAGAGAAGAAGGCGACGTCGACGGTGGCGTCCTCGATCGGTGGGGCCATGAGGTCGCCTAACCGGTATTCCAAGTTGAGGAAGCCGTGCTCCTTGGCAAGCCCGGCTCCGTATTCGACCATCTTCTCCGAGTTATCGACGGCGATGACGTGCTTGGCTTTCTGCGCGAGGAGTTGAGAGAAGGTGCCTTCGCCAGCTCCGAGATCAGCGATGACCATCGGTGGCATGAGTTTGAGAAGCATTTCGGCAAGGCCTTTCCAGGACCGACCCGGGATGTAGTGGCGGCCGAATTTCCCAGCGAGTTCGTTGAAATAGATCCGTGCCTTGTTTTGCCGCTTGCTCAGCACAACCGAGAGCGCGCGGCGGTCATCGGGAATGTCATCAATCTCGGAAGCCGCGGCGGCGACCACAGCCCAGAGTTGGTCGGTTTCGAGAGAATCGCCCTTCAATAGAGGCTGCGCGGCGTAGATACTGTGTTTTCCAGAGCGGCGGTCGGCGACCAGGCCGGCCCGTTTCAACTGTGCAAGCTGGGTGGAAATGCGGCTCTGGCCCATGCAGAGAATCTCCTGGAGCTCAGCGACGGAGAGTTCTTCCTCTCTGAGGAGCGATAGAATGCGGATCCGGGTGGGATCGGCGATGATTCGCAGCGATTTAACGATTGACGGCATGTGGGTCCAATCTATGTATCAACATATCATGATTTGTAAATATGTTCTCAGAGCCTGAGAGCATCACTTCCTTCATATACCACAATCTTATGGCCAATAGCACTATCTTCAGCTCCGAATCCGTCACCGAGGGTCATCCCGATAAGGTGGCTGACACCATCAGTGACTACATCGTCGACAAGTGTTTCGAGAACGACTCCACCAGCCGAGTCGCCTGTGAAACCTTGGTGAAAGACAACCTCGTCGTGCTGGCGGGTGAAATTACCACCGCATCCGAGTTCAACTATCAGGAGACGGTGCGCGATGCTATCCGCGAGATCGGTTACACCAATGATGACTGCATGTTCCATGCGGACACTTTTTTATTCATCAACGCTCTGAGTAAGCAGTCTCCTGACATTGCGCAAGGCGTGGACGCTGCAGCTGCCGAGGGTAAGGACACTTCTGAGCAGGGTGCTGGCGACCAAGGCCTGATGTTTGGTTATGCCTGCACGGAGACACCGCAGCTCATGCCGGCTCCGATTGTTTACTCCCATCAGTTAGGCCGCGAACTTACGCGTCTCCGCAAAGATGGCGACCTCAAATGGCTCCGTCCCGATTCTAAAACGCAGGTTTCCTGTGAATATGACGGTGACAAGCTCGTGCGCGTTTCTGCCGTGGTCGTTTCTACCCAACATGCGGAAGGTGTTTCTCACAATGAGATCAAGTCATCTCTCACCGAGCAGCTGATCAACAAGGTGCTCCCTGCGGAAAAAGTTGATTCTAACACGGAGATTCTCATCAACCCGACGGGCAAGTTCGTCATCGGTGGCCCTCAAGGCGACTGTGGCCTGACGGGTAGGAAGATCATTGTCGATACTTACGGTGGCATGGGCCGTCACGGTGGCGGTGCTTTTTCCGGGAAAGATCCGAGTAAAGTGGACCGTTCAGCGGCTTACATGTGCCGCTGGGTGGCCAAGAACGTCGTGGCTGCTGGTTTGGCTGATCGCTGTGAACTCCAAGTCGCTTATGCGATTGGTTACCCGAATCCGGTCAGTATCAGCGTGAACACCTTTGGCACGGGCAACCTCTCCGATGAGAAGATTGTGGAGGCTGTGAAGGCCGTCTTCTCCTTCAAGCCCGCCGAAATCGTGAGCCAACTCAACCTCCTCCGTCCGATCTACCGTGAAACGACGAACTACGGTCACTTCGGTCGCGAAGACAATTTGAATGCCCTTACCTGGGAGAAGAAAGACAAGGTCGACGACTTGAAGAAGGCTGCTGGCGTCTAACCAATCATTCTCTCGATACCCTAATTAATTTATTATATGAGCGTACCTGCAAACAACGACTACAAAGTCGCTGACCTATCCCTGGCCGATTTCGGTCGCAAAGAAATTGAAATCGCCGAGAAGGAAATGCCCGGTCTTGTCGCTATCCGCGACAAGTATGCGGCTGACAAGCCTCTCCAAGGCGTCCGCATCATGGGCTCCTTGCACATGACGATCCAAACGGCTGTCCTCATCGAGACCCTCGTGGCGCTCGGTGCCGATGTCCGCTGGTGTTCTTGCAACATCTTCTCGACCCAAGATCACGCCGCCGCTGCGATCGCAGAAACTGGTGTGCCTGTCTTCGCCTGGAAAGGCGAGACCTTGGAAGAATACTGGTGGTGCACCGACCGTGCCCTCAGCTACCCCGGTGGTCTCGGTCCACACATGATCGTCGACGATGGTGGCGATGCCACTCTGCTCATCCACAAAGGCTACGAGCTCGAGAACGGTTCTGATTGGGTCAACAGCGAAGCCGATAGCCACGAAGAGAGTGTCATCAAAGACCTCCTCAAAGAGATCCACACAAAGACGCCTAAGCGTTGGCACGACGTGGTCAGCGAGTGGAAAGGTGTTTCTGAAGAAACCACCACCGGTGTCCACCGTCTCTATCAAATGGTCGAGGCTGGCAGCTTGCTAGTGCCTGCGATCAACGTGAACGACTCCGTCACGAAGTCCAAGTTCGACAACCTCTACGGTTGCCGCGAGTCCCTCATCGATGGCATCAAACGTGCTACTGACGTGATGATCGCCGGCAAAGTGGCTGTCATTTGTGGCTACGGCGATGTTGGCAAAGGCTGTGCGCAGGCTATGCGTGGCATGGGTGCCCAGGTGGTCATTACTGAGATCGATCCTATCTGTGCGCTGCAAGCAGCAATGGAAGGCTTCCGCGTCATGCCAGTTGAAGATACGTTAGGCTGGGGAGATATCTACGTCACCACGACTGGTAACAAAGACATCATCCGCATCGAGCACATGGCCAAGATGAAGGACCAGGCCACGGTCTGTAACATTGGTCACTTCGACAACGAGATTCAAATTGACGCCCTCGAGAACTACAAAGGCATCAAGAAGGTCAACATCAAGCCTCAGGTCGACCGCTATGAGTTCCCCGAAGGCCATGCCATCTTCATGCTCGCTGAAGGTCGCCTAGTGAACCTTGGTTGCGCCACTGGCCACCCAAGCTTCGTCATGTCGAATAGCTTTGCTAACCAAGTGTTAGCGCAGCTCGACCTCTGGGCAAACAAGGAGACGTATGAGAACAAAGTCTATCTCATTGCCAAGCACCTTGATGAAGAAGTCGCTCGCCTCCACCTCGAGAAGATCGGTGCCAAGCTCACCATCCTCAGCGACGATCAAGCCGAGTACATCGGTGTCTCTCAGGAAGGCCCCTTCAAGCCCGAGCACTACCGCTACTAGGCAACGACTTTACCCTAAAGGCTACAGCAACGAAGCCGTCGTGCGATCTATTCGCGCGGCGGCTTTGTCGTATCAAGGACAGACGCTTTTCACGCGCCCCACGCCAGCCTAGCGAGTGGTTGACGGAGATAAGCGTTCTTGGTGCACATGTGTCGCGCATATTATTCAATGGGGTGGTGTCTCTTTATTGAGGTGCTGATAGTTTTTTTTAGTGCCTTTTCAGTTCAGGCTCAGTCGGGCAAGCTTGCGGGCTATTGGAACAACACCACCTTTGGCTCGTTCGGGCCGGTCATCCTTTATGTGGAGATCAGCTTGACTGAGATCAGTCTGCGTCTGGAGACAGACGGCCCTCAGGATGGCATCCCTCCGTTTGAGTTGACTTCCCCACTTCGGTCTACCGGTGGCTCGGCCAAGATCGCCGGGCATCCAACGTTGGGGAATGTGGATGGCTCTGTCACACTGATGGGATACATCAATGTTAGTTTAGCGGATGTGCCGCACGAGAAGATCCAGGCAGGCTCAGCAGCCGGAAAGTTCGATTTCGAAAAGCTAACGCTTACCTTGGATTATCGGATTCGTTTCCGGACAGACACTCCTGAAGATCAACTCGTCGAAGGCGTTGACTACTCACTTGGAAACGTGACTGCGTCGACTGTCGTAGAGCCGAGGTTCGAATATATCTACCCCCGTCCCATGGGAGATGATCTGAGGACGCTGACGGTAGGGAAGGATGGTAGGGGGGATGTACTTGTCATTGCGGGTGGGCACACATTGCTTGGACATTCTGGCGAGAGCTTTCTCGAAACCACCTTTCCTCCTGAGGTTCGATTGCGATCGTTTCTGGGGGTGGCCTATGATGGGACCGGCTGGGCAGCGTTTGACGACCGAGGGCAGACGTATCGGTCCACTGATGGCATCCGATGGGAAGAATCTGGAAGGCTTCTGGAGGGAGCTAGTTATCAGGACATCGCACCGGGAACAGAACCAGGCAGGTTCACCTTTGTTGGTCTGAATGGGCGGATAGACGAGTATCTGCTAGGGAGATGGGCGGATCAGCTTGCCCCTGCGGTGTCGTGGACCGAGCCGGGTGAACCTGATCTGCGCTGCGCGAAAGCGACTGGAGGCGATGTTTATGTTGGCGGTGCCGCAGGCACCATCGTTCGCTGGCAGAGCAGTGCCGCAACTGCCGCTGTAGAGAATATACCCGGGGCAGAGACGGTTGCTGATCTCGATCTAGGTGAGACTCTGCTTGTGGCAACGACTACGACGTCGGGTGGATCAACTGGTCTCACCTACAATCGCCCTCGTGATGGCGATGCTTGGGAGACCGCTGGGCTAGCAAAGAATTTCCTCTCCGTGGTCTACAACCCGACGACGTCAAAGTTTCTCCTGTCAGGGCCGAATGGCTTCTATTCCATCTACGGTGACGACTTGGGTGAGCCTGAGATTACGCGTTTCAGCACTTGGCCTCAGCTTCGGGCTGCTGCGGCGGGGGATCATTTCTACGCGACAGGTCCCAGTGGTAGCTTTGCAAGGATCGGTGCCGATGGGCTCCTCACGGAATTTCATGAGCGTCCCTTTGAATGGCCTTTCTACGACATGGGGCGGATCGCTGATCAGATACTCATGTTTTCCCGGTTTGGTCGTGTATTTACGTCGGCTGATTTCGCGAACAGTTTTAAGGAATATAGAATATTCAGCGGCTTCAACTCTCCGAGTCCGAGGACCAGTGTGAACCTACCGGATGGGAGGTTGCTGTTGTTCACGGATGAACTACCTGGGGCAGCGCTGACCAGCGATGGCGTCACGTGGGAAACGATCACGCCCCTGCTGAACCCTGAAGGTGGGGTTACGGCTCCTTGGATTCGCTCTGCGGCGATCAACAACGCAGGCTTAATCTTGGCGGTATCATTGCGACAAGGAGATTCAATGGTTCTGACGACGACGCCGGAGAACCCTCAGGTCTTCGAGGTCTTGGGACGAGACTTCTTCAATCCCGTTGTTGCCATTGTGGTGTGGCCGCACAGGAACGTTTTCTAAGGGCCGGAAAGAGTTTTCAAACTAGCGTGGACGGACGGGCATGGGCGAACATTCCCGGGAGCGAGACGCCACGGAATTTCACGGCTGTCTACTACGATGAGCTTCGTGAGTTTGGTCTCGCAGGCACGAGCACCGGACGTCTTTACCGCAGCGCCTTCCCCTTCGAAACCGCAGTCGAAGTTCTCTCGCCGGTGACGTCCGAGATTGTCGACATGACGGATGCTGGAGATGGGCGCATCGCTCTTCTAACGAAGGATGGAAAGATTGCCATGACGAGTGGCGGCGACTTTCAACTCTTCGATCAAGTCGATGGTGCTTACTTTGGTCTCTATTACGACGAGCCAAGCAAGAGTCTGTTTGCCCATGGGAACAATGGTGTGCTAGCGCGTTACCAAATTGAACGGGTCGAACTACCATTGACGGCGTGGAAGCGCTGGCGAGCAGAACATTTCAATGAAGCTCAGCTGAGAAATGTTAGCGTTAGTGGTCCCTTTGTCGATCCTGATGGCGATGACAATTGGAATGTCTTTGAGTTTGGCGCGAATGGGCATCCGTGGGAGCGCGATCCGCCAATCCGCTTGCGTCCGTTCTCGGACGTGGGTGAGTTTGGCGCTTTTGTTGGTTTTGATCTATGACTGAATGTCGGCATCGAAGACTTCTTTCGATTTGAGACTGAGGTCTCAGGCGACGACGGTCTGCGGATCACGCCTAAGTTCTAGTCCGGCAAGCGGTCGTGGAGTTCCTTCTTGTGAAGGAAGCGCCACCAATGCGGCACGAGGAAGATGGCCGTGACCATGGTGATGAGGATGCCTATGGCGCAGAGTTGACCTAACTGAGGCAAGCCGCCGTAGCGTGCAGACATGAGTGAAGCAAAGCCAACTGCTGTTGTGGTGCCGCAAAGGATGAGGGCGCGTCCGATATTGGCTCGGATCGCAGCCACGTTTCCGTGAGTACGGCGCAGGGCGAGAATGACGTGAATGCTATAGTCGAGGCCGAGGCCCAATAACAAAGGAATGGCACCTATGTTGACGATGTTCCAATCAAGCTTGATCAGGCGCATGACGGCCATGAGAGCGGCCGCGCTTGAGCCTAACAAGAGGATCGAGAGGCAGACGCCTTTGATCGAACGGAAGACGATGGCGAGAAGCACAAGAAGCACGATCACCGTGGGAATCACCACTTGTTTGACGTCGTGAAGGAGAACGGGGCGGATCTCTGGGCCGAGAAACTCCCAGCCGACGGGCCGTAAGCCAACTTTGTTCAGTTCGGCTACGGTCTCGAGTGGGAGAATGAAATGCCCTTCATGCAGTCGCACAAAGGCGATCGCAAGACGTTGGTTC
This sequence comes from uncultured Verrucomicrobiales bacterium, assembly GCA_938082635.1. Taxonomy (GTDB): domain Bacteria; phylum Verrucomicrobiota; class Verrucomicrobiia; order Verrucomicrobiales; family DEV007; genus JAACDM01. The sequence goes on from CALLLI010000023.1 coordinate 7,624, forward strand.
GGAGTGGTTACCATGAGCCTATCAAGAAGCCAGTGACTCGTTGGATCTTCGACGTTGAAGCGGTCGCCGCTTTGCAAGAACTGCCGCCATGTGGCGAAGACGCGTTTGGTCAGAGTCAGCGCTTCGTCAACGAACTCATCGCCTTCAGCCTTGGCCATGATCGAGGCCTCGGTTTGAATCAGTTCGCGCAGCATGGTGAGATTGTCTCTTTGGAAATTCGCATGGGGCCAGAGCCGCGTTGGAATCATGATGCTCTCTGCTTCCGGAGAGTTATCGAGAATAGCTTGGCCTTTTTCGAAGATCTCTAGCATCTGAACATCCGACTCGGCATCTGCCATGAGCGTGAGCGTGCGGCCATCACCGCCTAGTCGTTTTGTGATTCGATTATAGAGTTCAACAGAAACTTGGCGTTGATCTGGGCGAAGTTCCTCTGGATCGGAGTTGAGAGGAGGGAAGCCTTGGGAAATAAGCACGATCACGGTCAGCGCGAAGAGAGTAGCCGTTCCCCATCGGCCGACAGAGCTTGATCCCAACCAGGGTTTGGGAGATGAAGCCAACGAACTTCTGGTGCAACGGAGCCTCCCCAAGGCTTCAGCATAAGGGAAGATCATCATGAATGCGCCGACACAGACGCCGATGGCCACCATGGTGCCTAACTGAGCGGCTCCTGGCATGATGCTACGATTAAGGGCGAGGAAGACGCAGGCGGTGGTTAAGGCCGCCCATCCGATGCAGCGTCCAAAGAGTCGTCGTAGCGTGCGTGGATCTTTGTCAGAGCAGCAGGCTTCTTGATAGATCACGAAGCCATAGTCCACCGCTAGTCCCATGAGAATGGCAGCAAAGCCGACGGCCATGGCGCTCAGTTCTGAATAGATCATCTGCCCGATCAGCAGAGTGATGACGAAGGTCACGTAGAGTGACGTTAACAAGAGGATGAGTGGAAGAATGCGCCTATAGAGAAGCCCGAAGAGCACGGCGACAAACCCCATGGTGATGAGAACAGAGATCAGGAGATCTTTCCGAAGGGCATTGGTTACCTCGGTCATGTAGATTTTGCGTCCCGTCAGTTGAATCAGCGTGCCATCCGAAAGATCGGGATGGGCTGTGCGCCAGTTGTCTATAGCGGTCCAGACGGTTTTCTGCCAGGCGACAACATCTTTGCCTCCTTTGAGCTTTGCTGAGGGTACTGCTAGGATGATGCGCAGTTCTCCGTCGTCTGAGACAAACCCCAGTTTCGTGGCTTCCTCTAGGCGAAAGTTTCCAGCTTGGTCGCCGAAGTCTGATAGATTGATAGGATCATGCGAGACGCGTGTGACGTCTTTCATGTTCATCGAGTTCTCCAAGATGTCGAGACTCGCAGCCAGCTCGCGTTCGACACCGTCGCCCGTAAGTTTCTCGACTAACGTTTGCAGCTGCTCGGGTGGGCCGTTCGCCCATAGGTAGGCAAGTAGCTCGCCCATTTGCGCAGGATTCTCTTCCCAAGGTGGTTTGCTACTGAGCGATCGGAAGAGATCTTGGCGTTGTTCAAGGAACGCAGTTAGAGAGGCCGTCGCTTCGTCCCCGACGGCAATGTCCGATTGGGTGACTGCGATGAGAATGTCGTTTTGTGAAGCAAATGCCGTATCATACGTCCGCAATGCTCCTACCTGCGGTAGGCCTTGCGGCATGAGGTTGAGTGGGTCCGCATCGAAATCGATGTGGAAGAATGCCTGCCAAGATAGCAACCCCAGGGCGACGAGTGCCAGCAGTGCGCCTAGCACACGTTTTAACATAGGGTAGTATTAGAAGAGTTACTTCTGAAAGAGTTCGTGTTTCTGGTCACCGCCTGAGAGGAGATAAGCCAAGAGATCGAGGATGTCTTCCTCTTTCAGCGTGTCGAGTAGACCCGGTGGCATCATGGACACTTTGGAGGGCTCCATGGATTTCACATCAGGCCGGTTGACGTTCTGGATAGCATTGGGATCGAGCATGTTGACGTTCACCATGACCTGGTCGCCGCTGAGATTGACGATACGCCCCATGGTGCTGCTGCCGTTGTTCATGGTGATCACCGTAGCGTTGTATTGATCACTGATTTCTTTGCTAGGCTCGATGATCGATTCTAACAAATCCTTGGGACTGAAGCGGCCAGCCACGCCGGTAAGATCGGGACCAACTGCTCCGCCTTCGTTGCTGAAACGATGGCAGGCGAAACAAGCCGTCGCTCCGAAGAGGTTGCGGCCATTGGCGAAGTTGCGATTTCCTTCAAGACCCACGCCAAGTGAACCTTCGACATCGGCGACGGCCCAATGTTTCACATACTCGCGGGTCTTCATTTTAAAATCTGGCTCCTTCATTTCTCCCGGTGCCAGCTCCTTGGCGAACTGTTTTTTCTGCGCGTCGCTAAGATCGGCCACGGCGTCCTTCTTGATGGATTCGACGAACTTGCCGAAACTCGCGCCACCGCGATAGCTAGCCGCTTTCTGAAACCAGGTGAAGTAACGACTGCGATCCGCGTCGTCCCAACCGTCTTTGACCAAACGTAGCGCTTTGGCGTAGGCCATCTGCTCTTCTTGGGTTGGAGCGGCTTCGAGTTGGATGACGCCGCGTTTGCCAATGGTAGGATCTTTGAGGGCGACGAGTAACTGGCAGAGTTCGATGTCCAAGTCGCGGTCGCCTGTGGGGAATGGCTTGGTGAGGCGTCGCAAGAGTTTCTTGCGGTCCGAGTCTTTCTCGAAATTGCCCATGCGTGAGAGAAAGAGACCGATCGTACGCGTCCACACGAGGCGCTGGCTGCGATTGAGGCCATCCCATTTCCACTTCACGAGATTGCCTAGAGCTTCTGCTTTCTGATTGGCTTGACCACAGCGAATCAGAGCCATCGTGGCTAACAGAGAGGCGTATGGATCTTTCTCTGCGAGGGCGAGGTGTTTCCAGGCGGTGATGGGCTGGCTCTCAATGGCCACGCGTGCGGCATAGCGGATATTTCTGTCTTCGTGCTTCAGATAGGGCCAGGAAATTTCGACTGCGGTGGCATCGACGCTGCCGTGATAGGCTTCGAGTCGGCGGCGCAGGCCACGGTGTTCGCGGCCCTCTGCGGCTTCTTCCAGAGCGATGGCTGCGGTGGGTTCTGTTCCGGTGTAAGTCACGCGGTAGAGTCCAGACTGGGTGCGTCGCCCGCCGATCGTGAAGTAAAGCGCGCCGTCGCCCGGATGAATACAGATGTCTGTGAGGGGCAGCGGTTGAGCGCTGATGAACTCTTCGAAATCAGCTTTATAAGTAGAGCCGTCCGGTTGCAAATGCACTGCATAGAGTTTCCCGTAGCTCCAGTCACAGATGAAGAAGGCGTCTTGATACTTGGCAGGAAACTTGGCGCCATAACCGAAGCACACGCCGGTGGGTGAACCCGGTCCGATGTCGGCAATGCCTGGCAAGCTGTCTTCATAGTAGGCGGGCCATTTCGCAGCGCCGTTGCGCCAACCAAACTCCGCTCCACTAACGACATGATTGACGCGTGTTGGTCGGTACCATGGCGTGTTCACGTCCCACTCCATGTCCGCATCGAAGGTAAAGAGTTCTCCGTCGCGTGAGAAAGCAGCGTCGTACTGATTTCGAAATCCAGTGGCCATGAGTTCCCACGTCTTGCCTTCGGGATCGGTCTTCGCGATGAACCCACGTGGCGCGAGCGTGCCGCGCATGAAGCCTCTACCATAAACACGAGGGAGGACTTGGTCTTCTCCCCAGAAAGGAGGCACGCGTGTCTTCTGCATCGGAGGCAAGTCCGTCTGATTTCCGACGACGACATAAATGGATTCGCCATCAGGGGAGAGGACGACGGAGTGGGGCCCGTGCTCGCCGCCGCCTTTCAGCTTCCGAAGTAGGGTTACTTTGTCAAAGGCGTCGTCACCATCGGTGTCTTGGATACGGTAGAGCCCGCGACCCTCGAAGGCTTCATTGGCCACAATGCAATAAAGACTATCAAAGGCATAGAGAAGCCCGTGCGCCTGTCCGACAGGCAGGTCGATCTTCTCAATGGCCGTTGGCTCTAATACTTGTCCGGCTGCAGGCGGCGTCATGCGGTAGAGGGAGCCGTATTGGTCAGAGACAATCAGCCTTCCCTTGGGATCGGAGCAGATGCTGACCCAGGATCCCTGATCTTCTTTAGGCACCGAATAGAGCAATTCCACGGCAAAGCCTTCCTTGATGTTCAAGTCTGCGATGGGTGTCGCGTTATTGGCGCCCAGGGCCAGGGTTGGCAGGAATCCAAGGAGGGCGAGAAGGCGTAGGGTCATAGCGATGATTACAGAAGTTCTAAGTAATGGAACGTTCCCGCGAGAGAAGCGTATGCCTCGGCTGCGGTCAAGATCGACTGGAGAGGTGGACTGCCGCATTTCTGAAAATCCCACTTGGCAGAGCCTTCGCTCGCGCCTGTGTTGAACCATGGAAATCATCAAGCACACTGACGCGGATTACGCTGAGAAACGCGCTCGTCTCAATCGTCATGCCGCCCCGACGCCTGAGGTCGAGGCCACGGTGGCAGAAATTTTGGAAACGGTGCGCACGCGAGGTGATGCTGGGTTACTCGAACTCACGGAGAAGTTTGACGGGGCCAAGCTCACGGCGGAGACGCTGCGGGTGACCGAAGCGGAAATGGCCGACGCTAAGGCGTCCGTTTCCGATGAGATCCGCGATGCAGTGGCCGCTGCGAAGCTTAATGTGAGGTGCTTCGCCGAGGAGTCGATGCGACGCGATTGGTCGCGCATTAATGCGCAGGGCGCTGAAGTGGGTGAGAGGTTCCAGGGTTTCGAACGTGTTGGGATCTACGTGCCGGGTGGTTCCGCGCCGCTTGTTTCGACCGCGCTCATGACGGCTACCTTAGCGACAGCTGCCGGTGTGCCGCAGATTGTGGTGACGACGCCGTGTGATGCTTATGGCAACGTCAATCCTGCGCTTCTTTATGCGTTAGGTGAAGCTGGTGCTCACGAGGTTTACAAGGTGGGAGGAGCGCAAGCGCTTGGCGCTCTGGCCTATGGCACGGACACGATTAAGCCTGTCATTAAGGTCTTTGGGCCCGGAAATGCCTATGTGATGGAAGCGAAGCGGCAAGTGTTTGGTGCGGTGTCTGTCGATCTCTTGCCTGGTCCGAGCGAAGTGCTTGTCCTTGCCGATGACACGGCCAATCCGGCGTTCATCGCCGCTGACATGTTAGCGCAGGCCGAGCACGACCCTGTGAGCCTCGTCGGCTTCGTGACACCCTCTGCTAGTTTGCTAGATCAGGTTGTGAAGGAGATCGAGAAACAGAAGCCGTTCCTTCGTCGTAGTCCTATTATTGATAAAGTGCTCGCCAATGGGACCTTCCTCCTGCTCGTCGAGGATTTGGCCGCAGGTGTCGCCGTGGCCAATGACTATGCTCCGGAACACCTCAGCCTTGTCTGTGCTGACGAAGACAAGTGGATCCCGCAGATAACGACGTCTGGCGGTATCTTTGTCGGAAACTACTCGCCCGTCGCGGTGGGAGATTTCCTCGCTGGCCCGAGCCACGAATTGCCGACCGGTGGTGCCGGCAAATCCTTTCCTGGACTCACCGTCGATCAGTTCCAACGCCGCACCAGCGTGGTGAAGCTTGATCGTGAAGCCATTGCCAAGTCTGCACCCATTGTCAGCACCTTCTGCGCCGTCGAGGGCCTCGACGCCCACGCGCGTTCGGCCACCATCCGTTTGGCCGAGGAGTTTTAGGCCATCAAGGAGCGGCGCTTTCCAAGCATGCTCGAAGCGCTCAGAAAGGCGCGGTTCATTCAGCTTGACTACCCGGGCCATAGGGGCTGAGACTCTTAAAATCCTATGAAGAAACTCACTTTCATCACCTCCCTTCTCTTTGTTGCTTTTCTTTCCCCCGTCATGGCGGATCGTAAGCACTCTCCTTTCGAATGGCATGGCACTGCGACGCGTATCCAGCCAGATAGCAAGTTGGCTGATAAAGAAGGCGTGAGCAATCACCCTTCTTGGATTGTGAAGCCTCTCAAGCCTGCATACTCGCGCATGGTGTCCCCTAGTGCAGGTGGTTCGGCGGCATCGGATGGCACCAGTTTCGCCAAGTGCGTAGGCAACCTTCTTTGCCCAATCCACTGGTTCAAGAAGAAGTAGAATTCTTTCTACAGCTAAGATTTATCAAGAGGCGAGGGGAGCGATTCCCTCGCCTCTTTCATTTTCTATGATGCGAGGTGGGAGGCGCTTGACGGTCCTTCGGCTGGTGCTACCGTCGCCGCATCATGAAGAATCTCTTGTTCGTCTTCTTTGTCTTTGCCGGAATGATCACCTTCTTCACGCAGGCCATGGTCTTTGCGTCTCGGGTAAACGGGTTGTTCTTCTGGTTGGCTGTGATCGCTTTCATCTCGGCCATGGTCGTGATCGGTTGCTGGAATCTCAGCGCCAAAGCCGCGAACCGCGCTGGATGGCTCTTCATGGTCATCATGGCCGCCTTCTGCATCCTCACGGCTCTTGAAAACTTTGAAGGCAGTGCTAGCCTCTATAAGATGGGCTTCTTTGGTGTCTACGCAGCAGTAGGTGCCTTTGCATTCGTCCGCGAGAAGGGCGACGAAGGCCACAGCCACGCTGCAGCACATTAGGAAGTTTACTTCGTTACTAGAACGAATTGTTCGTTGCCTTGGCGGATGATGCCAAGGATCACGGAGTTGCCTTCAACGGACTCGGCGGCCTGGAGGGCTTCGCGAGTCGAGGTGATTGGCGTCTTTCCGATCTCGACAATGAGATCGTTGACCTGAAGGCCGCGTTTGCCAGCAGGGCTTTGAGCGTTCACTTGCACGACGACGGCGCCTTCATAGGCCTTGTCGAGACCAAGTTGTTCACGGACGGAATCGTCCAGCGTTTGGGTGCTGACGCCTTCCAGATAGAACGGCGTTTCCAGAGGGAGTTCATCGTCTTGCTCGATGGCCACCGCTTCTCCGGGAGCGGGTTCACGGTCCCAGCGGTTGCGATTGACATAACTTCCTTCCACAGCGCGCTCGCCCAGTGTGATGGGGATATCCACCACTTGGCCATCGCGCACCACACCGAAGATTACTTGGCTGCCTGGCTCCGTCCGACTGACATCGAGGCGAAGCTTGGTTCGATCAGTCACGCGGCGACCTTGGTAGTCGATGATCAGATCACCTGGTCGGAGACCGGCCTGAGCTGCTGGAGAATCTGGCACGACGGCGGCGATCAGCGCTCCAGAAACATCGCGGCGGCCTAGCCGGCGTGCCATTGTCGCATCCAGCGTTTCTAAATTAATGCCCAAGTAGCCACGGTTCACCCGGCCTTCGTCCAAGAGGCTTTGCACCACGCGGATGGCCATGTTGATCGGAATGGCGAATCCGATGCCTGTGCTAGAGCCGGTGTTGGAATAGATCATGGAATTGATGCCAATCACTCGTCCTGACGAATCGACCAACGCGCCGCCTGAGTTGCCTGGATTGATTGAGGCGTCTGTTTGAATGAAGTCGCCATAGAAGTCGCCGCCTGGTCCAACATTGCTTCGTCCCTTGGCGCTCACAATGCCCTGCGTGACGGTCTGCGTCAGTTCGAAGGGATTGCCTACGGCCAGAACGACATCGCCGACTTCACAGAGATCACTATTTGCTAGGGGCGCTGTGGGAAAGTCAGCACCATCGATCTTCAAGAGAGCGACATCGGTCGAGGGGTCTGCCGCAATGAGCTCTGCTTGATAACTTTCCTGTGACTTTGGCAGGGTTACGGTGATTTCATTTGCGCCCTGGATCACGTGGTTGTTCGTGATGATGAAGCCGTCCGAGGTGACGAGCACCCCTGAGCCCAGTCCTTGCTGCTGGCGTTGGGTGCGGCGCTGCGGTACGGCATCTTCACCTAAGTAACGTCGCAGTACTTCGTCCCAAGCGGGGTCGATCTGACGTTGAGTCACGCGAGCGGAGGAAATACTCACCACTGCGGGAATCACGCGCTTGATCACTGGCGCGTAAGTATTGGGCATGGACCCGCTGCGTTTGATATCGCTGCGGTCGATGGTCAGTTTCTCCGTGAAGACGGCGGAATTCTGGCCAAAGGCGGCGCCTAACCAAAGGGTTGTCAGCGCGAGGGCATGGATCAAGAGGGATGTCTTCATAGGCAGTGATTTAAGAGACGTCCGTGAAGGCCTGCTTATTCGGATTCGCCCCGAACGCAGTCATCTAAACCGTTCTCTTTCACGTCATCGCGGGTTCCAGCGCGCCACTCGCCTTTTAGGGCAGGGAAGGCACCAGAGGAGGGCGTAAATTCATCGTCGTAGACCGCTAGGATGTCGTCCCAGTAGAGTTCGCATTCGTCACAGAGCGCGACGATGCGTTTCTCATCCGAGGAAATCCAGAAGCGGAGAAGGCCATTCTCACAGAAACCGCAAGTGCGAACGTAAGGAAGTAGTGGTGAGGCACTCATGAAAATTCGGGGGGCGGTTTAGTTAGGGAAAGCGGTGACGATGTTCTTGGTGCCCGTCTCAAAGACGATGCGGATGGATTTCAGAGCCGGCTTGCGACGTTGTCCGCCTACGCGTCCTCCGAGGTAGCCGATGCGGCGTCCCATGGACACGGTGTAGGTGCTTCGCGAGCCTTCATTGCGAGGGAGCAAACGCTGTTGGTTGGCCCGTTCCCAAGCTTGGTCTAGCAGCGCGAAGACCTCTGCTTCGGAGCTGGCATCGAAGACGCCGTGCTTGCCTGCGCGACGTGGTTGGTCTTCAGCATGTCGCATGATGTGCTCGACCCGAGTGAGCCCTTTAGGGTCACGGCCCTTGTAGGTGAGGCCGATAGCACTTTGCCAGGTCGTCTTGCCCGTTTGCTTCAGTTTGAAGGGGCCTGCTGCTGATGCCGTGTTGCCGTCGTTTGATCCCGAGGAGGCGACGCTCGGCGTGCCTCCAATGACCTTTACTTGATAGGGGCCGGTTAGCTTGATCTGCGGCTTGCCCTTGTAGAGCTCCACCACGCCGGTGACCACTATGCTCTTGCCCTTGTAGAGTGCGGCGGGTCCTCCGGAGGGAAATTTCTTCGCCAGGTCAGCTAGGCACACGACTTTGAAGTCGGAGCCCGCGAAATTCAGAAAGTGGGTCCCACTGGAGGAGACATTGGCCTTAGCGACGCGGCCAGAGACGTTGACCGACTTGCCCTTGGCCTCCGCGATCTTCGCCGCACTTGTTGCAGGGATCGCGGCCTCCTTGGGAGCCTCGCCACGCACGAGCAGGCCAGTGATCCCAATGACCAGTGCTGCCAGCCAGGGCAATTTCTTTGGAGGCCTTCTCATAATTGCCACGGATACTCAAAGAAGGTCCCAGGGTCAACCGGGACCCTGATTTCCCACTTTACAATCGTGTCCGAGAAGCTAACTACGAAACTATGTTCGCTTTCATCGATATCCGCGCCGGGCTCATTCTAGCCATGTGCGCGTGCTTGGTCCTCGTTGGCATCTTTCTCCTCTATGCCACGAAAGAGTTCCGCAAGTAGGGCTCTAGTAAGTCTGGTAGCCGCCAGTATTGGCGGGCGGTGCTGTTTGAGGTGCCTGCTGCGGGTACTGGTATGAGTTATTGTAGCCGTCAGTCGTGTTGTTCTGGTAACGGCCTTGGCCCGTCTGCGGCACGCGGCTGCGCAAGCGCTCTGCATCAAGGCTCATGCCGTAGAGGGTGTGTCCACAGCTAGTCAGGCTAAAGAGTGAACCGGCGGCCAGGAGAGGACCGAGAATAGGGAGCAGAAGATTACGCATTTGTTCGATTGAGTTGATATTACTGCAATCTTAATAAACAGCTTCAAGAAATGCAAGAGCGATTGGAAGATCTGCTTTGTGCTCAAAGGGCCATGGGCGTCGCGTAGCGAGTTAGGCTGGAGGCACGTGCTGAGCTGAGTTTTTCCCGGCCTTAGTCGTCATCGCCGGATTTCTTCAGGCAGGAGGATTTGTCCCCGGTTATTGCTCGGACGGCAAGTATTCTGCCGTTGTCTGTGGCCGAGGCATGATCCGATGACCTACATTCGAATGGTCGATGCGTCGTCGATGAGACTGTTAGTGAGATCGGCTGAGCTTGCTGCGGCCGTGCTTGGAAAGTCGCTGGTGGGCAAACGCTCCATGAGCACGCGTAGATCGTTTGCATACTCGCTATCGAGTCCGGTCTTCACAAGCTGGCGGTGTAAGTCTGCGGCTCTCACGAGGTTTGCTTCCTCCGCGCTAGAGATCCGTTTGCTCGGATCTGGATTTATGAGTTCTTGACAGAGCGCCACCAAGTCCTCGTTGCGAGCGACATCGCGAGGTAGCAGGCCTCGTAGGCGCCCCGGTAATTTCTGTTTGGCCGTACGAAGAGCGTCCACGGACGCTGCTTCTTGAAAGAGTCGGCACCCTGCTAACATTTCAATCAAAACGAAGCCGAGGCTTGCGAGGTCGGATTGTGCCGACTTAGGCGCGCCATCGAGTATTTCGGGGGCCGCATACGCTGGCGTCCAGCTGAGACGTTCGCCACCTTTTGCGATGTCGACGGCTGATCCGAGATCGACGAGTTTCACGTTGCCAGTTTGATTTACCATCACGTTGCTCGGCTTAATGTCGCCGTGAGCCACACCTGCCCGGTGAAGCGATGCTAAGCCGGTCAAGGATTCCCGGAGAATCTGAATAGCGATGCCCGGTTTGAGCCGGGAATGGTGGGAGCCCTTGGTGATGACGACGTCATTGAGTTGGGCTTGTTGAGTATCGGATAGGTGATCTCCAACCCAGTTGAGAGTCGTTGGGTTCAGAAGGTGGCGTAGGTCGTAGCCGTTGACCCATTCCATGACCATGATGCGAATACCGTCGTCTTCGATGAAATTGTGAACGTCGAGCAACTGGTGACATTGCAACTGAGAAACGTGCATTGCGACGGTTGCCATGCGAGTCATGTCCGACGTGTAGTCTGATGCTGTGGCGTAGGTATTAGGGGAGAATACTTTCAGGGCGATGGGGAGGCGAAAGCCATCGACTCCAGAACGTTCACAATGATAGACTACTCCTTGGCCGCCTTGCCCGACAAATCGAAGGCCTTCATATTGTGAATCCCAGTGCACTTTGTTGCGCGTGCGCAATGTCTGGAATCGCTGCATAAGCGTCGCCACTCTCGGATCATTCTGAGAGGGCTCGGCAGTAGCGACGGTTTGCAGTCGGCTTGAGGAGTTCACGTAGCTAACCAGCAACGGCTAGAGAGGAAAGCAACTGAATCAGGGGACGGACGGTGGAGACAGGCTAGCGCGAAGTCGGATGAACTTCTGTGGCGAGGCGCTCATTGTAGGTTCGCGGACCATGAGTTCACTAGCGGTGTCATTTAGAATGTCTAAGGGTATGTCAGACCAAGTCTCAAGATCGTAGGAAATCTCGATTATGGGGAAGATGCCTTCTATGTCAGTGCCTTTAGCGCTTTGCCAAGAAAGGCGCCCTTCAGTCTCAGTTGGGAGCTGCAAAGTGTCCGTGGAGGGTTGTTTCCAATCGAGTCCTAAGCAGGTTTCGACAAGGCTAGGGAGACCATCTCCATCGATGATTTCGACGTCGTCTTGGCCTTTCACGTTCTTGTCGTCTCTCTTATAATGCCAAGCGATTGTGTGATGGCCCGAAGGGACTGCGACGGATCGCTGTTCCCATTCATTGAGACCGCTGATCTTTGTGGGGGTGCCAGTGATGTATTTAGCGTCGACGACACCGATGCGGAAACTGAGTTCGTCGTGGCTTTCTTTGGAATCGACCTGCTACCAGAAGCGAACGATCGCGGGGCCGACGATGGGTAGGCGAAGCTCGCTGGATTCGTTGTGGTCAATACCTCCAGACCGCAGAGCATCGACACCGTCGTGGGTTTGCGTGCCTCTTTGCTTTTACCTGAATTGCCCTTCTTTATAGTCATAACTCACTGTTCACTAGGGAGCTATGCGGTACAATGTTTATCTATCTGTTTTTCTCATGAATAATGCAGGCTAGAAGTCTTCTAGAACGACAAACGGCGTCATAGCTCACTGGGAAACGTCTCGCCCGAAACCTTCCTCAATCAATACTTCCAAATTCAGAAAACACACCTAAACTAACAGAGTGATCTGTCCGGCCCATGTTCGCTTTTTTGGGGGAACTTCACTATCTCGAACGAGTTCCTGTCCAGACGCCAATGCGTGAAAGCTATGGCCGATTCCGGAGAATAGTGGCCTTCGGGTTTCTGTGGTGCTTTATCAACGTGTTCTCGATGAGTTGTGGGGTTGACCTGCCGGGCCGTTCCCACTTGGCTGGGGGGATGAGAAATCTCTTCGATCTGAGTGGGAAGGTGGCGTTGGTCACAGGCGGTGGTCGTGGTCTGGGGCGGGCGATGGCGCGTGGGTTTGCGGAGGCGGGGGCGGATGTGTTTCTGTGTGCGCGGACGGAGAGTGAGTTGGTGTCAGCTCAGGTGGAGATCATGGAGGCGACGGGTCGGAAGGTGGGCTTTGCGGTGGTGGACATGGAGGACCGTGCGGCGGTGAAGGCGCTGGCAGAGATGGCTTTGGCCGAGATGGGGCGGGTGGATGTTTTGGTAAACAACGCGGGGATCAACCGGCCGCAGCCGATCGATGAGATCGTGGATGAGGATTGGGACACCCAGCTTGAGGTGAATTTAAGCAGTGTGATGGCACTGACGCGGGCTTTGGTCCCGCAGATGAAGGCGCGTGGTTGGGGGCGCGTGATCCATATTTCGTCGGTGCTCGGCGTGGGGTCGAAGGAGGCTCGGAACGCGTATTCGGCGACGAAGGCGGCGCTGGTGGGGATGTCGAAGGCGAGCGCGTTAGACCTTGGTCCTCATGGGATTACGGTGAATTGCATCGCTCCGGGGCCCTTTCTGACAGACTTGCCGATGAGTATCTTGGATGACGCTCAGAAGCAGAAATTCGCGAATTTCACGGCGTTGGGACGGTGGGCGGATCCCGAAGAGATTGTCGGTCCGGCGCTGTTTCTGGGGAGTGAGGCGAGCAGCTATGTGACGGGTGAGACCTTGCTGGTGGATGGCGGGGCGTATGCGCGGGCCTTGTGACCTGAAATGCTTTGGAAATGGGGTGTTCTGAAGGGGTGATCAGATCTTTCGAAGAATGATCCCCTGAAACGGACAATTCCGCCTGCCGGGGGCGCTTATGGCCTGTATAGCTGCTGATCATCGGTTGACCTGGTGCCTAGTTTCTGTCTCGTTCCTTAAATTTTATGAAAGATTTATTTCTAGATTGTGCCCGAAACGCCTCCTGCGAGTCTGTGGAGAAGCTGGCGGAGGTCTTGGACCAATCTGTGTTTCAGCAACGTTCGCTTGTGGATGATGTGTTGGATGCGCAACTCGTTGATGAGGAGAAGTTTCTGGAAAACCTGAGCAAGAAACTAAGCATCGGGTGGAAAGAAGAGGTGGAGCGTGATGATGTGAAGCCGCGCCAGCTCCGGGAGCTGTGTTCAGCTCAGGTGGCCTTGCGTCATCGGTTGTTGCCGGTCTATTTCGATGATCCTGAGGCGTCTGAGGATGAGGAATCTGTGGGAGAGGATGGCGAAGAGTGGGCTGCTAAGGGAGAGGGAACGGGGAGGCTGGAAATTGCGACTTACGATCCGTTTAATTTGACCGCGCGCCAAGCGGCGAGCCAGCACATCAAGGTGCCGATTCAGTGGCGCATGGCTTCTAGGACGCGTATCGTGGAGGGGTTGCAGAGTCTCTACGGGGTGGGCGCGGACACGTTTGAGCAGTTGCTCGCGGGGCGCGACTTGAACGAGGATCTCTTCGACATGCGAGAGGACGTTAACGTCATCGACGATGATGATGAGGAGGCTTCAGTCGTGAAGTTCGTGAATCAGATTCTCCGTGAAGGCTTGGATCAGCGGGCGACGGATATTCATGTGGAGCCGCAGAAGAACCAACTGCGCATCCGTTATCGGGTGGATGGTAAGTTGGTGGAAGTGCCCGTGCCAGAGAATATCAAGGCGTTGCAGTCCATGGTGGTGGCGCGTCTCAAGATCATGTCGAACCTCGACATCGCAGAACGCCGCTTGCCACAAGATGGTCGTATCAATTTGCAGATCGAAGGCAAGTCGATCGACGTTCGTGTGGCGACCATTCCGACGGTGGAGGGCGAGCAGGTGAGTTTGCGTTTGTTAGGTCAGGAGAAATTCAATCTGAATAAGTTGAATTTGGAGGAAGGGATCAATGAACAATTCAGGAAACTGCTAGAGATTTCAAATGGCATCATCCTTCTTACCGGTCCGACCGGTTGTGGTAAGTCCACCACGCTCTATACGTTCCTAATGGAACTCAACACGTCCGAGACGCGCATCGTGACGGTGGAGGATCCGGTGGAGAACAAGTTGGAAGGGATCTTGCAGGTGGCGGTGAAGTCAGAGATCAACCTGACCTTTGCCAACGGCTTGCGGAGCTTCTTGCGTGCGGATCCTGACATCATCATGGTGGGTGAGATTCGTGACTTGGAAACAGCGGAAATCGCTATCCGAGCAGCACTTACGGGCCACTTGGTGTTCAGTACCTTGCACACCAATGATGCCATCGGCGGTATTAGCCGACTGGTCGACATGGGCCTGGAGCCGTTTCTGGTCTCTGCTTCAGTGCGAGCGTTCATTGCTCAACGTTTGGTTAGGAAGCTTTGCCCGACGTGTCGCGTGGAGACTCACTACAAGCCCGAGTATCTTCGGAGCGTGGATTTCCCGGCAGACTTTACCGGGCCGTTCTATCAGAAAGGCGGTTGTCAGACCTGCCGAAACAGTGGTTACCGCGGTCGACTGGCTATTTATGAAGTCTGCATGCTCACGGCGGGCTTGCAGGAAATGATCACGGCGAGCCGCCCTTATTCTGCTCTGAAAGAGGCAGCTATCAAGGAAGGGTTCCTGCCGATGCGTGGTTACGGCTACGCTAAGGTCATGGCTGGCGAGACGACGTTGGAAGAGGTCGTGAGTGTCACCACGACGGAAATGGAAGGCACTTAGGAGTCGTCACGAAATTACTTGATCATGATAGAACATCTCGGCCCTACTTTTCGCGGTGTATTTGTATGCAACCTGCTCAGGTTATTTCGTAACGACTCCTTAATCAATAGTGAGCCTTCTTCAATCATCACACTTTAATTACTTACATCGATGCCAAGCTTTCAATATCGCGCTTTGAAGATGGATGGTTCCAAGGCCGAAGGGGTCTTGGAGGCGACTGATCGGAGCGAGGCCTTGCGCCGCCTCAATCGCGGAGGGATGCAGCCACTTTCGCTAACGCCTGCTAGTGGCGGTGGCGGTGGTGGTGCTGAGGCGAAGCAGAAGGAGAAAGAATCTCCAGCGCCTTTGAGTGAGGCGAAGCCTGAGCCCAAGGAAGAGGAGCCGAAAGCGAAAGAAGCTCCTGCCAAGGCTAAGAAAGAGAAGAAGACTGCGAAGTCGACTCATGCAGTTTCTCAGCAGGAGAAAGGGAAGGCCAAGGCGGCGGTGGTCGATAGTGGTCCGAAGTACCCGATCAAGCTGAAGCGTTCTCAGGTCGTGATGTTCACGGAAGAGTTGTCCGAGATGTTGTCGGCTGGACTTCAGTTAGAGTCGGCGCTGAAGGTCATGGAGAGCCGCGAAGAACTTTCCGCGTTGAAGGACGTAACCGTTCTTGTGCGTAGAGAGGTGCGAGAGGGTGCGAGTTTCTCGAAAGCGTTAGAAAAGGTCTCGCCGAGCTTTGGGCCGTTGTATTGTAGCATGGCGCATGCGGGTGAGATTTCTGGTGCGTTGCCTAAGATCCTGCGTCGCCAGGCAGAGTATTTGAACACGATCGCGGATTTGCAGAGTAAAGTGTTATTTGCGCTGATCTACCCCGCTTTTCTCGTGTTCGCGGGTGTTGCGGTGACCGTATTGTTCGTTGTTTATCTGATTCCACAGCTCATGGGATTGATCAGTTCGACCGGGGGGGAATTGCCCACGGCTGCTAAGGTGCTCATTGGGGCGTCGGATTTCCTCAAAGCTTATTGGTGGGCGATCGTGTTGGGTATTGTCGGTATCATTGTCGGTTTCCGCATGTGGCTGCGTAGCCGAAAGAATCAGGAGACGTGGGATCGCTTTGTGGTGCATGCGCCACTCGTTGGGGGCGTCTTGTCTTCGCGTTTCTACGTTCAGTGCATGGAGACGTTGGCTAATCTTGTCGGTAACGGGATGCCGTTGTTGAAAGGGTTAGAGCTGACTCGGGACACGACGATGAATTTGTACCTGAAAGATAAAGTGTCCCAAGTGGCAGGCATTGTGGGAGAGGGCGGATCACTTTCCCGCGCTATGAAGAAGGTGGGCTTCTTTCCAGCGCTGCTTATCGACATGGTGTCTGTGGGCGAACAGACCGGCGACATTGAAAGCGCCTTGGTGCGTTCTGCGGGTCGTTACGATAAAGAGTTAGGCAAGACGATTGAGAAGATCACGGCGCTGATCCAACCGCTCATCGTCTTCATCATGGCCGGTGTCGTCGGCACGATGGCCTACCTCATGATCTCGATTATCTTTGAAACTGTGGGTGGCTTGAACAGCGCTCGTTAGCGGTGTCGCTATCCTTAGTATGAAAGCTTCTACACCAGATAAGAGCCGTTTCTTCGATTGGAAGATGCTTGTGGTGGTGTGGGCGGCCTTTCTTGGTGGAATGATCCTGGTTGGGGCTAGTCAGTTTCGTGTGATGGGACCCGATGGGTATGGGCGAAGTGTGTCTGTAAGAGCGGATTTAACGATGCTTACATCGGCTCTGCGGCTTTATGCGATGAACACGGGTAGCTTACCAACCGCTGAGCAGGGGTTGGCAGCACTCGTGGATTTGCCGGTCCTTGAGCCGGTTCCGGAGAGCTGGGTGCCGCAGATGAGGGATTTCGATGCGCTTAAAGATCGATGGGGCAACGAGTATGTTTATTCTCTCGGCCCGGACGGCGAAGACTTTCAATTACACTGCGCAGGCCCGGATGGCCTCGATCAAACCGAAGACGATATTACTCTTTCAAAAATGTAGCGTGGGCATCTTGCCCGTGACTCCGGCTGGAAGCAGGAGCTACCTTACTTTTTAACCTTACATAAACTCAACCGAACGAAACACATGAAGTTAACATTCCTGAATACCAACCGTCGCCGTGGAAGCAACGCGGCGTTCACTCTGATCGAAATGGTGCTCGTGCTCGCCATCATCGCGCTCCTCGTGGGTGCAGGCGTCATGAAACTGACTGGCGTCATGGATGCTGGTAAGGAAGGCGCTGTGAAGGCTGACATCACGGCCATCACCAGTGCCTTGCGACTTTACGCCATGAAGGCGGGTCGCATGCCGAGCCAAGAGCAAGGTCTCCGTGCTTTGGCTGAGCGTCCTACCACGGCTCCCATGCCGAAGTCATGGGCTCCACAAATGAAGGACCTTGATTCTCTCATGGATCCTTGGGACAACATGTACCAGTACAACAATCCAGGGATCAAAGGGGGTGAGTTCGATGTCTTCTCAATGGGCAGCGATCGCACTGGAGGCACCGAAGACGATATTGGTAACTGGTAGGCAAGCGCTACCTGCTTCAATCTAACATGCGCCTCAGAAACCTCTATCGACCTCGCGGCTTCACGCTGATCGAGATTGTGGTGTCGATCTTCATCGTCACCCTGATCCTCGGCGTGGCGACGCTGAGTTTCCAGTCGTTGCAGGATGAGGGAAAGCTGACGAACGAAGCGGTGGCGCTGAAACTCGCAGCGCGGAAGTTGATGCGCGAGGCCATTGTGAATAACCGTTCCTACTCGATGACGCTCGCCCCAAGCTTCTTTGCGGTGGGGCCGAGCTATTCTCAAACAGCGTTAGAAGGATCGTTCAATAGCATGTCGCCGGAAGATGCCATGAAGCAGATTCGCGGTGAACGGCATCAGATTGAGAATGGCATCCAATTGTGGGTGCGGCGGTGGAACGAGCAGATATACCGAGCGCCGAGAGTTCCCTCTGAGCGCTGGATCTTTGAGCCAGGTGGCATCTGTGAACCACTCAGCCTTCGCCTGACCTATGGAGACGCGACGCTTTCCATGGTCTTCAATCCACTGACTGCTCACGTCGAAGAGGAATCCCTCATTATTCCTAAATAACCTACTTAGTGTAGCGCGGGCATCTTGCCCGTGACCCCGGCTGGAAGCCGGAGCTACTTTATCACAATGCAACTCACACTCACATCACGTAGCAGGCAGCATGCTCGCGGGTTCATCCTCTTAGAGGCGATCATGGCGGTGAGCATTCTGAGCGTGATTGCGGTGTCTCTGACGGTGGCTATTGATAAGTTAGGGGCAGTGGCCATGCAGTCGCAGCGGGAGATGGCCATGATGCGGAACTTGGAAACGCTCCTCACTTGGAACCTTCGAGATCCTAACATCGAGCCTCGCTCGCCGGTGACCTCGCCTCCCGATGCCTATGGCGTCGTTTACGAGAGTGTGGTCGAAGAGTTAGAGCTCTACAATCAAGATGACGCGGTGCTCCCTGAGATGCTGCGGATTCAAATTCGGGCCGTTTGGCAGGAGCCAAGTGGCATGCAGGAACAAGTCGTCGAAACCTATCGCTATGCGCGCCTCTATCGCAACACGCAGTAGCCGAATCTCCGGCCTTCAGGCTCGTCGCGACCAGGGTTTTACCCTGATCGAGATCGTGTTGGGCATGGCGATACTCGGGCTGATCGTGAGCGGTATCTATGCCGTGGCGGTGGGTACGGTGAAGTTGAGCAATGCGGTGTCGGAGTCTCAGAACGAAGAGATTCGTTTGCATAACTTCCTGCGTTTGCTCCGGCGGAACTTCGAGCGCATGCCAGGCAATGCGACCATCACGATGCTGCCGTTGAATGGCAATCCGCCAGAGACTGACGTTGTGTTTTACAACTACCCGCTGGCTTATTACTGGCCGTCGGTACCTGCGGGTTCTTCGCGTGTGGTCTTGATGTCGAAGAAGTCCTCACGGGGCACGCTCGATGTGGGCTTGCTTTACCTCGATGAAGAGGCACCCGAGGATTATCGTTCGAGCATGGGCGGCGCCAGCCAGCAGCCTGGGCTTTGGTTGAACTTGCTTTCCGATGTCATGGTTTTCGAGTGGTCGTTTTTTGATGAAACGTTAGGCGATGCCGGTGAATGGGTCCCGCTTTGGGAAGATCCTCAGAAACGCCCTAGCATTGTGCGGTTGGAATTGCTGTTTTATGGACAAGGGCTCGATGAGAAGGTTGAGTCTATTTTTTGGATTCCTAACATGATTAACCCAGAGGAGCTGGTCCAATCAAATAACCAACAGGCCGGTGGACGGTCTGGCGGTGGCGGTGGCGGTGTCGGCGGCCAGCGCCCTCCAGGCGGTGGTGGTGGTGGTGATAGACCTCCAGGCGGTGGCCGTGGTGGTGCTGGGCGTGGCGGTGCTGGCGGTGCAGCACCTCCAGGCACTGGCGGGAGAGGAGGCGGCCGATGAAGATCACTCATTTCTTAGCAGCTCGCGAACGCGGTTCTGCCTTGCTCATGGTCTTCTGGCTCATGGCTATTCTCACGCTGTTTCTCTTCGCGACGATTCAGCTCGTGAGCAGTGATGTGAAGCTCGTGATCTCACAAAAACACGATTTCCGAGCAAACCAGCTTTGTGAAATGGGGATCGCCATAGCGGCGAATCCACAGATTCAGCGTTACGATCCTCTCCTGACGCGTTTCGATACTTTAGCCGATGAAGGTTACAGTGTTCGGATCAAGGGTGAGGGGGGCAAGATCAACATCAACCTGCTCCTCCAGCAGAATGATCGCGAGTTTCTCGAGCGCATCTTTACCTTCTGGGGACTGGAGTTGGAACAGGCCGAGGAGTTGAGTGATTGTCTGATTGATTGGATCGACGCTGATGACGAGACGAATCTCAGTGGTGCCGAGAGCGAGTCTTACTTTGAAGCCGGTTTCCCAACGTATCCGTTCAATCGGCCCTTCTACGACTTGCAAGAAATGGCTCTCGTTAAAGGGATGGACTATCTGAATCTGGTGAAACCGAATTGGCGCAGCTTCTTCACCTTGTTTAGCGCAGGGAAGCTGGATCTCCGCGATGCGGATCAGGAATCTATCATGATGGTGGCGGAGGTTTCGGACTTCGCGGCGGAGGATTTTATCACGGTGCGCCGGGGATCCGACGGGATTGAAGGCACCGAGGATGATCCCCAGTTCGAGAGTTTACCAGCGGCCCTTTCCGAGCTAGGTCTGGACGATGGTTCCCCGCAAGCAAACCGATTGACTGTGAGTGACGAGACCACGCGGATCGAGAGCGTGGGGAGAGTGGGGGACTATCAGAAGACGATCGTCCTGGTCCTGCGAAACCGCGCGAGCAATCCCGTCATCCTGAATCGCGAAGAAATTTACAATTAACCTGCTAGTCTGAATTTATGAGTAACAAAAGTGCATCCAGCTCCGAGATCGTTCTCGCCTATCCTGGCGAAGAACACTGGGAACTGTGGACCGGCGATACCAAGAAAGGAAGTGGCGTGCTAAGGCATGATGCTTCTGGCAAAGGCAACGCCGATTCACCCAGCGAATTTCGAGGCGTGAGCCACTATGCTTTCCCAGTGACTTCGGTCTTCTGTTCACCCTTCTGGGCGGCAGCAGAAGATGAGTCTCTCGTTCCTGATATTGTCGAAATGCGATTGGAGGCGAATGGAACCAAGCCGGACTATGGCATGGGTCAGCACTACGACTTTATCACCTTGGATCGTCAGGAGGAGCGTAGCTTGCTCATGCCGATTCTCCTTGCGGATGGCAAACCGATCGAGCTTCCCAAAGGCGATGCCGAACACTTCGATATCTCGCCGAACTTCCTCGCGTTGCCCCGGAATCATCTGGTGCTGTGGCGTGAATTGGGACGTTGGGTCGCCGTGGCCACGCGGAAAGGCCAGGCTGCGTATTTCCAGGCTCTCAACTCGACGGACCTGAATGCTGATGCGATGTTAGAGCTGAAGTGCTTGCTCATGCAGTTGCATGGTCAGGGCGTCATCGAGGATCTCACGGGCATTGTGGTCTGGAGCCGTCAGTTGGATGAAGAGAGCCGAGCGCTCTTGGAAGCTGAGGCGGAAATGAATGTGCATGTGGAAGATCGTCCGCTCCCGCTCCTTCCGGAGAGGATGCTCGATCTCTTGCCAAACTCGGTGGCAGCGAATCGCGAAACGGCTGCCAAACGTCAGAAGATCCGGAATTGGGTCTCAGCTGCCGCGCTCTTCTACATCTTGATGCTGGCGGGCCTTGCGGCCTTCTACTTTTGGAAGAAGCAAGAGGTCAGCAAGCTTACGGACAGCGTGGGCCAGCTGCGCACGGATGTCGGCTGGATCGAGCCAACCGCGAATCGTTGGAACGCCCTGGGAGATGCGATTAATTTGGATCGCTTTCCGTTAGAATTGTTTCTGCGAGTCTTGCAAGACATGCCGGAGTCCGGCGTGCGTGTGTTAGGTTATGATGTGAATACGGATCGTATCCTGCTTAAAGGGGAAGCCGTGAATCGTTCTATTGCGAACCGCTACATCAGTAAGCTGAAGGCAAACAAGACTTTGGGAGACTATGAATGGACACATCAGCCCTTCAAAATGGACAAGACGGGCATCGTCACCTTCGAACTGAAAGGAAATTATCTTTATGGGTCAGCTTAAAGCCAGTGAGGTTCGCCTCCTCCTTATCTTTCTAATTACGGTGTTGCTGTTAGTGACGTTCTTTGGATACGAATGGTATTCCAAAGGCTTGCAGGCGGTGAATTCGCAGAAGATGGATCTTCAAGCGCAACGTCAGAGTTTGCTCGACATGAAGACGCAGGAGATCGAGTTCAATCAGAAGCGTGATTGGTTGAATAAAAATCAGCCCATCGCGACGGACGAATTCGAAGCGAAGGAGAACTTGGATCGCATTCTCAATGTGCGTGGGATCGAAGCTTCGGGCCTCACCTTGATCAGCTCGCCCCCAGAGAAAGCGCCTAGCAAAGAAACCTACTTCTGGGCGTTTGAGCGTCGTGTGGTGGTTGCCGGTAGCATTGAGAATATCGTCCAATGGATGACTCAGTTGCAGTCGGAGTCGTCTTTCCGTGTCGTCACGCACCTTCACCTGTTTCCTAAAAAGAAGAAGGAGCCGGAGAACTTGACCTGTGAGGTTACGATCGAGCAGCGCTACGCCACGAAGGAGATTCTCGCGATGTCGAACGTCACGTTGAGGCCCATGGGAGCGCCTGACATCAAGCCGGTCCCTGCGTTGGAATTGCCTGACGTGGTTCCTGCTGGAGCTGCGGCATCACAACCTGGCGATCCAGCGGCGGCGGCTGGTAATAAGGAGCCGGCGAAGCGTCCACAAGCGACGGTGAAGCCGCCTTCGTTTAACAATTCGGCACCTGCAGCGACGAATTCCGGGGCCGAGGGAGAAAGTGGCAAACCGGCTCGTCCGCGTGTGCGTCTCCCCGGTTCCAAGCCTCCCGCACTTCCGGTGGGGGGCACCAGCGAGACGAGCCTCATATCCGGTTCGAAACGCTCGAGCTTTGCGAGTGTCGATGGGCGCGTGATTCGCGGAGGACCGACTCCGCCGCCGCTAATGGCGGACGATAACGTCGGCGGTCGAGGCGAGGTCTCGACGGGTGTTGAGCTCGTTCCTGATGCGATCGAAGCCGCATTACCCGTAGCCGAACAAACGGTGACTCCTGTGCGCGTAGAAACCGAGGCCAACGCACTCGGCCCAGATATCGCTCGGCCCTTCGATTCGATCAATCCGAACGCGATTGCAGGACAATCCTGGAATGCGAGCACCCCTGGTGCCGGTCTGAATAATGTGACTGAAGAGGGCCCTGGCTTTGGGGTGGCCCCACAAACGAATTAGCCGATCAGAACCGCTTACAATATTAGTATCATGAGAACGACGACATCACTGCTCTTGGCCCTGCCAGCACTTCTTATTTGGGCTGGCTTCTCGGTTGGGCAAACCCCGACCGCCTCAAATCAAAACATCGGAGCGACGGATGCTGCTGCCGCAGACGATGGCACGGCCTCGGATTTCCCTCCGAAGAAATTCGATCCCCGCCGTTACGACGTGATCTTTCGCAAGAATCCCTTTATGCAGGAGGTCGTGCCTGTGACTGAAGAGAAGGCTGAAGATCCGTGGGCGGACAATTTGACCCTCCGCGCGGTCACCCGCATTGGCGGAAACTTCGTTGTTCACGTGGAGAATACTAAGCTCGTTGGCGATGAAGATCCCGCACAGCGCCGCTTGGCCCATCATCGTCTGGTTGAAGGGCAGTCAGGGGACTTGCGCATTCAGAGCGTCAAACCACATCGTGATCCCGCTCAAGTGGAAGTCGTGCTCGCGATGGGCAGCGGGGCTTCGGTCAAGACCGCCACCGTCACTTACAGTGCAAAGCAGCTCACGAAGAAGACGCCTGCCGCAAACAAAAGGCCTACACCTGGTAAACCGACCACGCGTCGCACGGTGCCGACGTCTCGTTCAAAGACACCAACGACAACGAAACGTTCCACCACGCCTGGCAAACGCCGCGTGATCCTTCCTCCTGGTCTCCAGGGCAAATAGAGCCGCGCGCTCCTTTCATTCTTTCTATTATTTTAATTAATCTGTTCATGTTCACTCGTTCTCGTTCACTTCGTGTCCCTCTTTTGGGACTACTCGGCCTCTCGATTGGCGCGGGTTCCTTGCTTGCTCAAGACCTGCCAGCGACCATCGATGGTAAGCCTCCCGAGATCCAATACCCTCAGACTCCTCTCAAATTCATTTTACAGGATTTTGAGACGGTCAGTGGTAAGATGATTGTTAGGGATGTCACGGCGCTCGATATTCCCATCACCATTGAGACCGTGCATGCGCCAGCAACTAACGCAGAATGGCTGGACTTCATGGAGCGCTCGTTGCTCTTGAATGGCATCGCGCTCATCCCTACCACTGACAATATTCTCAAAGCCGTCAACTGGCGCGCGGGCAGCACGCCAACTCGGGAAGGTATCAAAACCTACTCCGAGGAATACGACATTCCTGATGGCGAGGTTGTGATCAACTACATCATGAAGTTGGAATTCGTCACCACGGACGAAGCCATTCGCATCTTCCAAGAAGTCACGAAGAATGCGGCGACGCCGTACGCTGCCATCACCGCCGTGCCGGATGTGAACATGCTCGTCATCACAGAGAATGCGCTTGTGGTGAAGCAACTCATCGAGCTGAAAAACAAGATCGATGTGGAGCCCGCGCGGGTGAAGACCGAGGTCTTCCAGCTTCTGCGCGCGGAGGCCGCGACCGTATCTGCGGCGATCAATGACATTCTCAGCCAGCAGCAAGAGCAGCGTGCTGGAACCAGTTCGAGCCGCACCTCGACGACGCGGCGCACGCCTCAGGCGACGAATCGCCCTCCTGGCACCGGAGGAGGCGCGGCAGCGGCTTCAGCGGCTCCAAGCCCCACGGGCGGACCGGGTGCCACTCAGAATATTGTGGTCTATCCTGACGAACGCACTAACCGCTTGATTGTCATTGGGCGCCCGTTGGACATCATCTACATCGAGAATCTGATTGAGAAACTCGACGCCGAAGTCGAAGTGAAACGCTTCATCAACCGTGCCTTGCGTCATGTGTCGGTCCAACTGGCCCTTCCAGTCCTTGCGGATGCGCTTGCGCCGCGTGGTGAAACAGGGGCTGGTGGTGGAAGTGCTCTCACGTCCAACGCCGGTGGCGGTCGGAATACCACCAACAACCGAAACTCTGGCTTCGGTGGGAATAACAACCGAAACTCTGGCTTCGGCAACACGGGTGGATTCAATTCTGGAGGTTCTAGTGGCGGCTTTGGAGGTTCTAGCGGCGGCCTCGGAGGAGGCGGTGGCGGTGGTGGTCTCAATGGATTCGGTATCCAAGACTCTGGCCCTATCTCTGTCCCTATTGGTGTCTCCACCCTCTTGATTGCTGATCCTAAGCTGAACACCATCATCGCAACGGGGCCTCCGGAGGATCTTCTGCTAGTCAACACGATCCTCGATGAGATCGATGTCAAACCTCGTCAGGTTTATCTTTCCACTGTCATTGGACAGGTAACTCTTGGTGATAATGTGAACTGGGGAGTCGATCTTCTTCATCGCGTGCAGGAATACGAAATTGGGGGGCGCACGGTCCGCAGTGGCGGCACCTTGAACGGTAACAATGGATCCTTGATCGATGTGAATGACCTCACTGACTTCGCTAATTTTCCTACAACAGGTGTCGCAGGTCTCAGCGTCTACGGACAGATTGGGGATTATGTAAATGCCTACCTGAAAGCCCTTGAATCATCGAACCGCTTTGAGATCATTTCTAGGCCCTCCATCTTCCTTAGTAATAATCGGACCGGCACGATTGTTAGTGGTAGTGAAGTCGCTGTCCCGTCGTCCACACAGTCGGGAAGCTTGAATACGAATGGTGGTGTTACTTCAAACATTCAGTATCGCGAAATTGCGCTAAGGCTTGAAGTGATTCCATTGATCAACTCGAACGAGGAAGTGACTCTGCAAATTTTGCAGGTGAACGACACCGTCGGTGGCACCACCAATATTAACGGCATTGAAGTGCCAGACGTGAACACCCAGGAACTTCAGACGGAAGTTACGATACCCAACAAGTCGACCGTGGTGCTCGGGGGGCTCATCACAGAGAGCCGTCGGGATGACATAACGGGCGCTCCTTTTCTCGTGCACGTGCCTCTTCTCAAGCACATCTTCGGTGATCACGGAAAGGAGAAGGCTCGCCAGGAGCTTCTTATCTTTATCCAGCCTCAAATCGTCAACTCTGCAGCAGATCTAGTAGACGCAAACATCGAGCAAACTCAGAACAACCGGGTCACTCGTGGCGCACTTGAGTTTAACAAGCGTCCCCCCGACATAGGAGCGAACGCCGTTCCCATCGACGAGGCCGCTCAGCAACAGGCTGCGCCTCGTGAGCGCAGAAGTTGGTGGTCGCGCTTACGTAGTCGACGTAATTAGGTCTTAACTCTCTGAAGATCAGGGTGGTAGAGTCGCTGGGCTTGCGTGTTCAAAGGTGACTTTCTCGTCAATAAGTTCAAAAAGTCTTGTTCTTGCGGCGAAATTTCAGATAGACATTCGCTTCCGAAGTAACTTTACTGGCTCAAAGTCGTTACCTATCTGACATCAAGTCATCTGAAAAATTCTCCAAGACACTGAAATAAGCATTGATCCTCAGCGGTAAATTCAGTATCTTAAACCCTGTAATCGAACCAAAACCCCAAACTAACCCTCGCTTTAGCATTCAACGCCTCGGCGAACCACTAACACAAATCATGAAAAAAACGACACTTCTTGTCGGTGCAAGCGCACTGGCCGCAACTCTAGGGTTCTCTTATGGACAGGCATTCACGACGCCTGTCGGATACCACACGGAAACTGCTGCTGGTGGCGGTGCTTTCACTGTGATCGGTGTGAACCTCGTTGATGCTCCACTCGTCTCCAGTGCCCTCACAGGTGCCGCTGGTGCAACTCTAACCGACGCTAACGTCGATTTCACGGCTTCTCTCGCTGACGCGGAATACTCCATCGAGTTTGGCAATGGCCAGCACGATCGGATCACAGGGTTCACTGCGAATACAGTCACGACTGCTTCTGAGCTCGCTCTCGATGCAGATCCTGCGAACAACAGCTACATCATCCGCAAGGTCCGCACTCTCGCTGATTACTTTGGTGCTGAAAACAGCGCTGGTTTCGCAACGGGAAGTGCTGACACCGCAGACAATATTTGGGTTCCCGATGGTGTAGGCTTCAAAAAAGCTTACTACTCGACGGGTTCATTTATCTTCTCTGATGGATGGAAGTTGGTTTCCACTGGTGATGACGACCAGTCCAATTTCGGAATCGACTTTACGAAGGGGCTGATCATTGAGCGCCGAGGTGAAGCTGCTCTCGATCTCACCTTCACGGGACATGTGAAGCTGACGCCAACGGCAGTCACAGCTGATTCTGCGTATACCTACGTCAGCCGTGTTTATCCTACGGGCACCACGTTGGCCAATTCAGGCTATGAAGCATCCGTCGTGCAAGGTTCTGCTGATACAGCTACGAACATTTGGAGCACTGACGGTGCTGGATTCAAGAAGGGGTATTTCTCTGCTGACTCCTTTATCTTCTCGGACGGTTGGAAGCTCGTTTCCACGGGTGATGAGGACCAATCAGACTTCGCGTTGTCTTCGGGTGTGATTGTTCAGCGCAACAGCGATGCCTTTGATGTCACGTTGACGCCTCCTGCTTTCTACGCAGATTTGTAATCTTAATAATGCGAGAGGGAACTTAACTTTTAGTTGACGTTCCCTCTCGCTTATTCCACTTTAAAACGACTTAAACCAGCAACACAATCTCTCGACCAAACTAATTTAAGGAATGAAATTATCAGTAACGATTTTCGCATTATTAGCTGGAGTCTGTATCTCAGCTCAAGCTACGACCATTTCAATCGGTAACCTTCCCGGTGGCCAGCCAGTGCCTATTGCAGACTCTGCAGGAACTATTATTTCTAAAGGCGGCGGCTTTGCTGCAATCGGAACCTTTGCTGCAGGCACAGCGTTCAGCGATGTCGCTGGAATCAGTGGTGCTTTTCAGCAGTTTGGCAATTCAACTGCCCTGACCATCGCAGACGGTCTTTATCAGAACACCGTGACGGCGACAGTGGCTGGCAGCGCGTTTAGTGCGGCTTCGGTTTTCTCTGTTGTGGGTAACGGCAGTGATCTCGCCTCATCCACAGCTTTGTTGGTCATCGACCATGGTTTCAGCTTTGTGGACGAGCCAGGTGCTACTGATGGTGCGGTGGTTAGTACCGCCTCTAATGCTGTATTCGGCTCTTCTCTTGGAGGCCTAGTAGTCAACGGCACAGCATTTGATGGATTTCAAATGGCAGGAGGTGCTGGAGGTCCAGTGATCCCAGAGCCATCCAGCGCTCTTCTCGGTCTCCTCGGCCTCAGCTTCTTGGTTTTCCGTCGTCGTAAGTAGTTGAACTAAGGATTCAGTAAGTATTTTCAGGGGCTCTGCGATTCTTCGCAGAGCCTCTTTTATCTCTACACTATGCCTGACGTCACTGTAAAAAAGGGAGAGCCGATTGATCGCGCTCTAAAGCGTCTCAAGACTAAACTTGAGTCCGAGGGAATCCTCGACGAAATCCGCCGTCTCCGCGCTTTCGAGACGCCTACTCAGAAAACGAAGCGCAAAGCGCGGGCTGCCGCGAAGAAGGGTCGCGTGAAATTCCGTGTGAACCTACATTCGGCTCCTGCTGAGGGAACTGCCGATAAGCCAGCTTCAAAGAGCTAGCACCCGTCTTCGAGCATAGAACTCCGAATTTAAGAAGCCCCTCTGACATTCAAGTCGAGGGGCTTTCTTGTGTCTGTAGATGAGCATCACTCAGCTCACCCTATGAGTGAGCACGTAGGAGTGAGTTGTGATTGTCGCCTATTTTTCCGAAATCGGACGCCCTCAAGCAGTGAAGCGCCTCGTTTCGGAGAAAAGGGGCGACTTTTCAGGAAGGCCCATTGCCGCCTCTAGGAAGAGCAAAACCTTTGCAAGTGGCTGTCTCTCATTCGTGTTCATTCGCGGTTCTAGATCAACCTGCTGGTGGTGACTAATCACGCCGTCTGTCTTAGCGTTTCAGCCATAGGCGAGTCTTCGTTCGTCTAGTAAGTTCATGACTTGGGTAATCCTCTCAGCGCTGTCCGCTCTTTGCTTAGGAGTCTATGACTTGCTCAAGAAGTCGGCGGTTCGCGATAACGCTGTCTTGCCGGTCCTCTTCTTCGGTGTGCTAACGGGAGCGATCATCTGGCTGCCGTTCATCGTTTGGTCAGGAGTATCGCCAGACACCCTGCCGCACCCACTTTTGTTCGTCCGCAGGCTATTGCCGTTGGAGCACGGCTGGCTCATGGGAAAATCGCTCCTTGTGGCATGCTCGTGGCTCTTTGGCTACTTTGCGCTGAGACACTTACCGCTCTCAACGGCTGGTCCAATCCGTTCGACAGGACCCTTGTGGACCATCTTGATCGCTGTAAGCTTTTTTGGCGAATTGCCCAGTTCTCGCCAGTGGCTGGGTCTGGCCATCCTTCTGGCCTCGTTCTACGCATTCTCTTTCGTGGGGAAGCTAGAAGGACTTCATTTTAGACGGAACCGTTGGGTGTGGTGTATGGTCGCTGCAACCTTCCTTGGCGCGACGAGTTCGCTCTACGACAAGTTTCTCCTCCAACGCGTTGGGTTGTCTCCCTCCGCAGTGCAAGCGTGGTTCTCTGTTTACCTCGTGGTAGTGCTTCTGCCTGTCTATCTGCTTTGGAAACGGGGCGTTTGGGCTCGTGGTGATTTCCAATGGCGTTGGTCGATTCCTCTGATTGGCGTGACTCTACTTGCGGCTGACATTTTCTATTTCACTGCGGTGCAGGATCAGAGCGCGCTGATCTCAGTGATTAGCCCTATTCGGCGACTCTCCGTTATTGTGACCTTCTTCGGTGGAGTCGTTCTCTTTGGAGAGCGCACGCGTGTCCGATCTAAAGCTCTGTGCTTAGGGGTGATGCTTCTGGGCGCCTATACTCTGAGTTCTCCCGGTCAGTGAACTCCTTGCGGTCGCAGTAATCGTGTTTGCTAGAGCTTGGGTGGGTTGCGACCGATCATTGGGTACTGCTCCATCTCGAAGACCGTGCCCGTCGTCGGACCAACTTCGGTGCTGATGAAGAGGATGACGGCAGCGGCGATCTCGTCTGGAGAAAAGATCCGACCCGATGGCGCAAAGGTCTTGGAGAGGTGGGCAGGCCAATCTTCGGCCATGCCTTGTTCTCGTTTGCGTGCCTGCTCGTTCTCTGTGAGTACCCAGCCCGGATTGACCTGGTTGACCCGAACACCGCCTTCGCGCATGAGAGTGTCCCCGAGGTTCCGTGTCATCGTCATTAACGCGCCTTTGGACATGCTGTAGGGCAACAAGTTCTCTTCGCCGCAGTGGGCATTGACTGAACCGATGTTGAGAACATTCCCTCCGGCTTCTTTGAGATGAGGGTAAGCGGCTTGGGTGAGAAGAAGTGGTGCGCGTGTGTTGACAGCCATGACTTGATCAAAGGTCGCAGCATTGGTGTCTTCAAGTCGCCCCGTGACGACCATTGCCGCGTTGTTGACGAGGACCTCTAGTTTTCCGAAGGCGGCGATGGCGGCGTCAATAGTGCGCTGAGCGGCGAGAGGATCGGCTAGATCATCGATGTGGAGAACGGTGTGATCGCGGCCTAATTGCTCGCAAACAGCTTCGCCTTCGGATCGTTCGAGGCCATGGATAAGGACCTGAGCGCCTTCCGCAATAGCACGCTTAGCAATGGCCTTGCCAATGCCCATGGTGCTGCCGGTGACGATCACCGCTTTGTCATGGAGTTTCATGGTGTGAGTATTGATTTCACGACATCGCCGTGGTGCATCTTTTTGAAGGCCGTCTCCCAGTCTTCTAGTGCCCACTGGCCACCAATAATAGGGGTGACGTCCAACTGATTGGAAGCAAGCATGGCAAGGACACGTTCCCAAATAGTCCAGTGGTGGCTGAAGCTGCCTTGGAGTGTGACGTTTTTCTGGACAATGGGATCAATATTAAAGCCCAAAGGCTTCGGGCCCCAGCCGACTTTGGTGATCCAGCCGGCGGGCCGAACGGCTTCGATAGCGAGTTGGAGTGTGGCAGAAACGCCAGCGGCATCGATGACGACATCCGCACCCAGTCCGTCGCGGTCTCGTGCCCAGGGTAAGGCATCGCCGACGATGGCGTGACAACCGTAATGTTCAGCGATTCTTAGGCGACCTTCGTCTTGCGGAAGGCCGGCCACGGCGACTTCCGCGCCCGCTTGCCGGGCTAGAGCGGCGCAGAGGATGCCGATGGTGCCGGGACCCAGAACGAGGACGCGGTCTCCTGGCTCAATGCGCGAATTCTTGATTGTGGCATTGTAAGCGACGCAGCAAGGCTCTGTGAGTGCTGCTTTCTCGAACGCCAAGCCTTCAGGAATCGCATGGAGGCAGCGGGCGGGAACTCGCACATACTTTGTCATGGCACCGTTGACGCCATAGCCAAAGCCTTTGCGTGAGGTGTCGAGGTTGTAGAGGCCCCGGCGCGTCATGGGATTGTCAGGGTCGATGACGGCGGCTGTCTCACTGACCACGCGATCGCCTTCTTTCCAGGAACCTACATTCTTGCCAATGGCGATGATATTCCCACCGAATTCGTGGCCTAGAACCACAGGGTAGTTGACGGGCCAACTGTGTTGGGACGTCCATTGATGAAGGTCACTACCACACACACCAACGGCGGCGACTTGAAGAAGAACATCGTCGGCTCCGATGTCAGGCTTATCGATCTCGCGGATCTCGACACTGTGTGGCTCTTCGGCGAAATTAACTACGGCTGGATGTGGCATGGTTTAGACAGATTGGGCGTGGACTTGATCGCAAATGAGCTTCAGAAAGGCTTCGAGATCGCCATCGGCCGTCTTGAAAGCGTCTGCGTCGATGGTGAGCGGAGCTCCCAAGACAACAAGTGGGGCACCGTAGGCGGGGCATTGGATGGCCTGTTCGATGGTGAGTCCTCCTACCGCTTGAACGGGAATGGAGACCGCATCGACGACGGCGCGGAGATCATCCAACGGGCTCGGCATACGTTCGCCTCGAGCAGCGATGCCGCGGCGCTCATCGTAGCCGATGTGATGCACAATGTAGTCGCACCCGAGGTCTTCGAGCCATTCGGCGCCGTCGACCATGTTGGGGCAGGCGAGATTGTCGCCCATGACTTCAGCCCCGAAGTCCTTGCCGGCCTGGACGACGCATTTGATCGTTTCTTCGTGAGCCCGTGCCATGACAACGACTTGCGTGGCGCCCGCCTTGGCCATCATTTCTGCTTCCAGGTAACCCCCGTCCATGGTCTTAAGGTCGGCAACGATCGGAGTCGTGGGAAACTTCTCACGCAGTGCGCGAACTCCGTGGAGGCCTTCTGCAAGGATGAGTGGGGTGCCTGCCTCGAGCCAATCGACGCCTGCCCGAAGGGCCATTTCGGCAGTTTCGAGGGCCTCGTCGATGTTGGTGAGGTCGAGAGATATTTGGACAATGGGCTTCATGAGTTAAGAGATAGCCTGTTGTGCTCCAGGTTTTAAGTTCTAAGTTTTAGTTTTCGTGGAACGGCTACACATCGTGGGGCAAGGCGTCGCTGGCACAGCATTGGCGTGGCAGTGCCAGCAGCGGGGAGTCTCGTTTCGTATCTACGACGAGCCGAGAGCATCGACGGCTTCTAAGGTGGCGGCGGGCCTGGTCACTCCGATCGCTGGGCAGCGACTGACATTGACTCAGGGGTGGAGTTTTCTGCCGGAAATGGAGTCGTTCTATCGTGATGTAAGTTCATTGATCGGGACAACGTTTTATCATCGGCACGAAACGGTGCGCTACTTGGCAAATGAAGTGGAAGCGACGCGGTGGAAGAAGCGCGTGGGCGATCCGGTGTTTGAGGCCGAGTTGCTACCTGGGGCTCCCAGTTTGGCGAGTGCGGCCTTTCATGCGCCAACGTTTGGAGCGTTCCGCATGAAACGTGCTGGGTTTCTGAAGGTGAATGCCTGGTTGGAAGCTTCTCGGGAGTGGTTTCTGAAAGACGGCTTGTACGAGGAGACGCGAATGACTCTTGATGATTGCGATCCCGCAGCCGGCACTTGGGTGTTTGCCAATGGGCCGTGGTTGTTGCGCGTGGCTGCGTTTGATTGGTTGCCGATGCGATTCGCACATGGAGATATCCTGACATTATCCATTCCAGACTTGGGCGAGGAGACAAGAATCTTTAGCGGAACTGCATGGCTCTTGCCACTCGGGGAAGGCCTCTGGCGCGCCGGATCGACCTACGAGGCGGTGGGACGCCCCGAGACACAGCCGAGTGTTGATGGTCGCGCCATGGTCGAGGCGAACATTCAGAAGATACTTAGATGCCCCTACGACGTGATTGATCACGTCGCGGCGGTGCGCCCAGTGACGCTCACGCGTTTTCCAACGATGGGGCGTCATCCTGGGAAGGCGCATTTGGCCTGGTTCGGCGGGTTCAGCTCGAAGGGTGTCCTGACAGCGCCAAGCTATGCGAGGCAGTTTCTAGATCATTTGTTAGAGGGTCTGGCGTTGCCAGATGAAGTCGGCACTTTATAACGAAGAAGGCCGCTGAGGATAAGATCCCCAGCAGCCTTCGAAGTAGTCGTTATAAGGACTGCCGCCCTATGGATTGACGCGTAGGCGATAGAAGCCTTTCGCGTCGGCAGGTACGGTTTGCGTGCTGCTGACAGCACGTCTGGTCGCTTCCGGTCCAAAGGTGGTCACGGAAGACCAAGCTCCCGTCATCGTGGCTGAACGCTCTAACGCATAAGCGCGATCAGCGGTCAGATCGAAGGTGAAGCTCAACTCGGTGTCGCTGATAGCCGTCACTTCGAGAGCGAGGAAGTCACTGTCGTCATTTGGATTGGTGTTGGCATAGTATTCAGATAGGGCTGTCCAGCCGTCGCCATCACCGTCGATGGCAGCGTCGCCAGCATCTGTTGGGTCGAGCCCATACTGGGTCTCCCAGGCATCAGCGATGCCGTCGCCATCTTCATCGCCAGGTTGTGGTTCCACACCACCGCCACCTAGATTCACTTCACCCGGAGAGCCGCCTTCAGCGCTGGCTTTCCAGTTGATCGGTGAATTGATCGGCTCGCTCGCATCGACAAGTTCGATCGAAGAGCCGCGGCCATCCGCTTCGGACGGCCAGTCACCACCATCATTGTAGGTGATGGAGAAGATCAAGCGCTCTTGGGCGTCTACCAACGTCAGTGTTTCTCCGCCATTGGCGAGCTGACCACCGAACGATCCCGCAGCCATATTGAGGTCCGCGCCATACTCTGCTTTGAAGGCATCGTTATCTTTGGCCACGATAATCGTCTTGCCAGCAGCGAGCTGCACCTCTTCAAAGGTGTAATCGATGCCCTTGGTGAAATGGGCTCCTGTCAGGTCTAGTGATAGCGTGCCGACATTCTGAATCTCAAGATACTCGAGATCCTGACCACCACTTGGGTTGTACATGATCTCTGTCACGCGTAGATCTTTCTGGAGAGAAGAGACCGTGCCGGGATCGACCAAGATGACGTAGTCAAAGGCAACGCGAACGTTGTGTGGAGCGTCAGTGGCAATGTAGGGCCCACCGTGAACGGCTTCGGCACCGGCTGCGAGCCCTTGCATGTGAAGGGATTGCCATACCTTATCTTCGCGGAATTCGAAATGCAGCTGATCGCCTGCGCGGCGCAAGCGCACCGTGGCGTCATTCTGATCCCAGGAAATCATCTTGAGGACGGAGACAGAGCCACCGGCATCGATTTTAATCGCTGCCAACTCGGTGCCGTTTAGCATTCCGACCGCATAGTGCGACGTTTGCCCATCAGCGGTGGTTTGCGCAAGGATACCGGTTTGGAAGCTACCGAGCTGCAAGCCTTCCAATTGTAACTTACCATGAAGTGACCAATCCGTGGAGGTCGGCAAGGGACGCTGCAACCAAGGGAACTTAGGATTGCTCGCGGTGAGCGGCTTGGCCTCGTCACTTTTGACGTTCATCGTGAGGTGGCCATCGCGGTCATTCAACGTGTAGGAACCCGGCTGGAAGCTCGGGGTGCTCAGTGGCGCATTGGAAGACGTCCAATAGCTTTCCAAACCGTTGTTGAATCCACTAAACCCGCCGGCACCATAGACGGCGGCTTCGCGTTCCACTGTGGTGGCATTGCCTGCGGCGTCTGTCGCGGTGAGGGAGAACATGTAGAGGCCAGGCTGATTGAAGCTGGCGTCTGCCAAGTGTGAGGCGTTGGGCCGCGTCGCTAGCGCATAGGCTTCATTCGCGGGCCCTTGCCAATCGTAGCTCAAGGTCTCGCCCTCTGGATCAATGCTATTCGAAGCATCAAGTGTGAGCAATTCGCTGACGCCCACATTGAGTGAGCCAGGATTCGAGTCCACATCGACAATGGGACTGCCTGGAGACGTCTTTGTAATCTTGATATCGATCGCACGAGGACTGAAGAGGCTGCCTAACTCTTTGCCTGCGCGATTGGTGGCGCGGATGGCAAGGGAATTCTCGCCTTCAGCCAACACAATGCCGGAAAGCCGCCAGCCAATCTCACTGAGCCACTCTAGCTTAGGATTGGGATAGTGTGCTGGGTAGTCTTTCAGGATCACATCGTAGACATCGGCACCAGCGGTGCCTTCCAAGGTTAGGTAGTCGTCAGCCATGCTAAAGTCATCGCCACCTTCCGTGGTGACGGCGAATGCTGCACCCGTGTTCTCAGTGCCGATTTCTTTGCGCGTGTTATTCTTCCGACCGGAGAACCAAGTCTTGTACTTGCCATCATTCATCGTGTAGTCCGCCGAGGATTCTTCCTCAGCGACAAAGAAGGCTTCCATCCGCTTTGAATCATTGGTGTATTCTTCGAGCATCTCATTCAGGTAGTAATTGTAGAGACGGCGGACATACGGCTTTTGATGCCAATTGCGGAAGGCGGCGGCGTTGCCAGCACCGGTGAGGAAAGGCTCGCTCGTGTTTTGGAATCCGAGGTCACTGTCCCAGTGGATGAACTGGAATTTGCCATCCGTGGAACGGCGATACATGAAGCCGTTCTTGCCGCGACGACCGGAGAAGGTGTCCCAGTCTCCGAGATAACCGCGCACGGCCATGTTGATTGCCATTTGCTCCGTGTGGATCATCCGCTCCGCTTGAGCTTGTTTGAAATCTCCTTCGGTCGTCATCTTGAAGAGACTGACGATAGGATCGAAGTCGTACTCCACTTCACGAGAGCGCAACATCCACTCCGCGTGATAGCGGCCACCTCGG
Source organism: uncultured Verrucomicrobiales bacterium (assembly GCA_938082635.1). Taxonomy (GTDB): domain Bacteria; phylum Verrucomicrobiota; class Verrucomicrobiia; order Verrucomicrobiales; family DEV007; genus JAACDM01. The sequence goes on from CALLLI010000023.1 coordinate 43,450, forward strand.
TCTCCATTTGGTGACTTGTAAGTCCACTCAGCGTTCTTGCTCGGCTTTGCGCCGAAGTTGTCGGGGAACGTCCATTCATCATCAATTCGGAACATCTGCCCCTGGCTGCCGTCTTCCCAGTGGCGGTCCATGAATCCGTTATCGGAGGGAGCTTCTACTTCAGCACGTACCGCTGCGTTTCCGGAGTTGATAACGACCTGAATGAACTCGGTGTCACTGGCGGGGTGTCCCATCAAATACATCCAATACTGAGCCATCTTGTCATTGTGTTGGCGACCAGATGTTGGGTCTTGGTCCCAGGTGGACTTGACACGTCCTCGGAATGCCTTCGAGCGCGGTGTTTTGTATTTCCCCTTGAGGCTTAAGTTAGGGCGTTCGCCCTCGTGCCACGGACTACCTGCACTACGTGCTTCGCAGTCGTAGATGATATGCTCTTCATCCATGATGATCGTGCAGGGCTTGTAGTGGTTCGAAACGAAGGGATACTTGTAGTCGAACTTGGCTTGAGGTCGGTCACCAAACTGATCCAGATAATATTCTGACATGACGACGCGCTGGACCCGAAGGTCTGACTCACGACGCTCATTGTCCACCACGTAGACGGCGGGACGATCAACGCCATGCTTGGGCAAGCTGTAGCTGGAACCCGCGTCATCGATCACGTTCACGTAGAAGACGACGACATTCCCGTCTTGCTTGAGATCGCTGATTTGGCCGGTGTAGATGCCGTCTCCTGCCACGGCGTCACCGCCGATGCCCGCGTCATTCATGGGCGTTTCCTTCCATGGATTGAAGAGGGACTCGCCGTTTCCACCAGAGCTGTCCCTGTTATAGCGGACTTGAACGGTTGTAAGAGAAGAGACAGACGCCACTCTTGCCGTGATGGTCACGTTCTGGGAATCGTTGGGAACTGCAGGACTGTGGAGGAGGTCATCCACTTGGGGGGCCGTGGTGTCAGAAGCGATTGTGTTCTTTGCGCCTGGTGTGCCGATGTTCTCTGGCACATCAATGAGGAATTCGTGAGACCAGCCGTGGTCCGGCGTCTGAGCGATGAGGCGGGACTTCCCATACATCCAGCGTGCTTTGAAGGTTAGCTCAAGATCGGTCGACGTTCCGAGATCCTCGATATCGATCTCCACGCGATTGGCACGGTTGTCTCCGCGTCCATCAGAGATGAGGTGCAATCGATTGCCGTCGACATAGCTCTCAGCATGCGTGCCTTGATTATACCAACCGTCACTGCTGCTAGCACTAGAGGATTGCTTGTCGACGTTCTCGATGATGTTCGAGGCGTTTGGATTGAAGAGGCTCGAGGGGCGATGCAGGTCAATGTCCTCAAGCACAAGGTAACCGTCTCCCACCAAGTGCAGCTGCAATTCTTGGTCGCGGCCGATGCCACCTGGATTGAAGGTGCCAGTCCGACTGTATTCTTTCTTGATCGTGTATTCCCGCAGCTCGGACTTGCTCGACTCATCGCTGTCTCGCCAAGCAGATGCTTTGCTGTTGTCCATGTCAGGATGCAGCAGCTCCATGGTGGCGCCGTTGTCGTTGGCTAACGTCGGCCATTCGCCGCCCACACCATAGTCGACTTCGTCAGCGAGGTTGCCGTCGCTATCAATGAGGCGAATGAGATCGCCGCCGTTACTCAAGACGCCATCAAAGTCACCATGAGCATTCACGTCGGCGCCATAGATCGACTTGAACCAGTCCAAGTCTGACGTGACGACCAAATGACTGTCAGGGCCTAGCTGTGTGCCTGACGGAAATACATAGGAAACGGCGGTTTGCAGTTCCCACCCGCCGAGGTCGAGCATGGCATCGCTCTTGTTATACAATTCGATGAACTCGCCGTGGCTGCCACCGATGGGATCAAACATGATCTCGTTGATGACGATCGCTGTGTTGACCACAGGAGCGTTGGCGGCGCCCTGCGTGGCTGTTGCTGTGCCATGCCATTCACCTGAGGCTGCTGGGAAGACTTGGTAACTCGTTTCGACGGTCGCGTCTGAGAAACGATGGGCGGACATGACGTTGCCATCGGTATCTGCTAGGAAGAGATCCGTGTCGTCATCCGCTTCGAGATTCACATCCACGGCAAGGTAGCCACCTGCTGGGACTGAGCCACTGATCGCGGCATTCACCTTTGCCAAGTCCTCGGCGGCGAGATCAGTGAGATCTGCTTGCGTGCGAATCGTTGCGCCATCCACGCTCGCAGCGGAAGCACCTGCGTTGTAGAGCTCGACCCAGGTTAGTTTGCCATCAGTGTCGAACCATACTTCGCTTAGGTGAATGTCAGGGCGCGTGTTTTCAGGCTCATCCACGCCTGGGCTGCCGCCCGCATTCACACTGGTCTGCCAATTGCGGAAATTACTAGCATCGACAAAGCGATTGATCACGTGCAACGAATGGCCAGCGCCATCAGCAGCGACGCCCCAGCGGAAATCGTCCGCATAGCTCACGGTCCCAAAGAGAGAGCCATTCTTATCCTTGACGGTGAGTGTCTCGCCCTGGTTACTCAAGAAACCTGAGCTGCGTGTGCCATCCTCAGCGATCTTACCTTCCCAAGGACCAAAGACACGTATATCTGCAGGAATGTCATAGGCTGCACGAAGGGCGTCGGGAGCTACGGAAGACACCAAGAGACGTTCCTTGTTCTTCAGGAAATGGGCTTGGGGGTCACCAGAAGCAAAGTCAGGAAACGTGAAGTTGATTCCTCCGGTGATCTCCCACAAAGCGATGTCGTAAGCGCTCGAAGTTGTATTCTGGATCTCAATGTATTCCGGAGCGTCGCCGCTCGGATGGTACATGATCTCGGAGACGATCACCAACTGCGCGGAGGCGGTGATGATACTGAGAAAGAGCGCAAGCAAAGCTGAGATGCATAGCGCGCGGATAGGGTGTGGTTTCATGGGTAGGGTTCTTTGTGGGGAGGGTTGAATTACAGAGAGGGGACCGCTGAGGCTAGGGGACTATTCCAGCGATCTTTCACCGAGCGAGTCTCATAATTTAGAAGGGGAACCATGCGGAATCCACTAAACCGTTGTAAAGCCTTTCTGGTTTTGGAGCCCTATAAAGGCACGTTTTCGCGTGGTTCCCGGTGCGGGAGCCACGCTTTCGCCTGTGACAATTCCGTTTCGATGGGGAGAACCCGCTTTGGGCGTCCGATGTGGGATCAAGGGGAGGCGGCCTGCCAGCTCCCTTTGTCGTTGGGTTCTTGCCGACTGGTGCCGATTTCGCCTCCTGTCTCGGGAATCTCGAGCTCTAGGAATCCCTGTCCCTGCGGATAGCGGCTGCCGGTGAGCATTGGGGCGCCCGCATTGACCGCGATGACGTTGGGGGCCCTCGGTGGTGTCCATTTCCAAGGCCAATGAATGTGTCCGTGGATGTAAGTGATTGGTCGTTCGGATTCTGCTAAAGTGTCGATCAAGGCGTTCGTGTCTTGCAGCCCATGACCTGGTGCTTCATCTGGGAGCTCTTCAGGTGTGCCGATCGGGTAATGGCAGAGGATTAGAATCCGATGCCCTGCTGGAATCTCGTTGAGGCAAGCTCGGAGTTTTGAAAGCTGGGGGGTGCCAAGTTTGCCACTAGCATTAAAGCGATTCGGTCTCGTGGGATCTAGCCCGATCAAGTGTGTTTGCGATCCTAATATCCATTGTGCCGGCCACTCTTGACTCGTCCACTGTCCAAAAGCCCCCTCAAACAGGTGCTTGCGAGCAGAAGTGTAGGTGTAGCGATCATGGTTTCCTGGCACCACGAAGGAGCCGAGGCTGGGCTTTGCCTTCTCAACGAGATCTGCCCAAGCTGCGCGCGCCGTTCTGAACTCTCCAGGTAGAGCCGTGGTCGTGAAATCGCCCGAGCAGAGAACGGCGTCTGGTGCTCGTGCGATGACTTGGTCTCGCACCGCTGGCCACAATGCTGGCTTGAAGTGGCGACGTCGATTCAGCCAAAGGTTTGTTTGCCCGAGGAGCCGCTTAGAGCAGAGCTGCCATGGCCAGACGGCGAGTTGGTAGAAATGAAGGTCACCTAGGACGACGATGCGCATGCGCTTAGCCTAGATCGTCCCGGGCAAATGACTACTTTCCTTGAATGGAGAACTTGTAGATCGAGGTCTTCTCGTAAGTCTCGCCCGGCTTTAGAACTGCCGTGGGAAAACCTGACTGGTTAGGAGAATCAGGATGACGCTGGCACTCCAGGCAGAGGCCTTGGCGTTGTTGATAGATTTGGTCATCCTTCCCGGTGAAGGCACCTTCAAGGAAATTGCCTGTGTAGAGCTGCACGCCGTGATCTGAAGAATGCAATTCCATGACGCGACCACTTTCAGGATCTACCACTTTAGCTACGGGACGCAGGGTGCCGCCTTCGCCGTTGATGACAAAGTTGTGATCATAGCCTTTGCCATAAGTGATCTGCTGATTCTCGGCACCGATGCGTGCACCGATCTTGTGAGACTTGGTAAAGTCAAAGGGTGTGCCTGCGACCTTGCGGATCTCTCCGGTCGGGATGGCGGTGGCATCTGTCGGGGTGAAGCCGTCGCAATGCAACTGCAGCTCGTGATCAAGCACCGTCTTGCCGCTGTCATGCCCGGCGAGGTTCCAGTAGCCGTGGTGCGTGAGATTGAGAACCGTGGCTTTATCTGTCGTTGCCTTGTAATGGATTTTGAGTCCGTTGTCTTTCGTTAAGCTGTAGGTGACCACGGTGCTGAGATTGCCTGGGTAGCCTTCTTCGCCATCGGGTGACGTGTAGCTAAGGACGAGCGTTGGGGCACCTTCTTTCACGAGAGCTTCCGCGTTCCAGATCTTCTTATTGAATCCCACTTCACCGCCGTGCAGATGGTTGGTATCATTGTTCGTCGCCAACGTGTAAGTCTTGCCGTCGAGCGTGAACTTTCCTTTGGCAATCCGATTGGCATAGCGCCCGGTGATGCATCCAAAGTACGGGCTGTCCGTCATGTAAGAAGCCACATCTTTGCAGCCTAACACGATATCAGCCGTCTTGCCGTCGCGGTCGGGCACGTGGACGCGGCGCACGATGCCACCTAGATCGAGGATTTCAGCAGAGATGCCCTTGTCATTTGTGAGGGTGTATTGAGTGACAGGTTTGCCATCGAGTTCACCGAAGGGCTTCTTCGTGATGGATGGGTCAGCGCCTTGGGAAATGTTCAAAGTGGCCATGAGAGAAACAAGTGTGAGAGTCAATCGATGCATGGCTCAGGCATAGGTGAAGCGTCCTCTGAGGTCAAGAACCACCTCCTCCGCAGCCCTGGCAATCGCGACTTCGTCCTAAAAAGCCCTACTCTTCGTTCTAAAAAGCCCTACTCTTCGTCCTTCACTGCCATTGCCGGACCGTCGTCCTCGAGCACTGGTGGATCTTTCAATACCACCCTCAGTTTGCCATCTTGCCACTCGAGCAGTTGGAGCAGACGGCTGCGCATCTTGTCTGCACCGGCAACGCGGTATTCGGCGTTGCGGTAAGCGCCAGAACCAGTCACTCCACGACTCATCGCCGTAATCAGTTTGGAGAGGTCTTGGCCTTCAACGATGTCATTCGATTTCTTAGAAATCGCGAGGCCGCATTTGTCAGCAATCTGCTGGGCGAGAGAGCGCGCTTCGGTCTCTTCTGGAGATATCAGGCTTGGTGTCTGATCGACTGGGCGATTCTGTTGAAGAGACTCTACCAAATGAACAAGCGTGTCTTTGAGCACGCCCGATCCTAGAGTGGCCCATCGATTCGTAGTTGCTAAGGTCACCTTGGCTTCGTTGCCGGGCGTGGTGATGGTGCATTGGTCGAGATCCTGAGCGACGCCGTCGAAGGAGCTGGGAGTGCGTGGGCACAATAAATTAGTAAACATTCCCAGCTGGCGATTGGCTCGGTTTCGCCAGCTCTTTGCGAAGGTCTCCGCATCGCTCTGCCCGTCGAAGGTGAACGTCGCATCTACACGAAGGTCGCCTCCGATCTGGGTGAGAAGTTGTGTCTCGGCGGAAGCGTCTGTTTTGATGAATCCGATCAGTCGATCGATCGACGGTCTTAGTGGGCCCGAGAACCAATTTGCGATCGATTCGAGTCCGTTGCGTGTGTGATAGAAGCTTAAGAGGTCTTTGGGGGACTTTGAGAGAGTTACGGTGGGGTGGTTCTCCGGTGGGCCGTCGGGGCTCACTGCGGGAGCGCTGATGAACTGCATCGTCATCCTAGGATCGCCGATGACCATGGTCTTGGGATTGAGTATCGCAAACTTTACGGGTTGGCTATTGCCCACAAAGCCTTCGTGAATTGTCACTGGCCCTAGACGCTCGGAAACCAGCACTCCACGCCCTAGGTCACGCATCAGACGTTGCCGATCCAGATTTGACTTGGTTGATACCAAGGCGACAAAGTGCCCTTCGTCATTCGTTGCGACACTGACATGGTCAAGATCGGAAAGGCGCAATCCCGACGCCCATTTCTTTAGTTTCGTCTCAAGATCTCCAACCGTTACCCAGTTCTCTTCAGAAGCCCACTTGCGGTAGAATTTTACGATCTTGTCGGCATCCGCAGTGATTACCATGTTAGGTTCAACTTCAGCGAAGCGAGTGAGGTAGCTGTGATGCGCGGGATCAGATTTCAACCCTAGCATCGCCATATACTTATCGACGTAGGCTTGTCCACTCGTCGCGAGATAGGCTCCAGCTCCCGCGAAGATCAGGCAAAGAAAGATCGCCACTTTGTGCCAAGGAATTTGCAGCCGGTACTTGGGCTGGAGTTTGGAGCTTGTTAGGCGGTCCTGCATGGTGTCAGTGCTCTTGCCTCGCTTTCGTTTCGGCTACGTTGCCCTCTTTACCTTGGTGGCATTTCTCTCTTCGAGTAGGCTCATCTTCCTGATCGGCTCAGTAGCTTTCGATTCCACCGGTGTGGCTGGCGGTGGAGGTGCAGGCGCTTGCTTGCGTTTGTTCAACACTGAGCCAATCGGATTGATGTCTTTGGCCGGTAGCTCAGACGCTTCGGCGATGGCTCCCACCTTCGCGGCTTCGGAAATATTCGGGATCTTCGGAATGTCTGCGCTCGGGACTGGCTTAGGTTCAGGTCGTGCTGGAGGCGGCTCAGAGGGAGTGTCGGCCTCTAGGAAGACGTTGGCCAGATCATCGGAGTCCTCTTCAGGCTAAGAGAACACCGAGGCAAGATCACTCTGGGCTGCCTCAGCAAACGGGTTTGCCGGTGGTGATTGCTGCGGTGCCTGGGTCATGCTTTTCCCGTCGACTGGGAGTGTGGCGCTTTGCTCGGCTGTACCGGCAAAGGGGTTATCGGGTGCCACTTGAGATGCGGTTACTGCCATCGGGGATACCTGTGGCATGGCGGCCTGCTGCGAAGCCATCGCTGGAGGGGTGGCTTGGCGTGCTGTCTGGTCATGTTTTGGCTTGGGGACCGATCCCATGACTGGTTGCGAAGCTGCTTCCTGAGCGGAGATTGCTGCAGTCACTCGCTCTGTCAGAAGCGAGACCTTCGCCTTGTCCGCAGCTTTTGCCCAAGCCATGAAGCTGTTGCTGGGAGTCGTCTCCGATGCCTTTGGAATACCCTCGGGAACCAGCCTTGTGGTTTGGTGCGCTGGAGCTCCAGCTGATAGCATTGCTGCGGCCGTTGGCATCGTCTCCTGCGGTTGAGTCTGGGCAGCCTGCTGACCTTGCACCGCGCCCTGAGTGGGTGAGGGGGGCACTTGCGAGGCCTGATGTGACTGTGGAAAGGCCGGGGCTGCAGCCGGGTGCCCTTCCGCGCTAGCTTTTGGTGCGTCTGCCGGGGGTACGACTTGGCGTGAAGTGGCAGGCGAGGGGAGGGCGTTTGCTGCGGGTGATGGGAGTGCCATCGGCTGTTCAGCATTCATCTGGCCTGCGAGGTGATTCTGTTGTCCGCTTGGATTCGAGTAGATCAGCATGAGCTGGCCCACTTGAATGCGGTCTCCGTCTTGAATGTTTGCACGACGGATATCGTTCCCATTCACCGTCGTTGGTGACTCTGGAGCTGCCGTGAGCACGATCCGGACGCCTTCACTGCGCAGCGTGAAATGGAGGCCTTGCACGCCCATTCCTTCTTGGGCGACAAGTTCATTGTCCGCGTAAGTACCGAAACGGCACGGAAATTTCCGAAACTCCAGCAGATGGCCGCTAGTGGAAATGAGACAAGGCATATAACTCCTCTAATTTTTATAATTACCATATTTAATCAAGTGAATTATTAAGAAACCTTGTCATTGCTCAGATCGGTTCCATTTCGGTCTGAAATCAGCTCCTCCTAGGCCTCCAGGTGGCTTCTATTGCAAGAATCCCCTTGAAAACCGAAACACCCGGTCCATTCTAGCGAACTTCCTGACCGGAATTAGCCAGAATAGCTCAGTTGGTAGAGCAACTGATTTGTAATCAGTAGGTCGTCGGTTCGAACCCGACTTCTGGCTCCATTCCTGGTCAACGAGTTACGGAAACCCGTAACTCAAGGTGTATTTATGAGACTGCCTGGGATCTGGGTTAGTCCTTCAAGGTATCCTATCCGCCGCCGAATCTCGATCCGGTATGAGTGATAGGACGTGCCAAAGTTGGCAGAGAGTCCGAGGAAAGGAGACAGGTGGGGGCGTTCTTGCTAGGAACGAGCAACAACAGAGTAGCAAATAGCCTGTCTTTGTATGGATTTTTCGGTTCCGCTAGTAGTAGCAATATGGATCGGCTGCGTAGCCGTTGCTTTCGTAAGAGGAGTAGCGGTAGCCACTGCGGCGAGGGGCCTCGTGGTAGCTGTTGTTGTTCTGGTAGTGATGCTTGCTGCGTCTGTGGTTGCGCTCTTGTGAGTGACCGACGATGCCGCCGATTGCTGCTCCGGCTAGGGCACCTGCGATGACGCCTTCTTCCGTGGTACAGGAGGTGAGAACGAGACTGGTGCCTCCTAGGCTCAGGAGCGTGAGGGCGGAACCTAGTTTGTTGAACTTGAGACGAAGTTTCGAGAGGGAAGATCTGATCATGGTTACGTGAGGGTTAGAGGGCTGCGAGAGGTAGACGCTGTGGGGGTGCCGAATATTCACTAAAATGGGTTTGGCTCCATTGAGCGGGCTTTCGCCTTGACCGGGGTGCCTTGCTTGCCAATGTCTGCGTCATTGAGAACGTCTAAATTCAGTAAGGGTCTGAATCCGAGGAGCGCCCATGGTTGACGTCGTGTC
>CALLLI010000024.1 GCA_938082635.1 uncultured Verrucomicrobiales bacterium
TTTTTAGAAAAACACCGGAACAAGGCCCGTTTTTCTAAGAAAACGGGTCCGCAGAACTCCCTCTCGAAGCGTAGCCAATCTTTAGGCTAACATAACTGCGAGCAATCGCCGAATCTAAGGCTGTTTTCTCTCAGGCACTAGGTAGGTAGGAAGAGTGAAAGAGTCTTAGGTTTAGCGGCCACCGCGATCTCTGAAGCGGTCGAAACCGCCACGACCTTGGTTTTCTAGCGCCTTCTGTTGGGCTTCTTCCGTCAGGCCGCTGGTTGGCAGCCAGGCTTCAGCGGCAGCGCGATCGTTGCGTAGCCAATCCCGAGCGACCTCTTGTAGCGTACTGCTTCGAAGTTCTTCGTTTCCAATCGTCCCGGCCCAGACGGCGGCCGCCTCTGGGTCCTCGCGAGAGAGTTCTTTCGCGAAACCCTCAACGGCAGAATCTTTCACATTAGATGCGGGCATTTGGGCTAGATACTCGCTTGCCGCGGCAGGGTCTTTCTCGGTCCACTCGTCAAGGGCTTCTTCAAAGACGCTTTGCTGTGTGCTCTCGGGCAAGTCAGAGGCCCAATCGATCACGGCTTGAGGATCAGTCTCTGCCCATCGCTCGGCCACTTCAGTGACGGCGCGGCTGGCATACGCTTCGCTGGAATGGGCTCCGATCCATTCGATGGCGCCATCAAGATCTTCTCTTGCGAAAGAGCCCGCAATGCGGTCCATGGCGCCTCCTTTCAGATCGTCAGCTTCCAAACTGCCGGCCCATTTGGCAGCACTCGCTGCGCCGTTCTCTAACATCTCTTCGGCTACCGTGCTCATGTAGCGACCGCGGGAATTGTCGTCGTCGGTTGGTAGGTTGCTGATAAAGCTAATGGCTTCATCAGTGCCGTTGGCCATCAGTCCACGGACGATGCCGCTCGTATACATGCCTTTGCGGCGATCATCGCCTTCGATCTCGTTCACGTAGGCTAGGGCACTTTCCGCATCGTTGGTCGCCCATCCGCTGAGAGCGCTGTAGATGTCGAAGGCTCCGCCACCATCGCGTCCGCCACGCCCCCCGCGCCCAGTCTCTCCATTGGCTTCCCGCTTGGCGCGCTCAGCTTCTGATAGAGCAGTGAGTTCGGCCACTGCCTTCTTGCCGTCTACCCGTCCCCAAGCATTCAATAGCAGACGCATTTCATCGCCGCCACCTCGGCCGAAGCCTCCGCGACGGTTGCCCCTTGATTCGCGCAGAGCTGTGAAGGCGGCCTTGGCGTTCTCGGGAGTGAGTTGTTCTAGGAGCGCGCTGAACATGGCGTTCTTCTTCAGCGGGTCGTTCTCTTTCATCATCGCTGTGATGGCCACGCTCATGTCCTCACTGCGGATGATTCCGCTATTGAGGTACTCGCCGATGGGCGAAGAGGCTTTCGCCAACATCGCGGCTGACTTGATGCGCTGTTTGGGCGTGAGCGTGCTCTGGTCGTCGGGCGACGTTTCTACGGATATCGTCCCGCCCTTGGGAGATGGAGCAGGTTTGAGCCCCCATCCGAGGCCAAAGGCGCCGGCAGAGGAGAGGAGCAAGGTAGCGATAGATGGAATGCGTTTCTTCATGGAACGGGGATAGTTGGGCAGTTGTCACGTCATGCGTGAGCCCGGCCTCCGTTCCGCAAAGATTCATCGATAATCTTTCCGATTGTCGGCAGAGTGCCTTTCCCGCTTTCGTTACCGAAGGGGGGCGTGAAGCAGTCTTAGCTCGCTTGAGCTGGTGCTAGGGAATGAGCCTCGTGAGCCAGCCGCCAACCATTGCCCATCTTGAGAAAAAACCAAAGTGGTGAAACTCGAGCCTAGGCTCTGAATCGAAAGTAGTTCTTGTTGTGTGGTCACGTTCCAAAGTTTGAGCGAACTGTCGTCACTTGCGCTCGCAAGCGTCTTGCCGTCGGGAGAGAAAGCGACTGATCTGATCCATTGCTTGTGTCCCCGACAATGGCCTAACAATGAGCCTCTCTCTACGTCCCAAAGGCGAATAGCGTGATCGGCATCACTGATGCCTGTAGTGATGGCGAATAGAGTGCCTGAAGATGATAGGGTCGCTGTCGATCCGCTCCCAGTGCCGGTGCCCAGTTTTAGTGTAGAACGAAGGGTGCCTGATTTAGTGTTCCAGAACTGATACTCTCCACTGCTGCGGAGACGTGACGTCGCCAGCGTAGACCCGTCGCTAGAGAACATAGGACTTTCTCCGGCGATCGTTCGAACCAGCGTATCTGTCTGGAGGTCCAACCATTCTAGCTCAGAGGCTCCGCGTCTCTCGATGATCAAATGCTGGCCCGTATAAGACATGGTTAGACGAGAGATCCGCTTGTCGCCTCGTGAAAGGATTCGTGTTAGCTGTGTCTCCAAGTTGCGTATCTCGATCTTGCTCTGCGACTTTCCTATGGCCAAGGTCATGAAGTCCGCACTTAGCGCCACGGGAGGTTGCCGCCCTTCGGTCACTCCCAAGTTTAGTGTTTGTATTGACTTGAGCGAAATCGTTTCAAAGAAGCTGAGCCTATTGTTGCGATCAACTGCTGCCAGTGTCGTTCCCTCTCTATCAAAGGCGAGAGGCTTCCAAGAGCCATCAATCCTATCATTCTTCTTCGCTGCCTTCACCGGCCACAACAGGAGCTGTCCATCTTTGCCGCCGCTTGCAACGGTTTCTCCCGTCGGATTCACTGCGGTCGCCCAAACTTCATTGCGATGCCCACGAAGGGAACCAATGTTCTCGTGACTAACGGAATCCCAAAGTTGAATAGAATGGTCCCAGCTCCCGGTTACGAGAATCTTTCCGTCTGGCGTCCAGCTCGCAGCGGCAATATTGCTCTTATGATAGATCCGGCGGGAGTCTTCTGGGATGACACCGATTACTTTTCCAGAAGACGCTTCCCAAACATTTAGAAGGTAGTTGCCCGGGCTTCCTTTGTCGTTTCTAGGCGCCACAATTGTCTTCCCGTCTGGGGAGTAAGCCAGCCACGAGGGGATTAGATTACGCTCATGCTCAAATTCTAATGAGCGGACTATTTCAGTGCTGCTGGTATTGAAGAGGTGTATTCCCTGGTGCGATGCGATGGCCAGTTCGGTGCCATTTGGAGAAAATGATAAGAATCCGGAGGCGTTGGGAATGGAAGCTACCTCTTCCCAGTTCGCGGTGTCCCAGATCTGGACGCGTACGTTCGATTCGTGTTGGTAATTCCAGGATCTCTCGTTGCTAATTGCCAGTCGTTGTCCGTCCGAACTCACCGCCATGGATGATGCCGGCGATGGAAGAGAAAGCTGTTCTGTCCAGGTCGTGGTGTGCCAGACCTTGGCTCCTTTACGATCTCCGGTCACAAGAGACGTGTCATTTGCTACGAAAGCTAGTGAATGTCCACCTGTAGGAAGGGTGTTGACTAAAGAGAGCGTGCGGACATCCCAGATCTTGGTTTCGTTGTCCGTGCCAACGGCTAACAAGACGCCATCTGCGGAGAATACCAGGCTTCTGATTGCTGCTCCTTGCAAAGGATAGGCCAGGTGGTCGTCGCCTTGACTCTGATTTGCGAGGTGGCGCCACTCGAAGCCACGCAGGTCGGCTGCACCTGGCGCCGGCTGGTGTTTCTCGATAAGCTGCCAGGCGCGGCCGAAGTTACCATCTAGCAAAGAGTGGTTTGCTACATTCATGTCGGCTACGTACTCATTGAGGTGCGCACGCGACGTGCTCTCGATTGCTTGAGCAAGACTAGCTTCCGCTGCCACGCGCAGCTCTGTAGACTCTTGCTCTGCATCTGTGGCTCGGATGGTCAGATAAGTACTGGCACCAATGCCTATTACTAGCGCTGTAATAACCGCGCTGGCGGCAGCAAACATGAGCCGATGCCGGCGCCACGTCTTCTGTAAACGATAGACTGTGCTCGGCGGTCGAGCGGAGACAATACTGCCATCCATGTAGTGTTGCACGTCGAGTGCCAAGGCGTTCGCGGTGGCGTAACGTCGTTGCCGGTCTTTGTCGAGGCACTTCATCACGATCCAATCCAGATCTCCTCGCAAACGGCTTAGTAACAAAGGTCCATCTGTCACGCGCAGGTCTGCGATCGTCTCGCGATCGGCGTCCATGAGAGTAGAGAGGCGCTGTGAAGGCTTCGCCGGTTCATCCTCGCGAATGGTGCGGCGACATTCATCCAGTCCTGCGTCCCGCAGGGATCTTGGATCAAAAGGTGTGCTGCCTACGAGCAGTTCATAGAGGAGTACCCCAAGTGAGTAAATGTCGCTACGGGTGTCAATGTCAAGGCCTGTCATCTCCGCCTGCTCCGGACTCATGTAAGCGGGTGTGCCAATAAATGACTGAAACTCCGTGAATAGAGTCTTGTCGGTCAGTCGCTGGTCGACCGCTTTGGCAATACCGAAATCAATGATCTTTGGCACGGGAACACCATCGTGCAGCGTCACGAGGATGTTAGACGGTTTGATGTCTCTGTGGATGATGCCTTTTTGGTGGGCGTGTTGAATGGCTTGACTGACTTGGACGAAGAGCCGCAAACGCTCTTCCGTGGACAGTTTGTGCTGATCGCAATAGTCTGTGATGCGGACTCCGCGGACCAACTCCATGACAAAGTAGGGGCGCCCATTCTCGGTGGCTCCAGCATCCAAGACTTTCGCGATGTTAGGATGATCCATCATGGCGAGTGCCTGACGCTCCGATTCAAAGCGCGCGATCACGCTCTTCGTGTCCATGCCAAGCTTGATAACTTTTAGAGCGACCCGGCGCCTCACGGGCCTTTCCTGTTCGGCCATGTAGACCACGCCGCAGCCACCTTCACCGATTTCCTGGAGGAGTTTGAAAGGGCCGATGTGCTCGCTGGGCTTTCCCTCTCGCCAAGATTGGAGTTCGGCGGCAGGAGGCTGTTCTAAGAAAGAGCCTAATTGATCTGATTCCGCTAACATTCTGTCGACGGCGTTGCGCAACATGGCGTCCCCTTGGCACTCACGTTCAAGGTAAGTGCTGCGATCGATTGAGGTCGCCGTTTCCATTGCGCCGAGAAAGATCTGGCGCTGGCGAGGCGAGGGCGGCGAGGGCGTGGGCATCGTTGGAAGTTAGAGTAATCCTTTGTCATGCGCAGAGGCGACATGATCTCCGCAAAGTATCGGCCTACAGCTTGGAAATAGTCTCTCGAAGTCGCAAGCGGGCGTAGGTCCAAAGGGCTTCGGCGCTGCGCTTCTTCATCCCGAGTGCGGCAGCTGCTTCGGCCATCGTCATCCCCACGAAGTAGCGCAATTTCACTAACTCAGCCGCCCGCTCGTCCTCCAGTGCGAGTTGATCCAGGGCTTCATGCACCTCTAACAACTCCTCAGAAGGCATTTCCAAGGTGATCACCACCTCATCCAGGGGTTTGTGAACGGCACCTCCTCCACGCTTCGCTGACTTCTTCTTACGAGCGTGATCTACCAAGATACGGCGCATAGCTTCAGCGGCGGCTCCAAAGAAATGGGCCCGATTCTCCCACTGAGAGTCTCCCTCAGATACGGCTAAGCGCACCCAAGCTTCATGGACAAGTGCGGTAGCTTGCAAGGTGTGCCCAGCCGCTTCGCCCGACATCTTGTAATTCGCGATCCGGCGCAGCTCTTCATAAACGACCGGCAACAGCTCACGAGGATCTGCAGAGCCTTGGTCTATGGAATGGAGAATCTGGGTGAAGTCATTCACGTGAGGAGTGTAACCCCAAGGATGGCGTTCTGGCCACATACAAGAAAGCCCCTACCGCGTGAAGCGATAGGGGCTTTCCGAAAATCTTGTTTCTGAGCCGTGCTTAAACGTCTTCAGTTAGGCCAAACTCAGGGCGATAGTGACGGCTGAGGTGCTTGTTAGCAGCGTCTGCGTTAGCGCCGGTGAAGATTTCTTTCTCACGATCAATCTCCAGGACAGCTCCCATGACAGGCTTGAAGTCTTTGAGGCCATTGACTGCGAGATGCTCCTTAAAGTTCTCGAAGGTTTCCATGGCCGAGTCGTTCCCTTTGAACTGCTCAGCAATGACTTCCTGGCTTGTCTCCGCACCGACACGATGAGAAACGTTGGCTGCGTGACAGATAGCCGCAGAGAGGTGACCATCCTTGGCCGTGCCTTCAATGTCGCTCTCTTTCCGGCTGCGAACGGCCTTGATGAAATTCGCTTGATGTGAAGATCCGTCGTTCCAACTATCGAACTTCTTGATCTGGTTACCGTCGTTGTCGTAGGCCTTTGACTCTGCGACGTAGCCGTTCTCACACTCGATCACGTTGCCAACCGTGATGGCAGCCTTGTGGCCTTCCTTCACGCGATACACAGGGCGTTGATCCGAATCTTTGGTGATGCCCAAGCCGCGCACTTCGAAGATGAGCTGACCTTCATCGTAGTCGAAGATGGCAAATTGCGTGTTTGCCGTTTCCCCGTCGTCATCGTAGCCGAAACGACCGCCCACACTCATGACGCGTTTGGGTAAGCTGTCAGCGCCGAGTGCCCAACGAGCCACATCGGTCTGGTGTACACCTTGGTTGCCGAGATCGCCATTGCCGTAGGCCCACTGCCAGTGCCAGTCGTAGTGGAAGCGCTCTCGCATGATGGGATCGATCTGGGCAGGGCCACTCCACAAGTTGTAGTCGACCGTGTCAGGGACCTGTTGGGGGCCACTCACTTTACCGATACTCTTGCGCCGCTTGTAGCAGAGGCCGCGGGAGACTTTGATCTTTCCGAGTTCGCCGTCTTGGACATACTTGATGGCCTCTTTCCAGCCGGGGCTGGAACGCCGCTGCATGCCTGACATGATCATCACGTTGTACTTCTTGGCGGCATCGATGAGGCGCTGGCCTTCCCAGATGTTGTGGGTGACGGGCTTCTCGACGTAAACGTCTTTGCCTGCCTGAGCCGCGTGGACGCTCATGGGAGTGTGCCAGTGATTCGGGGTGGCGATCACGATCGCATCGACGTCTTTTCGCTCGAGCACCTTGCGGTAGTCTTGGTAGGCATCCGCCTTCTTGTTATCCTTGGCCAATCTGTTCCGTTTGCCGATGGCGTGATCGTAGTCCGCGTCACAGACAGCGACGACGCGAACACCTTTGAGATTGGCAAACTCACTCACATGGCCGCCTCCACGCCCGCCGACACCGAGAATGGCGACACGGATATCTTCGTTGGCCCCACGGGTACTGGCCCAGGAACTGGTGGATTGGAGAACGCTAGCGCCCGCCGTGGCGAGGCTGGTTCCGAGAAACTTGCGGCGATTGAATGAAGTGCTCATGAGTTCTATTGATTGTCGGGTTTTAAACACCCGAAGATTACTGGCGTCGCTGCTTCCAGGAAAGCTTTTTCCCGCAAGGGGAAAGCTGCTCTCTATGGGAAGATCACAGCGCGGTAGAACCCGGCAGAATCTTCGGTGCGCGGCATCGAGATCGTTCTCCAATCGGCATCGGCATCGGTTTCGGTCGAGGAGACGCGTTGCCAGAGGTGCATGTCGGCTGAATGTTCGATGTAGTAGGTGTTGTCCTGATTCTGCAGGCGAAACTGGATGGTATCTTCAGTCAGGCCATCCACGCGAAAGGTCGGCAAGTCGCCATGAGTGAGGTCCTGCAAGGAGATATTCTCATCGCCAGGTTGATAGTCGACATAGCTAAAGGGGAGGAAATACATCTCATCGGTGGTCTTCTCTCCCCAATTGACGTCCTTAGGTGGTCGGTTAGGATTTGAGAAGTTGTTAGACGTGTTGTCGTAACCCGCTGTCGCGAGAATTCGTGAGCCTTTCGGTGCGTGAATGTAGCGGTCGAAGGTGTAGTTGCCTTGCCAGTTGAAATCCCACTCGCCGATGCGGATCAGGTTCTCAGTGGTGCCGTCAGGACGTTCGAGAATGATCTCCCAACCAGTGCCGAGGTAATGCATGTGCGGCCAAACTCCTACGAGACTGATGTCTTTCTCAATTTCCCATTTGCCGACATAGGTTTCCTTTCGGTTCGCCTGGATATCAAACTGAAGAAAGCCAGCCGCAGTGCCACCCACTTGATCGCCAAAGACGGTGTCGAGGGTGGCATTGCGGCCAAGATCACGTGCGTCGCTGGCCGTGACTGTTTCACCAAGGAAGGCATTGATTCCTGCGGTGATGATGCCGCCGGCGAGAGCACCGATGAGTGGATTCAGCTTGTAATATTCGTTGTCTGAATCGACGAGATCCGTGGGCAACATGAGACGCGCCTGGATGTAGCGCTCGACGGGTTTGTCGGCGAAGAAGAGATTGAGGCTAGATTGGTCGCTCTCGCTGGAGGGCCAAGGGGCGTAGTGAACTTGTAAGAGGATGTCTGAGCCCGCCGGGAGTTTCAGGCCAGTGCCAGGGGGGAAGAATCGGGGCGTGGCTCCTGGGACCCAGCCTGGGTAGGCCAAGCCATCAAGCGCGGAAATGTTTTCTCCAAAGCCTCCGAACGCGGGATAGCCTTCTGCGCTATCCTCAGCATCGAGTTTCCGAGCTTGGCCTGAGCTATCGAGTGAGATGAGCGCATGATGGACGATCTCAGCGTTGCCCGGGCGGAATTCGACGCCAACAAGATCCCTGTCTTCTGTTAGTCCCGTAGGTAAGACAAAGACACGATACTCATCGCGTCCGTTTCCCTTGATCTCGTAGGCGTCTGACATCGTGAGGGTGACATCAGGCTCGCCTAAGACGGAACCTTCGGGGAAATCTGGCAGCTGCGTGACCAATACGGGATCGCCTTCAGGCATGTCTGCGTCAACCCACTCGGTGATCAGCGCTTTCTGTGGATCGGTCAGTCCACGTTCGCCGACGAAGCGGCTGAAGTCGCGATCTGGTGGCCAAGGAGGCATAGTACCGTCGTGCACAACGATGTCGATAGCCCGAGCAACGGCCGAAACTTCCTCGTAGTTTGTCATGGGCATCGGCCCGATCTCACCTTCACGGTGGCACACGGTGCAATTGTTATATATGAGCGGGGCAATGTGCTCGTTGAAAGTCACCTGACCCGAGGCCGCCGTGAGGCCAATGAGCGTGGTGAGGAGAAGGGTTAGGCTTGGGAGCTTCATGACTTATTTGGGATCGAGTTTGTTGAGATCGAGTTTGGAAGAGGTGATGGCGCAACCCACCGGAGTGGTTTGGGAAATAAGGATTGGATCTCCGTTCAGGAGCGCGGTGAGCGTGCGTTTGAGATCGTGAGTGTGGGCTTTGGGGCGACGTTTGCCAATGGCGACAAAGGCATCGTCAATCCTTCCTCGGTAAATCAGCGTGTCCTTGGCATCGTAAACGAATACCTCAGGAACGATAGCCGCCCCCAGTTCGGTTGCTTTCAATTGCAGCGAATCAGGGGAGACGGGGAAGGGGATGCTGAACTTCTCACGATAGGTGGCGACGGACGCCTCCGTGGCGAGACGGTTCGGAACGTGCCCTTGGAAACGAACTCCTTGTGGGCCGAACGTCTCGAAGCACTCCCGCAGAGCTGTGAGACCGAAGCGAGCGATGGGACAACCCGGCTCCAGAAGAACGACTACTCGCCCCTTGGGCGCCACTTCAGGCGTTGCCGAGGCCGCAAAGAGGCCGAGAGCTAGGAGAATGATGGAGGCGAATCGCACACGTGAATATGTGCTGAATCGTCCTGGGAGGCAAGGGGGACTCCTTAGCGGGTCGTAGGTTCTCAGGCGTTCCATTCTGAACCGCATGGACAGGCGCTGGGAGTGGCTTTAGTTTGGGCCGCCGTGAGATCCCCCCATGCGCTTATCCTCCTGTTGTGCGCGCTGGCGGTCGCGGCACCCCTCACACGCGCCGAGTCTCTGGTGCGAGCGGCGAACACAACGCTTGCTCTTCCCGCAGCGGCTCCTGCGGAATTTTACATGAAGGAGGTCGCGTTCACGAGCCTGTCGTCGTACAACCAAGCATCGTCCATGGTCAGCCCTCCAGGGGAAACCGCCCGCCTGTTTATCGCTCAGAAAGAGGGTAAGATCACGGTTCTAACCAATTTGCCTGGAACTGACAAAGAGACCTTTCTTGATCTCGAGGGCACTGTAGAAAAGCAGGGTGAGTCTGGCTTGCTTGGGCTCGCATTTAATCCTAACTATGCCACGAATGGGTATTTCTACATCTTCTATTCCTTCTCTGAAGATGGCGATCTGTTCTAGCGTGTGTCACGAATGTCCGTGTCCTCAAGTGATCCCAATGAAGCCGATCCTAGCAGTGAGGTCCCGTTGATCACCCAGGAGGATGATCAGGATAACCACAACAGCGGCGATCTCCACTTCGGTAGCGATGGCTACCTGTATGTTTCACTTGGTGACGAAGGAGGTGCTGATGATATTTATGATAATGGCAGATTCATCGATAAAGATTTCTTCAGTGGCATCATGCGTCTCGATGTCGACCAGAAACCAGGAAGCTTGACCCCGAATGCTCATCCTGCGGTGCATTCTGGCACTTATGCCATTCCACCTGACAACCCTTACATTGGTCTTACCAGCTACATGGGGTTCGCAACCGACCCGGCAGAGGTGCGCACCGAGTTCTGGGCAGCAGGGTTCCGGAACCCTTGGCGATTCTGCATCGACTTGCCCACAGATCGCCTCTTCTGCGCCGATGTGGGACAAGCTGATCGTGAGGAGGTGAATCTTGTCAGGATCGGAAATCACTATGGTTGGAGCTATCGCGAAGGTACGGAGGATTTCGATCTCGGCCCGGGCGGGGAAACACCGCCTCCGGGCTTTGTGCCCACTCATCCCATCTACGATTACGGTCGGAGTGAAGGTCAGTCCGTTACGGGCGGACGGGTTTACCGTAGGGATGGTCTCAGCAACCTCCACGGAGCCTATATCTTTGGAGACTACGGGTCAAATCGTGTCTGGGCGATGCACTTCAAGAGTAATGGCTCGGTGGATCGGGTCGATCACTTGCTCGACGTCCCAGACGTCACCTCTTTCGGGATCGATCCCACCAACGGCGATATCCTTGCTGGCAGTCATGGTGGCCCTATCTATCGGATTGTGAGAGCAGAAGATGAGCCTGGATCAAGCCTGCCCACCACCCTGAGCGCCACCGGTGCCTTTAGCGATCTCGCAACGTTGACACCGAATCCTGGCATCGTGCCCTACGAAACGAATGTGTCCTTCTGGTCAGATGGTGCGGTGAAACAACGTTGGTTCTCAATCCCAGATCTCGCCGATCGAATCGAGTTTGTTGAGAATGAATCTTGGTCGTTTCCCACAGGCCAAGTCTGGATCAAGCACTTCGAGCTCGATCTCACCCCGAATGAGGCATCGGATCCTCACCGTCGTTTGGAAACGCGTTTTCTGGTGAAAACAAGCGATGGCATCTACGGCGTCACCTACCGTTGGAATGACGAGCAAACGGAGGCCACTCTCGTCGCCGAGGCTGGCTTCGACGAGACGTTCACCATCCAGACTTCAGGTTCACCTACTTCTCAAACTTGGCACTATCCTCGTCGAGGTGAGTGCTTGAGTTGCCACTCGGCGACCGCTGGCTATGCATTAGGGTTTGATACGGGGCAGTTGAATCGCGAGACCTCCTACAACGGCGGCCTTTGCCATCAGCTATACCAAGCGCCGTCACTAATTTCCAGCCCAATACTAACGTAGTCGCGTTGACTGGTTGGTGGTGGTGACTTTTAGTCGCCACAGTATCGAACCCAAGCATTCCGCGGTGACTAAAAGTCCCAGCCACTGGATCTCAACGAATA
>CALLLI010000025.1 GCA_938082635.1 uncultured Verrucomicrobiales bacterium
GGAGTGCCCTCGATCAAAGAACAGTGGATCTCCGTTTATTATCCTAACGGATAATGTAACATCTCGGAACCGCCGTGCTACGGTTCCGTATGGCCGGTGGTGTGGGGGGAGCGGGTTCGAGTCCCGTTCCTACCCGATTCCAGAGCTGACGGCGATATTCATTCCAAGTCTGTTCCGATGAGTGCAGGCGTCTCACTAGTGGGTGGCGTGGTGGCGATCGGCTACTCAGGCAATACCATCGCCTTCAGCGGCAATGATGGTGTGTTTGTGAGTACTCCTAGCACGACCTGTAATCCGATTCTCTACAACAGCATCTATGGGAACAATGGGCGGGGGATCGCCCTGAGTGCTGGAGGCAATGATGAGCTCCAGGTTGAGAATACAGGGAGCGTGGGCGTTGGCAAAGCGACTGGGACCATATTAAACTTAGACGAGATTCCTCCAGGGTCTATTATTCAGCTATTCTCGGGCAGGCGCAGGTGTTACAAGGCGGTTCCTGGTTGGCCAATAACCTCCCGCCTTCCCCCTTTAACAAGGTGACATTCACAGCGACGATGCCAGGCGTGGGAGGTTTCGGGAATAGGTCTGAGTTTTATGCGCTACAGGCTGACATTGAGCTGGCTGAACGTCAGGGCGGAGGAGAGCCTCAGGAGCGAAGGGTTATGTTTGTTGATGGTATTCTACCTGTCACAAACCTAAATCTGATCGCGGAGGCAGTTCCTGTGATGGTGCAAGAGCTCAAATTGATAGCAAGCGGTACCCTGGACGAACTTGCGCAGCTTGAATCGGTAAGACTGTTTCGCGACGCTGATAGGGATGGCCAGGTGTCGGAGCGTGATGAAGAGATTGCCGACGCGGTAACGTTCATGGCGGTTGACGGAGAGATCACGTTTGATCTACAATAAACTATCATCAGCCCAAGCGTGCCTTTGGACGTGGTCGTGGCCTGTCAGTTAAGCAGTTCCATTCTAGAGGGGACGATGATCATCCTAAAAATCTCCCAAGCTTCTGCTCGGTTCCTCTACCCTCCGGGGGAGGCGCGTCCTACGAATGCTTTCCCGGTGGTGTTTGACACACTCACCATCGGTACGCCGACAGCAGGAATGACCTTGGCTTCCTGGCAGGCTCGCTTCTTCCCCGGGCAGAATGATGCGGTGATTATCGGCCCGGCGGCGGATCCCTGATGGAGATGGGGTGGCCAACCTCCTAAAATTCTACTTCGGTACAGATTCTACAGGGAGCAAATCGTCGAGACTTCCTGAGCCCCTAAAAAGACTCAAAAGAACGAGGGCTTACGTTCGCCCGCGCTGCCGGATTGGAAGGAGTGGTTATGGAAATTCAGTCCTTCCTGGATCTTCAGGAATGGAGTCGTAAGGACGGCTCGGCTGCGCAGTTCGGAAATGAGGTCACTTTCAGATCCTCTTCCGTTCAGGATGGGTTGTATTTGCGAGTGAGCGTTGCCATCGAATAAGAAGGGCTTAGAGCATAGGAGCTCATGGCCCAGATCGCCAAGGATAAATTCGATTTCCTACTTGCTTTACCCATGGACGAATGGCCAGTAAGGCACCTTTTATCGCTATGGATTTCGTATCATCTCGCATCGCTAGTTTAGAACCTTCAATGACTTTGGCCATCACTGCGCAAGCGCAAGCGATGATTAAAGAGGGCAAAGATGTCTGCAGTTTCGGGGCCGGTGAGCCTGATGCGGACACCCCTGATTTCATCAAGGAGGCCGCGATCAACGCGTTGAACGCGGGCAAGACGAAGTACACTCCGAGTTCAGGTATGATTGAGCTTCGCGAGGCCATTGCCGAGAAGCTCCTCGTTGAGAATAAGCTTGAGTATAGTCCGGTCCAAGTGGCGGTGAACTGCGGTGCTAAGCACTCCTGTTTCAATGCTCTGTTTGCCTGCTGTGATGCTGGTGACGAGGTGATCATTCCCGCTCCTTACTGGACCAGCTATCCTGAAATGGTCCGCATGATTGGCGCTGAGCCAGTGATCATCGAGACCCAACAGAAGAACGGCTGGAAGATCACGGCTGAAGAGTTCGAGAACGCCATGTCTCCCAAGACGAAGATGATCATCATCAATTCGCCGGGCAATCCGACAGGCGCTGTTTATTCTGAAGAGGAATTGCGTGCCATCGCTGAAGTGGCTGAAGGCGAAGACATTCTGATCCTCTCAGACGAGATCTACGAGAAGCTGGTCTACGACGAAACGCCACACTTCAGCATCGGCTCCATCAGCCCTACAATCCGTGATCTTACGATCACAGTGGGCGGCTTTAGCAAGGCTTACAGCATGACAGGCTGGCGCTTAGGTTACACGGCAGCTTCGCCCGAGATCGCCAAAGCGATCGATATCCTGCAGAGCCATTCAACGTCGAACGCGACGACCTTCGCTCAGTATGGTGCTCTTGCTGCGATCAAGGCCGATCAAGCGGTAGTCGATGACATGCGTGATGAATTTGATGTGCGTCGCCAATACATGCTTGGACGCTTGCAATCAATCAATAACGTCAGCGTTGTTGAGCCGAAAGGGGCGTTCTACATGCTCGTCAATATCGGCGAGATGGGTCTTACCTCTGTCAACTTCGCTGAGAAGCTCCTCAGTCGCCATGAAGTGGCTGTCGTTCCTGGCGAGGCCTTTGGCGCGGATAACACTGTTCGCATGAGTTATGCTTGTGGCCTTGATGTGATCAAGGAAGGCCTCGATCGTTTCGAAAAATTCTGCCGCGAGCATTAAGTTAAGCTCCCGCGCTCCAATGACGCCTAATGCACCTACAAAGATATCAGTGAAGACCTCACTGATATTTGCTGGCGTGGCGTTGCTCATGCGTCTCTTGCCTATCCCGTTGGATGGGGATGTCTTTAAGGGACTGGCCTTCTGGGTCATGTTAGCTGCCTACAGCTTCTTGATGTGGGCGACTGTCTTAAAGAAAGTGTAAGTAGCCGTGGCGCGACTTTCCGTTAGACGGTCGCGCATTTCGCCGAGGTGGTGCATGTCACCGTTCGGTGGCGTCTGATTTCGGGAACTACGCGACAATGACAAGTGGGCCCTTTCGTGCACACCCATAGGGTGTGGCGAGTGGTGGCTATCTTCGCGCGTCACTTCATCTGAACTTCCCTTGCCGTTTCTAGGGCAAGGGAGAAGTTCCAAACGGGAAGCATGCCGATCCCGGATAGGCGACTTTGGAAAGCCACCCTATAAGGTTCGCTTTCCGTTAGACGGTCGCGGCGGGCTTCTTGTTCTTCGCGAGGAAGGTGAATGTTCCTATGACTAACATCACGGCGAGCACACCGATAAAGACCATGCCGATGGGGAACTTACTCGCTCCAAAGGTCTTGTCCTTCAGTCCCCAAATGGAGGCGAAGGTGGCAACCAACGTCGCTGCGCCCATGAGGAGATTCCAAACAACGCGGGTCTTGCCTTTGGGCATGGCTTCGCCGAGCAGACGGCGGGAATTCATCAAGAGGAAGAAAGTGAAGTAGGCGATTGGGAGTAAGGCACCGCCAATTACCGAGGTCGGAATAGCGAGAGCCGCTTTGGATTGCCCAGCCCAGACAACGGGGAAAAAGATACCCAGAATCCCAGGAATCATACAGCCCACCCGGAACATAGGACCTTCAGAGGAGACATTGAGCATCTCGCAGAAGGTGAAGCCACTGATGAGCATCAAGATGATAATCGTGGAAAGCGCCATTCCTAGCACACCGACACCGAAGACGACTTGAGCAATGGTCTTGCTATTCGTGAGCGACTCTAACGATGAGGCGAGATTGAAGGCATCTCGCTCGACGAGCATCGCTGCGAGACGTCGGTCGCCTTCTGGAGCGAATTCGCGAAGCGGCTGTTTGGCTTCTGGAGAAAGGCTTGCATAAGTTTCGTCAGTCGTTGCGAGGCGCTTGTCGAGGAGCTTGTTGAAAGCCACTTCCATCTTCGGATTGATGCCGCCATCATCGAGCAGGACGTCATTGGATTTGCCATGAAACTGTGAGGCCGCAGCTAGGACGACACAAGCGGTGGCGAGCACGTAAGGGATAATGAGGCCGGTCGAGAGATCAAAGATGGCCAGTTCGCGATGGTTCTTTCCCCAGCCTTTCTTCAGCATTGAGTAGGGGAGCAGGAAAGTCATGTTGATCCCCACGGCGGTAGCGAAGGCAGCGATCATCTTGTCTTTCTGTGTGCTGACAACGTAATTGGTCCAGAAACTAGCGCTATCGCCAGTAGCTGCGATGGCTTCTTCGTAGAGAGGCGCGGGAGTGGTGAGCAGCTTCAGATTGGGAATGAACCCCGCAAAGATTTCTCCCCACGGCAGCGTGGTCGCGAGCCGAAGGACCACTCCAAAGAAACTAAGGACAACCACGGCAACCATGACCTTGAGAATCGTCTCGAAGATCTTCACGCCTTTGCCCCCTGAGTTGTAGAACCAGATGACTGTCGTCGCGAGAATAAGAAGGACGATGCCGATGCCGAACTCTTCCTTCAGCGAGTCTGGGTTGTTGAGGCTAGGAATCAGATTCTGCTGAATGGCAGCCGTGCCGAGCGAGAACTGTGGGAGGCACCAGACGATGTTCGCCATGAGGGTGGCGATCAACCAGCCCCAGCCGAGCAACGGGCTCACGTTCCTATTAATGGAGCCAAATGGGCGCTGACCTGTGGATAAGGTCACGTAGGCAATCGCGCTGAGCATGATGACTCCCATCACCATGGCGATGGGCTGAAGCCACATGAAACCGTAGCCAGCGATAATTCCGAGATAGAGAGAGCCAGCCAGTGATCCGCCACCGAGTGTAATGGCTCCTTGAAGCCAACCGGGCCCGCATTTCGTCGCATAGCTCTTCAGGCGCCCGGATGCAGGCTTGGCCATGATCTCGGCCATTTCAGAACTTTCATTTCCTTGTGACGAATCCGGGTTGCTCATGATTTATAGTATGGTGCCAAGTGGGTTTGTGGCGGCGAGGATGGATCTTTGCCCGGCAGATGACAACGAGAACTTGATGAAAGTGGAAAGGCCTTCGCCAATTCAAAAATGATAATAACAAAAAGCGTGGGAATTCAGACTGAGCTGGCGCTTGAGTCCTTTGAAAACCGTGATAATTCCATGGACGCTCAGGGTGGCAGTGCTTAGGATGGCCGAAGGCCTTCCAAGTTCTATCATTATGTTAAACCGCTTCGCTGTCTTGGTCGTTCCATTCGTGTTCCTCGCCCTGGGATACTTTGTGTACACCAAGTTTGCCTTCGAGGAGAAGCAGTATGTGGAGCCTCTGCATGTTCCCGATGAAGTACCGGTAGTCCCGGTTACAGGAGATGGTGGGGAAGTGGGTCTCACTCCAGGCGAGGAAGGCAATGCCCAAGCGCTTCCAGAGCCTGCTGGCATTTTTCCGGACGTTCACATCATAGAATTTCCAGGAAGGCGATTGGTGGTGTCTGGAAGGATGTCCAATTTGGAAGCCAAAGCAAAGATCCTCGAGGCCATCGTCAACGACCTCGGCGAGCGATTCGTGATCGATGACCAAATAAAATTGGATCACCAGTGTGAACTGTTCATCTGGGGATCTAGAGTGGATCAGCTAGACTTTACCGAGATTCAGAAAGTGCGAAATTTCGACCTACAGCTGACCAACACGGTGGTCACGTTGTCCGGCGAGGTTTTGAGTCCTCAAGCCAGCAGAAACGTCGCCACCCGCATCAAATCAACGTTGCCTGCTGGTGTTAGGTTTGAAGACGCTCTGAAGACCGCGGGCAAGCCGGAAGCTTCGTTTTCCGTTTGGGCGGCGCCCGACCGCACCTTTCTTCTTTCAGGAAGGGTTCCAGAGGGCAGCACAGAAGCCTATGTGAAGCTGATCCAGGAGGCAATGCCAGGCATGCTCGTGATCAATGATTTGATAGAAGATCGCTTTGTTCAGAAGCCACAGTGGGAGGACCAAGTGAAGGCCTTCTTACCTGGTTTTCTGCGAACCACGCAGCGTGCTGCGCTCAAGATAGATGAGGGAAACCATGTGAGATTGGAGGGGCTCGCCCAGTCGAAGACTCTTGCAAGCATGAGAAAGACGCTCCATGCCAGCTTTCCAGAACCGAAGTACGATCTGCAGATTGATCTTCAGTTAGGTGTTCCCACCGATATTGAAGTTACCACGTCTGATCTATCTAAGACACCTGCGAGACCTGTTGCTCGCACCGTGCATGAGATGGTCGGTACCTTTAAAATTTATTTTAGAAGCGGTCGTTCAACCGTGTCGCGGTTGAATTCTTCCGAGATGGCAAAGCTCGATCGCCTTGGCCGGCAGTGGCGCAAAGAGAACTTCAATCAGAAAGTCTATGTGTTTGGTTTCACCGACAGTTCAGGTGATCCTGGAACCAACGCTTATTTCAGCAAGACTCGTTGTGATAATGTAGTCGCTTACCTGAAGAAGACCTACAATATTGATGCTTTTTTCTTTGAAGTCATGGGGACACCGGCAAATTACCCAGAGGAGTCTGGAACCGCTAACAAACTTCGCCGGGTAGAATTTAGTCTAACCGATCAGCCTTCTCAGGATCCAGTCATCACCTCGGCGGGAACGGGGCTGACGAACGTTCTCAAACCAGTGGTTGCCTCTGATCTCTTCTCCAAGTCCAAAGAGATCTTCTTCGGCAGCGGAAAAGTGACCCCAGCCAAAGAAGATCGCGAAGGGCTGTTCCTCTTGGGGAGTGCTCTAGCCTTGGAGAAGAACAAAGACATGATCATTGTCTATGGTTATACCGTCGGGAAGGGAAAGGCTGCCGCGAACAAGTGGTTCACCGAAGAGCGTTGTAAGGCTGTTAGGAAAGAATTAATGCGAGGAGGGGTGGCAAGTGAGCGTATTGTGCTTCGTCCTATCTTGCCCGCAAAGGTCTCGAAGAGCGATAGCAGTTCAAAGCCTGAGAAGAGCGATAAGGATGAGCCAGAAACGGTGAATCCCCCGCGGGTTCAGCTCGTTATGATGGATCGGGTAGAATACGACAAAGCTGAAGCGGAAAAGAAGGCAGCTCAAGAAGTTGAGAAGGCTGCCAATGAGAACACACCAAAGGCGGAGAACGAGGATGCGGGGCAGACGGATAAAGGAGAAGACGAGGCCGCATCTCAGGCAAAGCCATTGGTCGAGGAATTGATCGCGCCTGATGGAGCATTCAAGACTAGCCTCTAAATCGGGTGGTAGGGCCGCAGAATTTGCTAGATGACAGGCCTGTCATGATGCCGTCATAGAAGCGTCATTCGCGTGAGGTTACTTGTGAATGTGGACGGCACTGTTCGCAGGATCCGAGACCTCACTTATGAATTTCACTGAATCTTTCAGCTTTGCTATAAGCGCCCTCTTCGCGCTAGCTCCTACCATAGAGGGGAAAGGAGATGAGGATCTATCGCAGGCTCAATCCCATTTCTTCGAGTCGAAGATTCGCCCCGTTCTGGCAGAGCACTGTTATCGTTGTCACTCGGCTGAAGAGAAGATCAAAGGCGGGCTTGTTCTCGACACCAGAGCCGGCTTGCGAGGCGGAGGTGATTCTGGTGATACCATCGTACCAGGCGATCCCGAAGCTAGTCTGCTAATGAAGGCGATAAGTTGGTTCGATGAGGACTATCAAATGCCGCCTAAGGAGAAGCTTCCCGACGCTGCCATAGAAGCTATCGGTGAATGGATCCAGATGGGCGCACCCGTTCCACGGAAACCCGTTGAGGGAGTGGTCAGCCGAGAGATGGATATCGAAGCCGCTCGCGAACACTGGTCCTTTCGATCTCCGAAACAAGTACCGTTACCAGCAGTCGCTGATCAAAGCTGGCCTCGAAAGAACTTAGATCACTTCGTCCTAGCCAAGCTCGAGGAGAAGCAGCTTAAGCCAGCGAAGGAAGCGAAGCCGGAGACGATTCTCAGACGGTTGAATACAGATCTTATAGGGCTACCTCCGAGCCCTGATGAGGTTGCTGCCTTTCTCAGAGACTGGCACGAGGATACAGAAGGCGCTTATGCAAACAAGGTCGAGGCCTTACTAGACAGCAGTCAGTTTGGCGAACGCTGGGGAAGGCATTGGTTGGATGTGTCTCGTTACGCGGAGTCGAGTGGAAAGGAGATCAACACCACGTTTCCGCAGGCATGGCGCTACAGAGACTATGTTATCGATGCCTTTAATGCAGACAAACCCTATGACGAATTTGTTAGGGAGCAGATTGCAGGTGATCTCCTTCCCGCTGGTAATGACGCGGAATGGCAGGAACATCTTGTGGCTACTGGATTCCTCGCGATCGGTCCGAAAGGGCTGAACGAAAGAGACGCTCGTCAGTTCGCTGCCGATCTTGTTGATGAGCAGATCGATACGATGTCGCAAGCCGTGCTGGGACTGACGGTTTCGTGTGCGCGGTGTCACGACCACAAATCAGACGCGATCCCAACGACCGACTACTATGCTCTCGCCGGAATCTTCAATAACACCAAGACCTTCTTCGGGACGATCAATCAAGGGAATACTCGACGTGCCACGAATTTGTTAGAGTTGCCTCAGAAGGATTCTGTGGCCCTGAGAAGTTACACTCGGAAGGAAATGGCTGCTCTAAGAACGCGCCTGAGTAAATCGGAGGTAGAGCTTGCAGAAGTGGTGCGCGAGCGTGCTCGCCAGCGGCGTAGTCAGACGCCGGATACGCAGAATCTTAATCGTCGCTTCCAGCGTCTGCGTTCATCAACGGCGCTTTTACGATCAAAGTTAGACAGCATAGATCTGAAAACGGGAACGATGAAGGCGCTTGCTATGGGGGCGCAAGAGGCGGCGTTGATTCGTCCTACTAAAGTGCTGATCCGCGGAGAGGTGGATAAACCTGGGCCAGAAGTTGATCGAGGCTTTCTTCAGGTCCTTCCTCATACGTCCACATCGGCGAAGCCAACAGCAACTCACAGCGGACGTTTGGAATTGGCCGAGTGGCTTGCCTCGAAGAGCAATCCTCTTACCGCGCGTGTCTTCGTGAACCGTGCTTGGCAGCACCTCTTTGGACAATCTCTCGTGAATACACCGAATAATTTCGGTGTCTCTGGTGCTCAACCGACGCATCCGGAGTTGCTGGACCAACTGGCCATTGGCTTCATGGACGATGGTTGGTCGGTCAAACAGCTCGTGCGCACGCTCGTCCATTCAAGCACCTATCGAATGAGTTCTAAATTCAATGCTAGTCATCATGGGATTGATCCGACCAGCGAACTTCTCTGGCGTCACAGGCCTCGGCGGCTCGATGCTGAGGCCTTTCGCGACTCTTTGCTTCATGCGAGCGGTCAGCTCGATCTTGAACGGCCCTTGGGTTCAGAGGTGGGAGCGCTAGGAGATCCTGGCTTCGGTTCTCGTCTGCGCGGCGTCGGCGATACCGGGGCTTCTTTTGAATACCGCTCGGTCTATCTGCCGATGATTCGTGATGCGGTGCCTCAAAGTCTCGCGCTCTTCGATGCTGCGGACACGAACTTGGTCACCGGCACTCGCGAATCGACAAGTGTGCCAGGACAAGCGCTCTACATGATGAACAATCCCTTTGTCATCGCTCAAAGTAAGGCGTTTGCCAAGCGAGTGGCGAACGAAGCCGCTAAGCCTCGCGACCGGGTGTCTCGAGCCTATCAGGTTGCTTATGGTAGGGATCCCAGCGAGCAAGAGTTAGCTGCGGCTTTGCGCTATCTCCGCACATTTTATATAGCCTCTAGCAAAGGCAAGTCTCGTCGAAAGCTGGGCCACTCACAGCTTTCCCTTGAGAGCTTCTGTCAGAGCCTGCTCGCTTCGGCGGAGTTTCGCTACATCAACTAATTCTCAACTACCCACGTCATGGAACTTCCAGGTACACTCTCACGTCGAGACACCCTCAAGTCGATCTCTAGCGGATTTGGTTACCTCGCCTTTGCTGCACTAGCTCACCAGCAAGCACGAGCAGAATCTGAAACGCGGATAGACCCGTTGGCTCCCAAGCCCGCTCATTTCCCGGCTCGTGCCAAGCGCGTCATCTTTCTCTCGATGCGCGGAGCGCCTTCGCATGTGGACACGTTTGACTACAAGCCGGCGCTCAAGAGAGACGATGGCAAGCCTGGAAAGAATGCTAGACTGCGTAGCAATGCGCTGATGGGATCGCCATGGTCGTTCGCGCAGCACGGCAAGAGTGGCCTCTGGATGTCTGAGCTATTTCCAGGACTCGCCAAGCATGCTGATGACCTTTGCATGCTCCATGGCATGCACACGGACGTGCCGAATCACCCACAAGCACAGATCCAGATGCATACGGGAAGCTTCCAGTTTGTAAGGCCTTCGTTAGGCGCTTGGACGCTCTATGGCTTGGGGACCGAGAATGCAAATCTTCCGGGGTTCGTCGCTCTGAATCCGCCGTCGGGTAACACACAAGCATTCGGCAGCAGCTTCCTTCCGGCTGTCTATCAGGGAGCCCGCTTTGGGCGCTCGGCAAGAGGGCCCCGCCACCGCGGAAAGGGAGAGGCGATTCCTAACATCGCCAATCCAATGCTTGACCGAGAACAGCAGCGGATGCAGCTCGACTTTGTCCAGAATCTCAATCGCAAGCAGCTCAAACACGATCAATACCAACCTGAGATTGAAGGCATGATCGAGTCCTATGAACTCGCCTTCCGCATGCAAGATGAACTGCCTGAACTCATGAACGTTCAGGACGAGTCCAAGGAGACTCGCGAGCTCTACGGCATCAATGGGAGTGATACCGATAGCTTTGGTCGCCAATGTCTCTTGGCGCGTCGTTTGTCAGAAGCTGGCGTTCGCTTTGTCGAGCTGACACATTCGAATTGGGACCATCATCGTAACCTCTCGACAGATTTGCCTAATCGCTGTGGTGAAATTGATCAGCCTATTGCAGGTCTCCTGGCGGATCTTAAACGACGCGATTTGCTCAAAGACACGTTGGTCGTCTGGGCAGGTGAGTTTGGTCGCACTCCACACAGCCAAGGCGGTAATGGGCGTGACCACAACAATAAGGGTTACACGGCCTGGATGGCAGGTGGTGGCGTGAAAGGTGGCTTTAGCTATGGGGCCACCGATGAGCATGGCTATGCGGCAGTCACTGACAAGATGCACATTCACGACTGGCATGCGACAATCTTGCATCTCCTTGGAATGAATCACGAGCAACTCACCTATAGGCATGCAGGCCGTGATTTCAGACTAACCGATGTTCATGGCGAAGTCGCTAAAGCGATTCTTGCATAGCCTTCCCAAAGAAACTCCGGACTTGCTGTTCATGGTAAGGGGCGGTGAACAGACCTGTAATGTAGGCGACGTGACCACCCTGAGATGTTCGCTCTGCGTGCAAGTAGGGATGATCTTTGGCCTCTTCTAGCAAATGGCAGCCTGGTGTGAGGAATGGGTCATCCTCTGCATTGAGAAGCAACGTGGGGATCGCAATGGCCTGAGCCGTGGCCTTAGCACTGCAACTCAACCAATAGTCTTGAGCGGAGCTGAATCCGTGCACCGGTGCTGTGAACTGACTATCGAATTCGTGGAAGTTCTTTGAATTGAGGATCGACTCGTAGTCCATGGTGCCAGGAAATTTGCGTTGCCGGTGCCTGATCTTCTGGAAAAGCATTCTGAGAAAGCGCTTCATGTAGAACCGGTTCTCGGGCTGAGCGAATTTCTCCGCGCAGGCGTCGAGGTCGCAAGGGACAGAGATACCTGCCCCTAAAACGATATCTTGCTGGCTCACTTGATCACCTTGTTCTCCCAAGTAGCGCAGCACGATGTTCCCGCCCAAACTAAATCCTACCAGTGCGATGGGAGCCTTCGGCTTTTGCTCCCTCACGTGATCGATCACAGCCTGGAGATCATCGGTAGCACCGCTGTGGTAGGCGCGTATAAGTCGGTTAGGTTCGCCGCTACACCCGCGAAGGTTCACGGCGACGATGTCCCATTGGTCATCCAAGAGGCCTTTCGCCATGCCGCGGACATAGGGTGCTTCGGCGCAGGACTCGAGACCATGCACGAGGATTGCGACCCGATCATGTCCGGCAGAGAGCCCATCAAGGTCTAGGAAGTCACCGTCAGCCAGTTCCATCCGCGACCGCTTGTAGGGCGCGAGCGAGACCCGTCGCAGAAAGCGGCCCGCGACCGTCTGGGCATGACTATTCTTCAACCACCACGGTGGCTTGTACTTCGGCTCGAGAACGGGCACGTGTTAGCCTGTCTCCTCGGGCACGCGGATGTTCTCCACCATGGCTTGCACATCCGCAGGTGGCGCCGGCGTGAAGCGACACACAATCCATGCGGATAGGAAATTGAAGACCATCCCAAGAGTGCCAATGCCTTCAGGTGAAATGCCGAACCACCAGGAATCTGCATTGTTCGCTGCTGGATTGATGAACTTGAAGTAGACGATGTAACTCGTCGTGAAGAGGATGCCTACGAGCATCCCTGTGACAGCGCCTTCACGATTCATCCGCTTGGAGAAGATCCCCATGATGATGGCAGGGAAGAAGGAGGAGGCTGCAAGACCGAAGGCGAAAGCCACGACTTCTGCGACCCATCCAGGAGGGAAGATTCCTAGCAAGCCTGCAATGATGACGGCACCAAAGGCGGCAAAGCGAGCGGCAAGCATCTCGCCCTTCTCGGAGATATCCGGTTTCAAGGTGCGCTTCAGCAAGTCATGAGCGACTGCCGTGGAAATAACTAACAAGAGTCCGGCCGCTGTTGATAAGGCTGCCGCAAGTCCGCCCGCCGCGACCAAGCCAACGACCCAGTTAGGCAGATTGGCGATTTCCGGATTCGCTAAGACCATGATGTCGCGGTCGACATACAGTTCGTTGCTACCCTCGGCAGAAGCGTTCTCGATGACACGCTGTCCATGACTACCGCGAGAGGGTTCTCCGCTAGCGTCCGCGGTAAACTTTGGTTTTCCGTCAAAGGCGAGGCCGTTCGTATACTGAACGATCCCGTCGTTGTTCTTGTCGTTCCAGGCGATGAGACCCGAGTCTTCCCATGTCTTAAACCATTCCGGAATTTCGGAGTAAGCCTTGTTGCTCACTGTCGTGATCATGTTTGTCCGGGCAAAGGCAGCGACTGCTGGAGCTGCCGTGTAGAGGATCGCGATGAACAGCAGGGCCCAGAAAGCAGACATTCGAGCGTCTTTCACCTTCTTCACCGTGTAGAATCGGATGATGACGTGAGGCAGACCGGCCGTTCCGACCATGAGTGCCATCGTGATGAAGAAGACATCTTGGATGCTCTTGGTTCCCGAAGTGTAGGCGGCAAATCCAAGTTCGGTGCTGAGGCCATCGAGCTTGTCTAACAAGAAGACGCCGTCAGTTCCGGTGAGTGCCGCGCCCATCCCTAGCTGAGGAATGGGATTGTTCGTCAGCATGATGGAGATGAAGATCGCCGGCACCATGAAGGCGAAGATGAGGACACAATACTGGGCCACCTGAGTGTAAGTGATGCCCTTCATCCCACCGAGAACGGCGTAGAAGAAGACGATGGTCATGCCGATGATGACTCCAATATTCACATCGACTTCGAGAAAGCGTGAGAAGACGACACCAACACCGCGCATTTGGCCCGCGACATAGGTGAACGAAACGAAGAGTGCACAGGCAATCGCGACGAGGCGTGCAGTGCGGGAATAGTATCGATCGCCCACAAAGTCTGGCACCGTGAATTTGCCGAATTTCCTCAGGTAAGGTGCTAGCAGAAGTGCCAATAAGACGTAGCCACCGGTCCATCCCATGAGGTAGACAGAGCCGTCACGTCCTTGGAAGGAAATGATCCCCGCCATGGAAATGAAGGACGCGGCCGACATCCAGTCAGCTGCCGTGGCCATCCCGTTGGCGATGGGATGCACGCCACCACCGGCGACATAGAATTCACTGCGTTTCGACGTGCGCGTGTAGATCGCGATGCCGATGTAGAGGGCGAAAGACAACCCGACGATGAGGAGTGTCCAAAGTTGAATGGCTGACCAGGCGAGAAACATGAGCGTGACTTAATTAGATGAGGAATTTGCCTGACGGAAGTTGGCATCGAGCTTGTTCATGTAGCGCACGTAGATGGCGATGAGCACGACGAAGACGTAGATGCTGCCCTGCTGGGCGAACCAAAAGCCAAGCTTGAAGCCCGTTCCGGGGATGCGAATCTTGTCCAACTGATCGACGAAGAGGATGCCGAAGCCAAAGCTCACGATAAACCAGATCGAGAGCAGGATACCGAGGCAGGTGAGATTCTTGCGCCAATATAGGCGGTGACGTTCAGATTGGGAGGAATCGCTCATGATGTGACAGTTACGGGCCGCCAACCTAGGACCACTCAGAAGCGCCTGGGAAGCACAAATTGTTCTTTTAGTTGTCGTCGAGGCTGGGGTTGGCGTCCTTTTACCTAGTGATTCTGATCAAGACTCCGCTTCGCTGATGCGGAAGTTTGTGCAATTCGGTTCCCAGGAGGCGTTTGATGCCCTTGTGAGACGCTATCTGCCGGTGGTCTTCGATGCCGCCAAGCGTCGGTGTGGAAACGCGGCTCTTGCGGAAGAAGTCGCCCATCTGGTCTTCATCGATTTCGCGAAGCGCATGCCCAGCCTGCAGGCGAGTGATCGTATTGGCTCGTGGTTGCATCGAGCGAGCGTCTTCCGAGCGAACGATGTGATAAAATTAGAGCACCGTCGCAAAGTTCGCGAACAACATGCTGACACCATGAGGGAACTAGAAAGACTGACGCAAACGGAATCCTGGCAGGCACTTTCGCCTGTCATGGATCAGGCTCTGAACGAGCTTCGAACCAAGGATAGGGAGGTCATCGTCCTACGTCATCTTGAAGGCGATGGCATCGCCGACCTTGCAAGTAAGTTGGGGATTAGAGAAAGCGCGGCAAAGAAACGGCTCGAACGAGCCATGGAACGACTTCGCTCGGCCTTGCGTGGTCGCGGTATTGCCGTGGCGATCCCACTTCTCATGACACTACTCCAAGACAAGGCAAGTGATAGCACGGTGTCAGCCGCTTTCGCTGAGCGAGTGAGTACCGTCTCGCTGACGAAACTGGCTTCTGCCGGTCCATCCGTCTGGTGGTTCCGCTATGGACCTATTTCTAGATTCATCTGGATGGGAGCAGCAGCGACTCTGATGTGTGGTGTCTGGCCGATGATAGCGAGTTTGCAGGAGTCAGTATCCGAGCTGCAGCCAGCTGCAGTCGAAGGAATGTTAACTGATGTGTTAGTAAGGCAGGCAACGGCATCGCCACCTGTACCTCCCGCGCGTTCACTCATCAGGGAGGACATGACCGTTCCTGAGATTGTGGAGGAGCTCGCCCAACTCTATGCTCGTCTGCTCACAAGCTTGGATGAAGATCGATGCCGCCTGTTGTGGAAGCAGATCCCCGAGGATCAGGCGAAGGAGGCCCTTCTGTTGATCGATGAGATCTGGCCATCTTCTACCAAACGCCTTTGCGATCAGTCCAATATCAACTCTCGTGCGGACCTGTGTGCTGCGTGGCGGAAATATGAATTTGAGGCAGCGGTTCGCTGGGCCGTAGGGTGCAGGTTCGAGCGTTTCTCGACATAACACCTAAATCCAAGTATAATGCTGCATATCATGGGTTTAAGTCACCCTAACGCTAACCATAATCTTCTGGGAGATTCATGGCATTACGTCTTAATCCTAGCTAAAAAACGGATACAGAATTTGGGGATGTTAAACGAAGGGGAGGGGGTAGCTTGCAATAAGGGGAGCTTGAGATACGTGCTCGTGAGTGGGAAGTTCTCATGAATCGGCAGACTGATTTCGTAGTCGGGCCATCTTCCCTTTCGACAGCTCGATGCTGAGATCTATCAACTCGCCTGTCAATTGTTTGAACTTCTTATACTCAGCGTTCTCGGAGCCCAA
>CALLLI010000026.1 GCA_938082635.1 uncultured Verrucomicrobiales bacterium
CCAGGCGTCTGTGGTATGGATTATTGATTGTCGGCGACGCTAGACTGTACAACGATGATCGCCACTCATAATTCGAGGGAGCTAGGAAGTTTCTGCGGATCTCAGCAGCGTTTCGCGCATGTCCTGCAAACCCCTCATCACCAATCTCTATGAAGTTGAACAGTCTCGCAGCGCTCGCCTGGTTCAGTGTGTGCGGTAGGTGCGCGGTCGTCGCTTTCACTTGGCTGTTTCTTTCAGTCAGCCTGCATTCTCAAACGAACGAACGCGTGCCATGGCTATCATCGCGCCTGGTGGGATCGCCGGAACCGCCGTTACCTTTCACCGTAGAGAGGATGTTTCCCGAGGTGGATCTGTCGTCACCCATGTATCTCATCGAAGAACCTGGTCGTGACCATCTTTGGGTCGTACTCGAAGGAGGCGATCGGGACAAGCCGGGCAAGATCGTCAGCTTTCCTAACGCACCAGAAGCGGCGGAAACGGAACTCGTGTTCGAACTGCCAGGGCACCTGATCTATTCGGTGATCTTCGATCCGGGCTACGAGGAGAACCGCTTTGTCTATCTTTTCAGCAATGGGCCCAGAGGGAATCGCAACCGGAAGGATCACGTTGATCGCTACCGGATGGACGCGAAGGACGGATTCACTGACAAACTCACCATTATCGAATGGAAATCTGGTGGGCACGATGGTGGGGACATGGCTTTTGGAAAGGATCAGATGCTCTACCTCACCACCGGCGATGGTTCGTCCGATTCGGATGCGTGGAACTCAGGACAAACGCTAAACGACTTGTTAGGCTCCGTGCTGCGGATTGATGTGCGGACGTCGAGCGTGGACCAGCCTTACAAAGTCCCGCCGGACAATCCCTTTGTCGAGATGGAAGGCGCACGACCAGAGATCTATGCCTACGGCTTGCGCAATCCCTGGCGAATGGGAATCGATCAAGAATCTGGGCAGATTTGGGTGGGCAACAACGGTCAAGATCTCTGGGAAACCGCTCACCTTGTGCATCCTGGGGACAACTACGGGTGGAGCGTGTTTGAGGGTAGCGACACGTTTTACAAGAACCGGCAGCTCGGCCCAACTCCTCACATAGTGCCAACGATCGAACATCATCATGCGGAGTTTCGATCGTTGACGGGCGGTGTGGTTTATCGTGGCGCGCAATGGTCGGAACTCGACGGCGCCTACATCTATGGCGACTATTCAACAGGTCGGATCTGGGGCGCGAAACACGATGGCAATGCGTTGGTATGGCATCGAGAACTGGCAGACACCGCGCTGATGATCGCTTCGTTTCGAGTGATCGGGAACGATCTCTGGGTCGTAGATCATGCGGGAGGGGTTTATCGGCTGACGAACAAACCCAAGCCACCTCAAACTGCCGACGCGTTTCCGCATCGCCTGAGTGAGACGGGCCTATTTCAATCGACTCTCGAGCACACGATGGCACCGGGAATCCTATCGTATGTGGTGAATGCGCCGGGCTGGCATGATGGAGCGACGGCGAAGCGTTGGATGGCCATTCCTGGAAACGAGACGATTGCGTTCATCAATGGTGCACGCGCAGGCGAGGGCCAGTTTCCTGACGGAACGGCACTCGTGCAGACGTTAGAGCGAGATGGCGCACGGATTGAGACACGCGTACAGCTTCGCCAACAGAAGGAATGGATGGGCTATAGCTATCGCTGGGAGGAGGATCAGAAAGACGCCGTGCTCGTACCCAAAGGCGGGGAGAACATTGCGGCAATCGATTGGCGCATCCCAAGTCGGACCGAATGCGCCACCTGTCACAGTCGCGCTGTGAACTATGTGTTAGGCATCACTGGCCAGCAACTCGACCATGGCGATCAACTCAAGACACTCGCAGAACAGGGCCTTTTCAATAATGACGTGCCAGACCGAAGGCGTGCTCCGATGGCCAATCCCTACGATCACAAGGCCGATATCGACAAGCGTGTCGGTGCCTATTTGCACACGAACTGCTCCAATTGCCACGTCGAGAGCGGGGGAGGCAATGCGAAGATGGAGTTGGAACTCCGCTCGTTCCCCAATCGAGCTGAACTGATCGAAGCACGTCCTCAACACTCGACCTTTGGCATTGACGATGCGATGTTAGTCTCTCCGGGAGCGCCGGAACGCTCGGTGTTGGTGCATCGTTTGTCCGATCGTGGTCCTGGCCAAATGCCGCCGCTTGTGAATCGGCGCGTGGACACGGAAGCTGTCGCCATGATCCGCGAATGGATCGGGAGCTTAACGCCGAGCCAAGAGCAAGTGAAGGCTTGGTCTCTTTCAGACTTTGATGGTGACTTGGAGTCAGTGATCGGGAATCGATCCTATCATTCAGGCAAGGAGGCCTTTGAAAAGACTGGGTGTTCTCAATGCCATCAGATGACCGGTTCAGGTGGTGTCGTTGGCCCCGATCTTTCAAATTTGGGCTCGACCCAATCTGCACAGGAATTGCTGGAATCCATCCTTCTACCTTCACAAAGCATCAAGGAAGAGCGGCATCGTGTGCCTGGCACCGATCCAGCAATGTCATTGATGCCCGCTGGCATGGTGAATGTTCTCACCAAGGAAGAAGTGCTCGATCTCGTCGGTTTCCTCAAGTCCGGCGGACGTCCACGCGTGGCAGCCATTGTCACGGAATACCGACATAACTCGCACGCCGACGTCATTGTGAGTCGTCTATTCCAGACGGACACCCTGGACGGCAAGGGCAAGGAATCGTCGCTCAGACTGGCTGCGCTCTACACGGATCAGGTGCCTGACAATGACACCAGTCGGAAATTGGCTTCTCAATATGACTTTCCCATCTACGAATCAATCAGCGATGCATTGACCTTAGGTACGGGTAACCTCGCGGTCGATGGCGTGTTGCTCATTGCCGAGCATGGCGACTATCCCAAGTCTGCCACCGGCAATACGCAATATCCCAAACGGCGTTTCTGGGAGGAGATTGTGAAGGTCTTTGAGCAGAGTGAGCAAGTCGTGCCGATCTTCATCGACAAACACCTGGCTGACAACTGGGCGGATGCCAAGTTCCTCTACGATTCCGCTGAGGAAATGAAGATTCCCATCATGGCGGGGTCTTCCTTGCCCACGACGTGGCGACGTCCCGCCATTGATATGCGACGCCGAGCAAGACTGAAAGAAATGGTCACCCTCACCTACGGATCCACCGACGCATACGGATTCCACGCGCTTGAATTGGCACAAGTGTTAGCAGAGCGGCGCGGTAGAAGAGGAGAGACTGGCATTGAGGCCGTGCAAGCGCTCGAAGGTGAGGCGGTCTGGCGGGCCTTTGAGGAAGAGCGCTTCGATCTAGCACTCTTCCAAGCGGCCTTTAAGCGCTTAGAGAATCCGCGAAGCAGCCACGATCTCGAAGCGCTTCGCAAAGTTGTCGGTAAACCACTTCTCTTCACCCTTGAGTATGAAGACGGCTGGAAGTCCCATTTCCTCGAACTCAACGGCGCGATCGGCGAATGGGCAACAGCCTGGAGTTATCGCGACGATGACGAGATCGATTCGGCACTCTTCTGGACGCAGGAAGGGCGTCCTGCCATGCACTTCACATGGCTCTTGAACGGCATCGAGGAGATGATCCTAACAGGCGAACCCACATGGAACGTCGAGCGCACCTTAATGACGAGTGGCGCGCTTGACGCTATCTTGACCACATTGCACAACGGTGGCGGGCGTTTGGAAACGCCTTACTTAGAGGACATCCGTTACCGGCCGAGATGGCGCTGGAGCGAGCCACCACCGGCACCTCTGATGCGTCCTTGGTCAGAGCAGTAGAGATAGACATCATTCGCAATGAGTTCTCCCAATTCTACCCAACGCCTTGCCCCGATCGACGCCCTGCGCGGCTTCGATATGCTCATGATTGCTGGTGGAGGCAGCCTCATTGTCTCGCTAGGCGGCAAGACGGAAGTGGCTTGGGTGGATGCCATCGCGGCCCAGTTCAAACATCCGACATGGAATGAATTTGCGTTCTACGATTTCATCATCTCGCTCTTTATGTTCATGGCGGGTGTTGCACTATCATTATCCCTTTAGGTTCGCGGCATTGCGACCTTCCAAACGCAGTCCCTTATAAGAAGGCTCTCAAGCGGATGTTCATCCTGATCGGTTTTGGATTCTCTATGAGAGCACAGCCTGTCACCGTCGATGGCAGCTTGGAACAGGAGCAGCGCGTGTATATCATCGACTGATCGCTCGAATAGCGGTATCATTTCACACCATGCGCTCATTCACCAAACAGGGTCTAACAATCGCGATCGCAATGATTGCGACTGCGGTCCTCGTGTGCGGAGTGCTTGGCGCTGAAGAGGCAATTCCTCGCGGCCCCTTGGATGATCTCTGGTCGCTGAAGCCTCTCCCGACTGGCAACAGTGCTGTGAACTCGGTTGACGAGATGTTGGAACGGGAGCAGCGCGCGAACGGCGTCGAGCAGTTCCCGTCAGCCGATCGTGGTACGCTGCTCAGGAGGTTGAGCTTTGATTTGATTGGTCTCCCTCCTACCATTGAGGAGCAAGACGCGTTTCTAAGCGATACGTCGGACGGTGCTTACGAAAAGCAGGTCGATCGCCTGCTCCAGCATTCTCAGCACGGCGTTCGCTACGCACGTCATTGGTTGGATGTGTTGCGCTACGCGGATGTGGATGATCGGATGCCAGCAGCGTCTAGCATTCATCTGTGGCGCGATTGGATGATCCGTGCTCTCAATCGAAACATACCTTACGATGCGTTTGTGAGAACACAGATCTCCGGCTACGAATCGCGGAAACGTGAAGAGGTGAGCGCGACGGGATTTCGGCGCAAGCTTCGTCCACGTGCTGACAGTCAATTTGCATTGGGATTTCTTTCGCGCGGAGCGACGTCTTCTTCGAATGGCGATCATGGCTTGGCCATCGCTGCAGCCGAGACCGTCTCATCGGCGTTTCTAGGGATGACCCTACATTGCGCCAAATGTCACGACCACATGTTCGATCCGATCTCGCAAGATGATTACTATCGGATGAAGGCCGTCTTTGATCCGCTCGCGGTTCGCAAGGTTCCACTGGCCACCATTGAGCAGATTGTCACTCATGGCGAGAACGTCAGGATCCAAGAAGAGAAGCGAGACGCCTTGGAGAAGGAGTTCATCGCATTGGCGGAGCCCTACCATCGCAAGCTTTACGAGGAGCGCTTGTCGATGTTGCCCGAAGAGATTCAGGTCGTCATTCGCAAGCCAGAGTCCGATCGCTCGCCGGAAGAAGTGAAGATTGCTGATGACTACTTTCCCGTCCTGCGTATCGATTCAGGGCCGCTCGGCGCTGCGATGCCGCCGGAGATTCGCAAGCAGTATGAGAAATTACGCCGGGAACGTGATCGCATCTCAAGACCGGACGGGTTGCCCTCCTTTCTGACCGTTGAGGAGGATTCGCAACGCCTGGAGCAGATCAGCTATGTGCTAGGCACTGGCGATCCAGAACGCCCCGATACGACTCGTCCCGTGAGTCCCGGCTTTCTCTTCGAGCGAAAGGAGACCACGTTCCGAGAAGGCAGGCGAGAAACTTTCGTCGATTGGCTAACGTCGAAGGATAATGCGTTGTTTGCTAGGGTCGCGGTCAACCGTATCTGGCAATGGCATTTCGGCAAAGGCCTTCACAAGACGGCAAACGACTTCGGTAGTGTCGGCGAGAAGCCCAAGCTTCGCGTGGTGTTAGATCAGCTGGCGGCTGATTTCATTGCCCATGAGTTCGATATGAAATGGCTGCATAAGACCATCGTCATGTCGCAGGCCTACCGGAGCGCTTCAGGCGTTAATGCTACCAACGATCCTAACAATCACTACTATGGGCGCTACCCACTTCGGCGTCTCGAGGCGGAAGCGATTTATGATAGCATCATGACGCTCGCAGATCGGCTGGATCTCAGTCTCTACGGCAAATCCTATCGAAGCCCACGCAAGCTCGAAGTGGCTGTGCGTCGCGGCATCTACATCAAACGCGGTTTTCATCCTCAGCGAAAGGAACTGCCTGATTTCCTCGACGCTTTTGATGCTCAAGATGGACGCGATTCATGTTCGCGCCGTGAAGAAACAGTCACCGCACCGCAAGCCTTGTGGTTGATGAACGATCCACTGGCCAATCAGGCTACCAAGGCGTTCGGAGAACGCCTTGGTACTCTCGCAAAGGACGACTTGTTTAGTCGTATTCAGCTAGGCTATCGCATGGCCCTAGGACGAGAGCCTGATTCGCGTGAGCTTCAGTTGGCTCTCGATTATATGAAAACCCATCCAAGCGATTCTGCAAAGTTGGCCTGGATGCTGATTAATCTCGATGAATTTATTTACATCCGCTAGCAAGACATGACATCCCGCCGTCAATTCTTCTATCAGGCGAGTGGTGGCTTCCTTGGCTCAGCACTGGGAGGTCTGTGGGCACAGGATCGTCAGGCGATGTTCCCGCGAGGTGTTTACCAGACAGAACCGAAGGTGAAGTCTGTCATTTATCTATTCATGTGCGGCGGCGTCAGCCATATCGACACCTTTGATCCCAAAGATCGGCGCTGGGAGGGGAAGCTGATCGATGCGATCGGCTTTGGAGACAACCAAGCGGCGATGCAGCGCCCGGTCATTCCCTGCCATCGAACGTTCACCCGCTACGGCCAATCGGGCATTCCCGTTTCGGACTGGTTTCCCCATGTGGGTGGAGTCATCGATGACATTGCGGTGGTGCGTTCGATGTTCTGCACTGAAGGCAATCATATTCCGGCTGCCATTGAGTCGGCAACCGGTCATCAGGGACGTCTGTTAGATCATCCCTCACTGGGTGGCTGGGTGAATTATGCTTTAGGGACTGCCAACCACAACCTTCCCACTTTCGTCAATATCGGTCGCTCGACCTCTCCAGTGCAACTGACAGGCGGTT
Organism: uncultured Verrucomicrobiales bacterium; assembly: GCA_938082635.1. Lineage (GTDB taxonomy): Bacteria > Verrucomicrobiota > Verrucomicrobiia > Verrucomicrobiales > DEV007 > JAACDM01. Next base: position 6,920 of record CALLLI010000026.1, read on the forward strand.
ATCTAGGCGCAGAGTATTCGGCGACGCCGTTTCAGGCGGGTGCCACACCGATTCCCAACCTCCAGCCTGAGACGCCAGTAGGCAATGCTGCACAGGCTCGCCGATTAGAGACTCTCGCCAATCTGAATCGCGGTTTCCGTGAACAGTATCAGACGGAGAGCGCCCTAACAGCTCGGCTACGCACCTACGAATTGGCGGCACGGATGCAGTTGTCAGCGCCCGAGGCCGTTGAGTTCTCACAAGAACCCGATCACGTGAAGTTGCTTTACGGAATCGATGAGAAAGACACGGACGACTTTGGACGCCAGCTCTTGTTGGCAAGACGACTGGCAGAACGCGGTGTGCGCTTCATTCAAATCTGTCACGGCGGCGGCGGCAACGGCCAGTGGGATTCTCACGGAGACATGAAGGGTCATGCTCCTTTGTGCCGACAGACTGACAAACCCATTGCCGGACTCATCCGTGATCTTAAGCAACGCGGGATGTTAGACTCAACTCTGGTCGTTTGGACGAGTGACTTCGGCCGAACCCCATGGTCTCAGAATACGATCGGACGCGATCACAATCCGAAAGGGTTCACGTCATGGCTTGCTGGCGGCAGTGTGAAAGGTGGGACCGTTCACGGCAATACCGATGACGTCGGTTATCGCGCCGTTGAGCACCCCCATTACATTGCCGATCTTCAAGCGACCGTTCTACATCAGCTGGGGCTCGATGCCGAACGCATGGAAGTCGACATCGATGGCCGTCCCGTGCGACTCGTAGAGCGCTTCGCCGATCCTATTTACGAGATTCTCGGCTGACGCGCCGTTGCTTGCTTTCCATGAAATAAACTTCAATCGAAATACAGACCTAAGAGGGATGCAGAAAAGTCGGCTTCCAGAATATGATCCCTTCCCTAGCGAAGCTTCATTACGCTACTCTCCTCCCTTGACCCAGGTCACCAGTCCGTATCCACTCATGAACAACACAATAGGAACAAGCCTAACTAGATTAGTGTGCGATCTTTATTCTAACGTTCAGCTAGGACGAGTGATGTTCGCCGTCCTGGCGTCAATCACCATTGGATTGACGTTCAATGGTATGGCTGCTGACGAGAATGAAACCAAAGTTGAGCGCCCATTAGTTTATGCTATCGAGCACACAGGAGCCAGTTTTCCGGCACCGCCTCTTCCCGGCATTGCCGATCTCCCTACCATTGCCCCACTCACTGATCCATTCATGTGGTCGAACGGGAATGGCCGTGTGACTAAGTTTGATGAGTGGAGTAACCGCCGCGCCGAAATCAAAGGGGAATTCGAGCACTACGAGATCGGTAAGAAGCCGCCGCGCCCTGACGAAATCACCGCTAGCTACCAGGGTGAGACACTCACGGTGAATGTAACCGTGAAAGAAGAAACTCTGACACTCACAAGCAAAGTCTCTCTCCCAAGTGGCGACGGGCCATTCCCTGCCGTGATTGGCATTGGCAGAGGGCCGGGTAGTCTCCCTGCCGATATCTTCAGCAGCCGCAAGATCGCTGTCATCTCGTACAACTTCGGGCAGGTCATGTCCCATACTCAGAAACGGGGCCAGGAACCAATTAACAAACTCTACCCAGAGTTGACCGCCATGGGGGCCTACAGTGCTTGGCCTTGGGGAGTCAGCCGTCTGATCGATGGATTGGAACTGGTGCAGAAAGATCTCCCCATCGACCTGAAGCATCTTGCGATCACAGGGTGTTCGTTTGCGGGTAAGATGGCGCTCTTTGCCGGAGCCTTTGATGAACGCATTGCGTTAACTATTGCGCAAGAACCAGGCGGCGGTGGCGCTGCGGCCTGGCGGGTCTCTGAGACCTTGGGAAAAGTGGAAAAGTTAGGGTCTACCAGCCATGCTTGGTTCATTGAAGACATGTTTCAGTTCTCTGGTAGCAATGTCGCCAAACTGCCCATGGACCATCACGAGTTGATGGCGATGGTCGCTCCCCGCGCCTTGCTCGTTCTCGGCAACCCGGATTACGCCTGGCTGGCGGATGAGTCCGGCTACGTATCGTGCCGAGCCGCCCACGAGGTTTGGAAGTCGTTTGGTATTGCTGATCGATTCGGATTCTCCATTGTTCCAGGCCATCCACACTGCCGACTCCCGGATAATCAACGACCAGAGGTCGAAGCCTTCGTGGATAAATTTCTTCTCGGCAAGGTGAAAGCTAACACAGGTGTTACTATTAGTCCTTACAATACAGACTACTTACGCTGGATCGGTTGGTGGGGGAAAGGCCAACCTGCCTTCCCGAAGCGCAATATGGAGGGAATCGAAACCATAACGTTCGAAGCAGAAGGCGCGACGCTCGGTTCTAACTGGGAGATCGCCACCGATGGGTTGGCTTCGAATGGTGGCTACGCTGTGGTCAAGGCTGGAACCGAGAGCATTGACTCCGCGCCCGCCGGAAGTGAGAATGTGATCACCATGTCCTTCTCCGTGAAGGCTGAAGGGAACTATGCTGTGTTTGCTCGCCTGAATTGTCCCTCCGCCGACGACGATTCCTTCTGGATCAAGATGGACGATGAAGACTTTGACTCGTTCAACGGTTTGGGGACGTCAGGATGGGGCTGGGTGAAGCTCGATAACTTTAAGTTGAAGCCAGGCGAGCACACCCTAACAATCGGCTATCGAGAAGATGGTGCCAAGCTCGACAAGATCAGCATCTCCAATGATCTCTTCACTCCTGAGGGAATGGGAGAGCCTGCCAAGAATGGCGGTGTTCCCAAGTGATCCCTATTTCTCAATTGAGATCTTGTCTGCCGTAGGGAATGCTGTCGGGATAGGAATGGAAACGTTACCTGTAGCGGCCCATTCCGCACCGTGTTGTAAACTAACCGTGTAACCAACGCACTGGATTGACCGGATGGGTTCGGACTCTTTCATGCCGACGTGGCCGAGAGTGGTATGGAAGATTCTGCCTTTGCCAAAGTAGTTGGTCATGAGCATGGGCTCGTGTTCGCCGGTGCCGTTTCGCATGCTCGAATCTGCCGTTGCCGTAGCAAGGATGTGAGTGCCGGCAACAGGTCCTCTCAAGCGGCTGTAGATTTCATCATGGGGATGAAGCCACGTTTCAGGCATCCCTCGTGTGATGGGATGGGTCTGGTCTCGCACAGTGATTTGGAAGTCGTGTTTGTTAGGGTGAATCGCTCCGCCATCTGACTCGAAATCCAGCACTTGATGGCCATCTCGCCACCGAAGAATGGGGCCGTAATCTTTCTTCCGTCCGCCCCAACCACCAACACCGATCATCTGATTGAAGGCTTTCCAATTAGGAAACGCATTGTCAGACGAATGATGCACGACAAAGCCACCACCATCGGCGACATACGCTTCGAAACTCTTCTGCGTCGCTTCCGACCAATCGTTCCCATCGTAGTCGAGGATAACAACATCGTAATTCTTCCAGTTAGGTTTGAAGGAAGACATGTCTTCACCCCTTGCAGGACTCTTCACTTGAGTGACTTCAAAGCGACCAGAATCTTCGAGTAGTTTCTCTATCCGCGCGCTGGTCACATGCCAGTCGTGGTACTTGTTCATCTGCCCCGTGAGGAGCATTGCATTGATCTTTGGAGACTCAGTATCCGCAGCGTTGGTGAATAAAACGGCCGCGCCGACGATGACAAAGAGAACGAGGCGATAGAGAAGTTTTTTGTGTTTCATGAGGAAATGCTAAGTCGCAACGGGATGCTCAATCAGCAAGACCGGAAATGGAAGAAGATTCGCTAGCCCGTGATCACAGGTGCCCTTGGAGGAATGCCTGACACTAAGATTCCGATTTTTTCACGTTGTAACAGTACATCGTGTCTTGGTCGCGGATGTAGAGTTTACCATTGGCGATTACTGGATGAGTCCAGGCGGGTTGCCTGGTGCGATCGGATTGAGCAAAGCGACCGCGCTCGATGTACTGTTCTTTGCTAGGCTCGATGAGAAGAACATCACCATCTTCTGTGCGGTAGTAGATTCGGCCATCGGCGTAAGCGATCGATCCTTTCTTGGCTCGGCGCTTGTCGCGATCACGCTCGTTCCATAGCACTTCACCTGTTTTGAAGTCCAGGCAAGCCAGGTAGCCACCGCCGTTTCCGCCATTGGCTCCGTAGAGGCAGCCATCGATGATGAGCATGCCGCCGTGGTGATTCTCCATGTCACCGGAAAACCAGATCTCTTCGGCCTTAAAGCCGCCTTTCTCGTCCTTGGAAAGTTGTGCCAGTCCTCCACCCGAACCGTAAGCCGAAGCTGCGAAGATTTGACCATTCTGATAGATCGGCGTGGAGCAGTTGATTCCGGAACGGTTGGAAGGCTTGTCGTACCGCCAGAGGAGTTTGCCGTCGGTTGCGTTGACTCCCGCCAAGGTCTTGGATGTGAATTGCACGACCTGACGTTGCCCCTCGAAGTCGATGGCAATGGCCGAAGAATAGGCGGCACCGGATTCTCCGAATCGCCCTCCACCGCCGCCACCTCCACGTCGACTGCGATTCGATGGTGGTGGACCTACTTTGTCTTTTCCGACGATCTTCTCGCGCAGCTCCAGATCGAAGCTCACATCACTGGACTCGGCATCGGCCTGGTGCACTTCCACGGCGATGATGTTCTTTCCAGCCACGAGTTTGTTAGGATTGAGATCATGCACATAGAAGCCGCTCTCGGACGGTGTGGTCGAGCGCGCGAAGGTGCCGTGTTCAACCTTGCCATCAGGCATGTTCCCTCGGGCGATTTCCTCGCCATTCAGGTAGACCACGGCTCCGTCATCTCTCAGGAGACGGAGGACCAAGGGCTTTAGATTGCTAGGCTCGCTGACTTCAAACTGATGACGAAAGTAGTAGGTGGGATAGTGATCAGGCGCATCACTGATCTTTGTGGCTTCATCGCGATCACCGTAGCCCAACTGCGCTGCTCCCTCTTTCCACGCGTCATCTTTGAAGTCCAGCTTCACCCAATCAGCTCCGGGTGAGGCTCCCATATCGGAGTATTTCCAACGAGCCCCCTCAGTGATCACCATGGTAGGCTTAAAGTTAGGATCCGCCTTGGGTTTGGCAGGTGCCTCTTTGGTTGCTTCGCTGTTAGTTTGAGGTGCTGGAGTAGGGGGAGCGTTTGCTTCGTTTGGGATGGTGCTCTTCCAGATGACTTCGCCATTCGACTTGTTGAGCGCTACCAAGGTCGTTTCGGTACCGCCGGGCGTGCAAATCACGTTGTTCCCATCGATGAGTGGAGATTCGTTGAACCGCCAGGTCGGCAAACGTCCGCCAAAGTCCTTGATAAGATTGCGTTGCCAAACCGCAGCGCCGTCACTGACTTTCATACACACCAAATCGCCTCCGTGGCCTAGGACATAGAGATGCTCTCCATCGACCGTTGGCGTGCAACCTGCGCCTTCGATCCCTTGGCGCATGCCGCCTTCCGTGGGATCAGCGATCTTCTTCGACCAAATTTCAGAGCCATCGCTTTCAGAACGCGCCCACACGAATTCTCCCTCATCTTCGACTTTGCTCATGCCGTAGATTCGGCCACCTGCAATGGCGGGAGCGCTGTAGCCACCGCCAACATTCGTAACCTTCCACGCCAGAGGCGGCCCGTCTTCCGGCCATTCCTGAAGCAATCCCGTTTCCTTCGACATGCCGGTTCTATCTGGGCCCTGCCATTGGGGCCAATCGAAGGTGGATGATTCTGCAAATACCGACGCCGGAAGGAGCGTCAGCCCAAGGAGCAAGGCGAAACGTTTCATGTCCCCATTCATGCGTGTTTACGGATCAAAGTCCGCATTAAAATCGAGCGACGCTCTCCAACGCCTAGAACAACTGTCCCAACTGCAAAGCCCCATACCCGAAATCGGCATCGACTCCAGCCGTGCCGAGATCAGTGGCGTGGCTTTCTAACATGGTGATGGCTTCAACGCCATTGGCTGCTTGACCGGTCGAAAGAAGTGCCGCGACAGCTCCGGTGACGAATGGCGCGGCTGCCGACGTGCCAGACATGGCAACGGATGCGGAGTCTTCCCAAGCCGCCACGACATCGACACCAGGAGCCGCGAGATCAACAGCGTTGCCGTAGTTAGAAAAGTGAGCGATCTGGCCTTCGGCATCGACGGCGCTGACACCGACGACACCTTCATAGGCGGCTGGATAAGAAGGAGCACTACTTCCATCGTTCCCGGCGGCGGCGATGACGGCCACGCCTTGGTTGACCGCGTAAGCCACGGCTTCGCCAAGAACGGCGCTGTCGCTGTAGCTGCCGACGCTTAGGTTGATGACAGCAGCCCCGCTATCCACGGCAGTGACGATGCCTTGAGCCACGGTATAGCTATCGCCCAAGCCCTCGGAATCGAGTACGCGGATACTCAGGATATCCGATGCGGGTGCCACTTGAGCGGAGACGGAGGCGACTGCGGTGCCATGACTGTCATAGTCGGTAACAACGGCGTCGGCCCCGCCTACGAGATCCAGTTGAGACACGGTCATCCGAGCAAAGCTATCGTGGGCATACATCCCCGTGTCGAGGATCGCCACGAGGACTCCGGCACCCCATTCCGAGTGATCACCTGAAATGCCTAACCAATCGAGCGCATTTGTGCCGAAGCCTGTGAGTGTTTGTGGCTCAGAGTCATCACGCGTTTCGTAGTCAGGGTAGTCCGGAGCTTTGACCAAGTGGTTGTTCTCAGCTTGATAGCTGTCGCCCAACTGATCGCGGAACCGAGCAGCAGCGTCTTCCGAGTCGAACCGGAGGCGAAAGGTCTTTAGGGCTGTCACGGCATCGACAAACTCGCCACCGTTGGCCAGAGCAAGTTGCAGGAGTTCGATGACTTCCTCTTTGGAACCTACTTTAAGAATCAGCTCATCGGGCACATAGGTCAGAGGTTCCTCTTCTGCAGGCATGTGCTCGGTGGTATCGATTTCGACTACAGGAGAATCAACGGTGAACGGAGTGCTTTCTTCAATTGAGTGATGAGCGGGCTGAGGCTCGCTTTGAGACAGTCTTGCTACCTCACCCGAAGCAGTGGACATCATCCAAGCCACCCAGCCACAGAGGACAAACAAACCCACCAAGGCAGTCAGTGGAAGAATCTGTGAACGGAAGGGGAATGATTTCATGGAGGAGTCCTTTCTTTAGTAGCTTAAGCGAGTTCCAAAGACAGAGCTGTCTAACGGATTGATGACAGTGTTGTCATCTGCTCGTGCTACTACTCCATGCGTATTGTGGGAGGAGACTCCGCAACAATTGTTGATGTTATTCGTCTAAACGAACGCGGTAGTAGCGAGCAGTTCCAGCATCTGACGAAATGAGAGTGCTAGTTTCACTGGCATCTGCGTCGACGGATTCGCCGCTGTCCCAAACGATGAGGTCGTCACTCGATTCGATGGTGTAGCTGTTCCCAGCGTTGCTTGGCCAGGTAAGGTTTAGCTCGCCCTCACTCGTTCGTTCAGCGGTCACTTGGAAGGTTGAGTTGGCGTCCGTTGGTGCCGTGCCTAGTCGAACCTCAAGAGCGTCTGATAGACCATCGCCGTCTGTATCAGCTAGATTGGGATTAGTGCCTAAGGTGGCCTCTTGATCATCGGTGAGGCCATCGCCATCTGTATCGACTGGCTGGGGCACTTGACCAAGGGTGAAGCCTGCTGGCGTGCCACCTACGAGCGCACTCGCACTCCAGTTTGTCGGATCGGATAGGTCTTGCTGAGAATCGATTACGTCTAACGAGTTCCCCACGCCATCGGCTTCGCTAGGCCAGTCCGTGTTGTCATTGTAGCTGAAATCGAGAATCGTCCTGCCGTTGGCGTCTAGAATCTCGATGCGTTCGCCATCGTTGCTGAGCTTCCCGGTTCCCCATTCGGCGGCGATTGGCAACGCGGGATCGTAGGCAGCGCGAAGCGTCTCGGCATTGGCAGCGAGAATGGTGTAGGCACCTGGTTCTAAAGAAATGTCTCCTATTGCTAGGGCTTGGACAGGTCGTCCTCCTTGCAGGGTCACGCCATTCAAGGAGAGGGCGGTATCACCGATATTCTGTAATTCAATGAACTCATAGGCATCGCCCTGTGGCGGATGATACATGATCTCGGTCACCCGGAGAAAGCGTTGCAGGTCAGACACATTTGCGGGATCGATCACCATGAGATAATCAAAACTGACACGGACTGGTTGAGCGGTGTCCGTGCTGGTAAAGAGACCACCCATGAGAACTTCGCTTTCAAGCGCCAACGTTTGCGTGTGGATGACGGACCATCCCGTGTCCGCAGTCGTCTGCACTTCAAATGAAAGCATCTCGCCCGAGCGACGAAGACGAAGGACTGCTTCGCCACTAGCATAGCCTTGTGAACTCAGGTTGCTGAAGCTGCTGGTGCCACGTTTCACGGCCAAGGACTTGCCATCCTCCAAGCCGAAGGCGAAACGCTGCGCGCTACCGTTGTCTATGGTGTCGATCGTCAGACCCGTATAGAAATCGCCTAACTGCACTCCAGTTAGTTCAAGCTTGGTTTGGAGAACGAAATCGCCAGTGGTAGGAACGAGGCGTTGGATCAAGGGATATTCTGGCATGGTGTCGCTCAGTCTTCGGGCGGCGGTGCCCGGCAAGGAGAGGCTCAGCCAACCGGGGGCTGTTTCGAGTGAATACGAGACGTCGTAAGGCGCATTTCCGAGAGGCGTGGTACGAAGCGCCTCCAGATTATATGGAAGTCGGCTGCCATTGGTAAAACTCATAAAGTCACCTTCTGCGAATACGGAGAATTCCCGAGTCGCTTCGCTGACCGCTTCCTCAGCATCCGTCACGGATAGACTGACGGTGTAGAGTCCAGGCTGATCAAAGGCGACGGTCGCCTTGGCTGTGTCACCATTGGCTAAATGAGCGTCACTGCTCGGCTCGACGGACCAGACATAGGTGAGTTCGTTTCCATCAGGGTCTGCACTATCACTACCGTTCAACTCTAAACTTTGCGCGAGGGACACATTTCCGGATTGCGGATTGGAGTCGATCACGGCGACGGGAGGCGAGTTGCCCGCCTTGGTCACTACGAATGGTCGGCTCTCCACGAGGGTGCCTTCGCGGGTCACGCCTTCGATCGTGAGGCTGGAATCGCCTTCTGGAAGAACGAGACCTTCGATTGTCCAACCAGTGCCGCTTGTCCATCGGAAGGTGGCTTCAGGATGACCAACCACACGCACGGAGTAGACGGACGTTGGGCTTGTGCCAGTGATGGTATAGCGGTTGTTTGACGTCGTGCCCGCACCGTTGTTTCCGGTGGTGATGGCGAAGCTGGCGTTGCGGCCATTGCCGATCTCTGAGTTGGTGCTGTTGGCTCGGTTATTGATCCACGACTCGTAGGTGTTCCGGTTCACTACGAACGCTGAACTTGAGGCTTCCTCCGCATCGAACCAAGCCGACAGGCGAGGGGAGTCTTCGGCAAACTCATCGGCCAAGCGTGTGAGGTAGTGTTGATAGAGACGCTCGATGTACGGCTTGCCAAAGTAGTTGCGAACGCTGGCGAGGTTGCCAATAAATGTTTCGTTAGCGCTGCGGAAAGCCAGGTCACTGTCCCATTGCAGAAACATGAAGCGGCCATCGGTTGGTTTCCGATAGAGAAAGGCATTCTTGCCGCGATTGAGCGTGATACTATCCCAATCGCCGGTGTAGCCACGCACCGCAGCATACAAAGCCATCTGGTCTGGATCCATGATGCGGTTGATCTCTTCCTCCGTGAAGTTGTTCTGCGACACCGTCTTGAACATGGAGGTGAGCGCGCTGTAGTCATACTCCGTTTCACGGGAGCGTTTCATCCATTCCGTGTGATAGCGGATCGCTTCATCCGTGCCTTTGTAGCTAAGATCAGCATCGCGCCCTTGTCGTCCCCAGTCATCGTCAAACCACCATTCGTCATCGATCCGGTAGAGTTCGCCGTTAGACCCGTCTGGGAATACACGATCGAGAAAGTCATTGCTCGGAGGCTCGATCTCTTCTCGCAGACCGGCAGTATCATTGTTCACCACCACATTGACATATTCACCTTCATAGACGGGTTGGCCCAATAGGTAGAGCCAATAGCGGCTGATGCGGTTGTGATAGCGATTGTTGTTCCCCGCCGCATCGTTGTCGAGGGCCAGCTTGCGGCGCCCGCGGTAGTAGTGGTCACTCGGGATCTTCCACTTGGCTTTGCTCAGGTCGGCGTTGTTCGAGCGAAGAAACGCGCTGCCACTCTTTCGAATCTCGCCTGCATAGATGATCTTCTCTTCATTCGAGATGAAGGTCATGTTGTAGTAGTGGTTCGATAGGCGTGGGAAATTGAAGTCGAAGTCTGACGACTCGCCTTGGTTCGTGCTCATCGCTCTCATGTCGTGCTGTGAGACCACGAAGCGCAGACTGCGTAGGTCTCCACTGGCGCTATTGTTGTCCACGACCCACATGCCTGGCTGAGCTTCACCTCCTGAAGGAAGCTGCGTTGTCTGCCCGTCTGCTCCGACTGCCTGGACAAAGAACTCGGCAATGGCTCCCGCTGACTGATAATCGCTGATCGTCGCTGTGTAGACGCCGTCTCCAGCCAATTCATCGCCATCGGTGCCAGCATCGTTCATGGCGGCGCGGCTCCAAGGGCCATCGCCACTGGCAGTATCTTCACGATGGACTGCTTCCACACGATCCAGGAGCGATCCGCCTGCCACTTCCGCAATGATCCGGACTGGCGACGACGCGGAAGGGACAGCGGGCGAGTGTCGGACGGTCACTACCTGAGGGGCTGGGGCACTGGCCAAACGCGAGTTCGCAGCCCCTGGCGTGCCTAATTGTTCTGGGATCTGAACTAAGTAGGCCCCGCCAAAGCTATGGTCCCAAGTTTGAACAATGAATCGTGGTTTCCCCGAAACCCAGCGAGCTTGAAACGTGAGTGAATAGAAATTTCCGCGCCCGAGGATGGGAACATCAAGTTCAGCGCGATTTGCTCGATTGTCTCCATGACCATCCGAGATGAGGTGGAATTCGTTGCCCTGAAAGTGGCTTGCCCAATGCGTGCCTTGACATAGCCACCCGGTGGCCCCTGAGCCATCGGTTGATGTTCTGTCCGGATTGATCAGTCGATTGCCAGGTGTTCGTTCGATCTGCATGACTAAGTTCCTTAGAACGATGTGGGAATCACCGACTAAATGGAGATGAAGTTCCTCGTAGTCAGACGTGCTGCCACGCTGGGCTAGTTGCTCATAGGTGCCCTCAATTCGGAAGTCTGTGAACTCACTCTTGGTGCTCTCGTCGCTGTCTTGCCAGGCGGTGGCGAAGTCGTTGTCCATGGCAGGATGAATCAGTTCCAGCGTGCTACCGGCGCCGTTGACCAAGCGTGGCCAATCACCACCTAGGCGGTAGTCCACTTGGTCGACGAGGTTACCGTTGGCATCCTCAAGTCTCACCAACTCACCGCGATTGCTCAGTGAGCCATCGAAGTCGCCCACGACGTCTTGGCCTTCAAAGCGTGAGGCATCTGCGGCCACAACAAGGTAAGCGCCGGGAGCGAGCGACCTGTTAGGGAAGGAGAAATTGATACCCTCACTGAAATCCCAACCCGTGAGATCCACCGGCTCCGAACCGCGATTATAGAGTTCGATGAACTCGGCATTGCGGCTGTTTGACGGCGGGTCCACCATCAATTCGTTGATCACGATTGAGCGATTGATCGACGGGGCGTTTGCCGTCTCGGGCGATCCATCTGCGGCACGATACCATTCATTGGAGCCATCTGGAAACGCCTGAAACGAATCAAACCCATCCCGACGATTGAAGTGCTTGCCTTGCAACACCCCCCCTGATTCATCGGTCACAAAGAGAGTGCCATTGCCTTCTAACGGAAACTGGACCGGCACCC
>CALLLI010000027.1 GCA_938082635.1 uncultured Verrucomicrobiales bacterium
CCGCGATGTCATCCTTTTCCGCCTCCGGGATGACGGCATCGCCTAGGGAAGCGACGACGCGCTGGCGCGGGGAGCCTTCGGCATTGCGATAGGATTCGACGAGCTGGAGCAGCGGAGTACCTTTGATAGTCTTGGTTCGGAAATACACAACTGAGACCCAAAAGGTGCGAAGAAAGAAGCCAAGGCCTAGAGTTTATAATTAGGCACTGCAAAATAGAATCGAGAAATTCAAGTATTGGTTATCAACGAGTTACGGAGACTGAGTGGGCAAATCATCTCGAAATTAGTCAATTTTGGCCCGCAAATAAGAAACTTGGGTTAGGATCCTGCAACGCCCAGGCTTCGAGGAATTGACGGCCCGTCTCGTTTAGTTCTTCGACCTGAGGAGCGGCTGCGATGGCGGTGTCGAGGTCTCCAAGTTGGGTGAGACGATCTAAGATAGCGCCGAGCGTCTGCGAGCGTTCCTCCTGGTCTTCTATTTGGAAGGCGGCACGAATGGCTGTCTTTGGTGCTTGCCAGGCCCAGCGTTGAAGCACCGACTCTGGAGAGTCTGTTAGGTGCCAGCGAGTGCCGCCATGGCGAGTGGCCGCGTGGGCGAGAGCGCCCTCGCCATCGAGTTCGATCCATTGCCAGAGTGCCTTCTCTTTGGAGGCAATATCGTTGATTTCGAATGTGTCAGGATCGCTGTGGTTTCGATACGCCTCGGCGAACTCTGCGGCGCTTGCTTGGCGCAACTCTGGAGGGACGCGCGGATCATAGTCAACGATTTCGGGTGCGGGCGGCCGTTCCACCTGGCGACGCACGCCGAAGCCTACCAGAAAACTGATGATGCCGAGCACACAGAGAAGCTGATGAAACCCATTCGTCATGACCTACCAATAGCGCTACGGCATAAGTTCCGCAACCGCCACCGTTCAGAGTCGTGGACTAGGGACTATCTCTTGACGAGCTCGCATTCTTCGATGGGTATGCTATACTATGGATCAGACGCTTTCCTACCTGACTGCGGTTCTTGCCCTCGGCATCACGGCGCAGTTGTTGGCTTGGCGGCTGGGGCTGCCTTCGATTCTCTTTCTGCTCGCGTTCGGATTTGCTGCTGGCGAATTGTGGATACGGCCGGACCAGATTATTCCTGAGTCGTTGCTCTTCCCCCTCGTCTCGCTTTCGGTGGCGATCATCCTCTTTGAGGGTGGTTTGAGTCTGAAACTGAAAGAGCTTAAGGAGGCGGGAACGCCGGTGCTCCGATTGTGTACTTGGGGAGTCGTCGTTTCCTGGCTGTTGACCACACTGATTGCGCGTTTCGTTCTAGGCTTTGAATGGGGCATCGCGAATTTGTTAGGTGCCATTCTTGTCGTCACTGGTCCCACCGTGATCGCGCCGTTGTTGCGAGTCATTCAGCCTTCTCCGCGTGTCGCCTCAGTCGTGAAATGGGAGGGGATCGTCATTGATCCCATCGGAGCGACCTTTGCTTTGTTAGTGTTTGAGGTCGTGAGTGCGGTTAATCTGAAAGTGGCTGCCTTGGACGTCGTTTTGACGTTAGGGAAGACCATCGCAGTGGGCGTGATCTTTGGTTTTGTTGCGGGTTGGGTGGTAACGCGTTTGCTAGAGCGGTATGCGATTCCTGATTATCTGCACAGCGTCTTCCTGTTGGTCGTGGTGGCGGTGATCTTCACAGCGTCTGATATGCTTCAGCATGAGGCGGGTTTGCTGACGGTGACGATCTTCGGCATCTACTTGGCGAATCAGGACCGCGCGCGTGTCCGGCATATCATTGAATTTAAGGAGAATCTTCGGGTGCTCCTGATTTCGACGCTCTTCATTGTGCTCAGTGGTCGTGTGAGTTGGGCGCAAATTTCCGAGCTTGGCTGGCGAGCGCCTGCCTTCACGCTTGGGCTCGTTCTCTTGGTTCGCCCGGTGAGTGTGTTTTTGGCGATGTGGAAGACGCGTTTGCCGATGAATGAGAAGATTCTATTGAGTGCTCTGGCACCTCGAGGAATTGTCGCCGCTGCGGTGACGACCGTGTTCGCGCTTAAATTGCTCGAGACGGCCGACGAATCGGATCCAGGGGCGGCGTTGTTTATCCAGCAAGCGAATCAGTTAGTGCCCGTTGTGTTCACGGTCATTGTGGGCACGGTGGCCATCTATGGGCTGCTGGCCAAACCGATCGCGCGACGTCTCAAACTCGCGAGTCGGAATCGCGTAGGCATTCTCTTTGCTGGAGCAAGTGCTTGGGTGAGGCGGCTGGCGAAGACTCTGCAAGAGGAAGGCGTGAACGTGCTGATGGTCGATACGAATCAAGAGAATGTGAAGGAATCGCGGCTAGCTGGTCTCAACGCCGTCCGTGGTAACATTGTCTCTGAGGCCGTGGTGGAAGAGCTGAACCTCGCAGGGATAGGGCGATTGTTAGCAGTGACACCGAACGATGAGAGCAATAGCTTGGCGGCTTATGAGTTCTCCCATCGCTTTGGTCGGCGGAACATCTTTCAGCTCTCGACTGAGGACAAGCCGGACAAGTTAGAGCGGGATCGCATGAGCCAGGAGTTCCAAGCGCGCTACCCCTTTGAGGGCATGCCCAGCTTCGCGCACATGCACACGCTTTATGAGCGTGGGTTTGTCTTTAAGAAGACGCGCGTGTCTGATCAATTCAATGAGACGAAGTTCCGGAAACTCTATGGTGAGGAAGCGGTCGTGATGTTCATGATCGAGGCCGACGGCGAGACGCTCCATTTCATCACGCCAAGCCGCCCGTGTGAGTGGAAAGAAGGCCAGAAGATCTTGGCCCTCGTGCCTCCCATCGAGACCGCAGCTGCGGACTAAGGGGTGACGGTCAAGACGCCTCGCATGAGCTGGCTGTGTCCAGGGTAGGTGCAGACGTAGGGATACTCGCCAGCCGTCTTTGGCACGTCTAGATAGAGCACATACTGACGTCCGGGTGCGATCTGTGGTGTCGACGCGAGCACTTCAGGAATCGCAGGGACAAAGTCCTGCTCAATGGCTTTGGGACCGATCTCAATCGAGGCTTTGAGAACAGCGTCTAAGCTGTCAGGCGCTAACAAAGCAAAGTTGTGCATGAGCTTCATGGGATCATCATTGACCACGGCGAGCGCGAGTTTGGTGCCTGCTTTGGCCGTCAATGTGTCTTTGTTGAATTTCATGTTCGCGAGCATGCCGATCGTTTCCTTGCTAGCGTCTTTAAATCCCTCTGGGACAAGGCGGATTTCAGTTTTGCTCAGGGCGTCCATGGCTTCGCGTTCGGCTGGATCAGTGATCTTCACCAGCGACTCTTTGCGGAAGTTGTCAATGAAGCCCTCGAAGCTCGCACCGCCCTTGAAGTTTCGCGCCTTGGCGAACCAGGTGAAGTAGTCGTTCCGCAGTTTAGGGGTCCATCCTTCGGTCGCATTCTTTAAGGCGTAGACGTAGTGAATCTGCTGCCGTTGTGGATTGCTTTCCTTCTGTTTCAGGAAGGTGCCGCCGTATCCCTGCGAACGCTTGAGGAGAGCTTCGTCAAACTCAATTTCTTCTAGGCTGACTGCGTCTTGATCTAACAAAGGCACGGTGCGAGCCACCACTTCAGGAGCATTGAGATAGACAAGCATGGCGACGAATTCTCGGTTGAGAGCGTCGGTCGCGGCAGGGAAATGGGGAAGCAGCATTTCGGCGATTTCTCCGGCTAGATCAGCGTCTGGATTGCCCATGCGAATGAAGCACAGCGACATCACCCGAAGGGCTTCCAGTTTCTGGGCTTCTGTCATCTCTCCCACCGACAGGGTGCTTAGGCGATCTAACAACGCAAACTGATCGCTTTCGTTGCCCTGGCGTGCCAGCGCTAGCAAAGCGGTAAGCTTGGCCTGGGTTGCCGATTCGTTCAGCGCCCGCTCACGCCATTCGGATACGGGCTGATGTTCGATCGCTGTGCGTGCTGCGTAACGGACATAGCGATCGGAGTGTCCAAGATGGGGCCAAGCAGCCTCGACGGCTTCAGTATCCACCTGGCCATGAAATTTCTCTAACTGATGTCTGATCGTGCGTTCGGTCCAGCCTAACTTGTTGCCGCCACTTGCTGGCTCGGTCGGCGCGTCGCCTTTGTAACTCACACGGTAAAGAGCGGAATTTGTCCCACGCCCACCCACTGCGAAGTAGAAGTTTCCATCTTTCCCGATCACGCCATCCGAGACATTCAAGGGTACGCCCGTGACGAATTCTTCTTTCGAGGCCGCGTAGGTGGCTCCTTCTGGAGTTAGATGAATCGCGTAGATGGTTCCGTAGGTCCAATCAAAGGCGTAGATGGCATTCTGATACTTTGCTGGGAACGCCGCGCCATGTCCTGACAGAACACCTGTCGGGCAGCCTGGTCCGATGTCCAATGCGGGTGGCAAGGCATCCGGATACCACGCAGGCCATTTCCCTGTGCCGGTGCGCCAGCCGAATTCCGCGCCGCTGGTGCAATGATAGATTCGCGTTGGGCGATACCAGGGCATGCCGCTGTCCCACTCCATGTCAGAGTCATAGGTGAACATCTCGCCGTCCGAATTGAAGGCGATGTCGTAGTGGTTGCGGAAGCCGGAGCAGAAGAAGTCCCAGGATTTGCCATCGGGATCGGTCTTGGCAATCCAGCCGCCCGGGGCGCGAATGCTTGCCGCGTGACCTCGGGCATCTGGGCTGCGAGGGAGCAGTTGGTCTTCGGCGTAGTTAGGTACGACAGAGGAGGTTTCTGGAACGGGCGGCTTGGTGTGATTGCCTCCAAGGACAAAGAGGGATTCGCCATCTGGCGAAAGGACCACGGCGTGAGGACCATGTTCGCCGCCACCCTGCATCTTGCGGAGGCTCGTAATTTCATCGAGCTCACCGTCACTGTTTGAATCGGTGATCCGATACAACCCAGAGCCGCGTCCCGCCACGCCGCCCCCATTGACACACACATAGAGACTGTCAAAGGCCCACAAGAGGCCATGCGCGCCGGTGATCTTTAGCGGAAGTCGCTCGACCTTTGGCTCAGCTTGATCTGTCAACGTGATGCGGTAGATGCCCTTGTCTCCTTGGTCAGAACAGTAGAGCCGACCGTCTTCATCGACGGCCATGGACACCCAGGAGCCTTGCTCGCCTTTAGGAACATCATAGATCATCTCAACGTCGAAGCCTTTCGGATGGACGGTCGCTTTATTCTTTGCTGCCACTGTGACTCCCGGGGAAGAGTCTTTATCAAACACGTTGCCCCATGGGCTATCGCCTAACTTTCCAACAATGGTTGGCTTCTGCCAGTCGTCGGTGTTCACGCTTGGTGCTTTCCAGTCATCGCGCTTCTTGCCGGAAACGTGCCACTCGGCATCCGTGACGATCGTTCGTTTGCCCAAGGCGAGCCTCGCGACGAGTCCGGCGGCGCTACCCTCGTTCTCGGCTCGCACGGCGACCACGTTGTCGCCGGGATGCAGATGCTTCGCGATATCGAATTGGTAGTGTGTTTGCCAGGCATCACCACTGCCGACCTTCTTGCCATTGATGAAGGCGGTGAAGCCATTGTCGCAAGTGATGGAGAGGGCCGCTTTGTCTGGTCGCTCGCTCAATGACCAAGCACGGCGTGCGTAGATCGTCTCGGAACTGGCGTCTTTGCTGGTCCAAATCCATTTCGGCGTTGGTGCGGCGTCCTGGGCCGCTAGGGGAAAGAGCGTGGCCAGGAGGAGATAGCAGGAAATCGTGAGAGTCTTCATGGAATGGCGGTTAAACCCCGGAAACCGGGGTCTTGATCGAGAAAAGCAAAGATTCGCTTGATTGAATATTCTTTAGCCGGAATATGCGGCCTGTGGAATTCACTGAGATTTACAGGTGCCTGGGAGATGCGAGTCGTGTTCGTATCCTCAACTTGTTGGGATCGGGGCCGCTATGCGGGTGCCACTTCATGGAGGCGCTTGGTCTGGATCAGGTGAAGATTTCCAAGCATCTCAACTACATGCGGCGCCTTGGGGTGCTCACGGCTGAGCGCGAGGCGAACTGGATGATCTATCGTCTTGCTGAACCCGTTCCACCACTCCTCACCGATAATCTTGCAAGCCTCCTGCGATTTCAGGAGGAGGCGCTACCTTTTGATGAGGACAATGCAAGGCTCTTAGTAATTCTAAAGCGACTTGCTGACAAGAAACAAGCCTGTCCGAAATCTGTTAGCCAAAGCACGTTAGCCTCTGCTTGCTGCCTAACGACCATCTGATCATTCTATGTCTAAACCTACTGTTCTCATTCTTTGTACTGGCAACTCGTGTCGCAGCCACATGGCTGAAGGAGTCCTGCGTCATGCCGGTGGCGATCTCTTTGAAGTTCGCAGTGCTGGCTCCAAACCTGCGGGCTATGTTCACCCGATGGCCATTGAGGCGATGAAGGAAATCGGTATCGATATTTCAGCGCATGAATCAAAGTCTCTCGAGCTCTTCCTGGATGGCACGGTAGATACGATCGTCACAGTGTGTGGCAATGCCAGCGATGCCTGCCCCGTGTTCCCTGGAGATGTAAAGCGCTACCACTGGGGATTCATTGATCCTGCCCATGCAGAAGGCAGTGATGAAGAAGTAATGGCCGTTTTTCGGGAGGTTCGTGACCTGATTCGGAATACGTTTGAAGCCTACGCTGCGGGTTACCGTGAAGCGTCTACCAAGTCCGCCTAACAAAGGTTATGAGTGATCGACGAGCCAGTTGGATTCAGGGGGAACTACTAGGAACTTTCCTGTTGGTGTTCTTCGGTTGTGGCTCTGTGGCCACGTCTGTCGCTTTGGGAGTAAACATGGGACTCTTCCAAGTCGCCATCGTTTGGGGGCTCGGGTTGACCGTCGCGATCTATCTCACTGGAGCCCTCAGTGGCGCGCATCTCAATCCGGCGATCACTTTGGCTTTCGTTGTCTGTCAGGGATTTCCTGTCAAGAGAGGGCTGGGTTATGTGGTGGTTCAGTTTGCAGGCGCGTTTCTCGCAGCGGCTGTTGTTTATGCGCTCTTTGGTGGAGCAATCAGCGCATTCGAACTCGAGAAAGGATTGATTCGAGGAAACTCAGGAAGTGAGGCGAGTGCGATGATCTTTGGTGAGTACTTTCCCAATCCCGGCGCCAAGCCATTAACGGAGGTCGCTCGCCAAACCGTGCCTCATGGGACTGCGTGTTTCGCAGAAGCGTTCGGAACCGCATTGCTTGCTTTGGCGATCTTTGGATTCACGTCGCGAACAAATGGGGGAGCTCCTGGTCCGCTGACGCCGATTGCATTAGGCATCACTCTAACCACGCTGATCTGCATCTTCGCGCCGCTGACTCAAGCAGGGTTCAATCCAGCGCGCGACTTGGCACCACGTTTCTTCTCATTCCTGGTGGGGTGGAAAGACATTCCATTCACAGCGAACGGCCTTGGCTGGCTTACGGTGTATGTTGTGTCCCCTTGTGTGGGGGCTGTGCTAGGCGGCCTCGTGGGATCACGGCTTCGCTATTCTTGAGGCTTGCTAGGCTCTTCGTCAGTATCCACACATGGGCTCTCGCCGCGCATGAGTTCATCTAGAGCGAGTACAGCCTCACGACCGGCGCTCATGAACCGTTTGCGATCATGGCGATGGGCGGCGATTTCCTGCATCGCGGCTTCGTCACCCTGACGGTAGAGTGCAGTCGCGCGAGTAGCGTCCCTTTCCTCCATGCCAAGGTGTTGGAGAATGTCAGTCCCCATGCGGAGGGATGAGTCTAACGTGTCGCGGTAGATCAATTCCTCGCCGGCATCAATGAACTCGTAGGCATCGACTCGCCCGTGAGCACGTAGGAAGATCTGCAGATGAGGGTAGAGTTCGCGAGCTGTCTGCGCAATCTTAAGTGCCGCTTCTTGGTCCTTGAGAGCAACGACGAGAACCTTTGCATCAGCAGCTCCGGCCGCTGCTAAAAGATCTGGACGGGCAGCGTCTCCATAATGGATGGGGATGCCGAGTTTGCGGAGGAGATCGACTTGTTCAGCATCACGGTCGAGCACGGAGCATGCGAATCCCTGGCCTCTGAGCAGACGACCCACGGCGTGTCCAAAGCGGCCGAACCCACAGATAATGACAGGAGCGCCTTCGCCGGTCACGTCTGGCTGGCGATCTAAAGTGTCACTTTCAGCATCCTTGCGAGCCTGAGAACGATGATAGGCTCGCCCGAACAGGAGAATGAGCACGGGAGTTGCCGCCATGGAAAGCGCGACCGCAGCCACCACGGTCGGTGCCGTTGTGTCGGCGATGACGTCAGCACCCTGAGCGACTTTGATCAGAACAAAGGCAAACTCCCCGCCCGCTGCTAAGGCAGCCGCGACGAGATAGGCTCCAGCAGTCTCCGCTCCATTGCAGCGAGCAAGTAGGAACATGACCACGCCTTTCACTAGGGCCAAGGTTAGTGTTAGTCCGAGCACCAGGCCGAGATTGCTGCCGATATGACCAAAGTCGATTCCCATACCCACTCCAATGAAGAACAGCCCTAGCAAGAGACCTTTAAAGGGATCGAGGTCAGCCTCGAGTTCGTGTCGATATTCGCTTCCGGCGAGCACGACACCGGCAATGAACGCTCCTAGCGCGGCAGAGAGTCCCACTTTGGTCATGACGAGAGCAACTCCGATGACGAGCAATAATGCTGCGGCTGTGAACGCTTCACGTTGTCTCGTGCCCGCGACCGCTCTAAAGAGCGGTCGCATGCCTAGCCAGGAAAGCGCAATCACGGCGATGATCGCGGCGAGGGTGATCAGCGCGCGCACCATGGGCCCGAGTTGCTCCAGCCAGGCGACAGAGTGATGCGCGCCATCCACAGGATGAGCGCCGCCTGATCCTAAAAGGGGTATGAGAGCAATGATTGGAATCACTGCAACATCCTGAAATAAGAGAACGGAGAAGGCGTCGTTTCCAGGATCCGTCCGTCGCAAACCCCTCTCGGCTAACGATTGTAACACGATCGCTGTACTTGATGGTGCTAGCACTAAACCCACCGCGAGGGCCTCTTTCCAACCAAGCCCACAGAGGAGCCCAATGCCGGTGAGTGCCATCGCGGAAAGAACGACCTGCCCCCCTCCTAAGCCGAGCAATGGTCGGCGCATTCGCCAAAGCATCTTGGGGCGTAGCTCTAACCCAATCAAAAACAACATGAGCACGACTCCGAATTCAGCAAAGTGCGTGACATCTTCTCCCTCGTCACCCCCGATCAATCCGAGCCCCCATGGTCCGATCACAGCTCCCGCCGCTAGATATCCCAGGACGGCACCAGATCCCGTCCATTTGCCTACCAAGACGGCTACGAGTGCCGTTGCAAGATAGATGAACGCATACAGGAAGCCGGTTTCGAAAGCCATGCCTTAGACTAGAAGGCGGATGGAGACAATCTAGGCTAAACCCGAGATTCCGATGTGGGTCGAGATTGGCTATTACTGAGTCTCTTGGCATACTAGGGAGCGGCCGCGCAAATTATTTTCTGTAAAAGTGGCTTCTGACTTTTGCTGAAAGCTAGTTTGGGTTTATTTTGTTTTGTTTTTTGTTAGGAGAGTTTGAGATAGGTGTTTCCGGTTTCCCAGGTTTCTGAGATCTCAATCAGGACAGCAGTGACGAGGCGAAGTAGGGAGGCCTCGTTGGGGAAAAGTCCCACAACTCTGGTGCGTCTTTTGA
>CALLLI010000028.1 GCA_938082635.1 uncultured Verrucomicrobiales bacterium
GCGGAACATTTGAACGAAGGCCATTTCACCGCTTACGCCGAAATACTACGGTTCCGAATAGAGATGTCTTGAAGAATGATTTACAAGTCTGAGTGGAAAGTCGCTATCGACTTTGGGCAGTATCGGAAATCCCGCCGGAGCGTGTGTGCTGTCCGTTCCATGAACAGGAGTGACGCATTCAATCCATCGAGGATCACCCGTCTCCTTCCGACCAATCCCTTTGAAGAAGATCAACTTCTTGATAGGACTATCTATGTATACCAAGCGCCATCATAAATTTCTATTCGTTGAGATCCAGTGGCTGTGACTTTTAGTCACCGAGGAATGCTTGGGTTCGATACTGTGGCGACTAAAAGTCACCACCACCAACCAGTCAACGCAACTACGTTAGTATTGGGAATTAGTGACGGCGCTTGGTATAAAAGAGGAAACCACGCCTGAATGACCACTCTATGACCGATTTATGAATCTGCTGTCATAAGCGGTTCGAGCCCCCAAATCACCGGTGGTCTGCGGCTTGCCCCGTTCGCGTCACGGAAACGTCACACACATAGGAGTAGACATTGTCACCTTCAGAACCCTTAATCGGCCACTCATCTGACCAAATCGTAAGATCACTCATGAAATTGACTCCAAAGAAGCACCTCTTTAAAGCGTCGGCTCTGTGCCTGACGCTGGGAACGGCTCTTTCGTTGCAAGCCAACGAACCAGCTACTGACGCTCGTCTCCGAGCCCTCGAACACGAGCTGTCGGTTCTCCGCCAGGAATTGAGCGCCCAAAAAGCGATCAAGAGCCAGCGCCCCACGGATTTCGTGGCTGGTGAGGACTACATTCCAGCACCTATGGATCCGGTGGATCGCGACGACGTCTTCGTCACGCCGAAGCAATCGGCGGTGACCGAGCTGAAGGTTCGTGGCCGCATGCACTATCAGTTCGGCTACGCTTCTGCTGACGACTATGGCGACTTCTCCACGCAAGAATGGCGACGCCTCCGGTTAGGTGTCTCGGGTAAGATTCTTGATGACTGGAGCTTCGAAATCGTTGGGAACGTCCAGACGAGCGACTCGTCCACGCTTCTTGAAGATGCCTACTTGCGCTACAACGGGCTCGACTGGACCACGCTCACCTTCGAGCACCTTCGCCCTCGCTTTGGCGCAGAGTTGAACACCTCGTCTTCCAAGATCAAGACGGTCGAGCGTTCGAATCTCTCCAACTCCTTCGACCCTGGCAAGATCACAGGTGTCAACTTCGCGGGTGACTATGGAATCTTCGATTACCAACTCGGTGCCTACAATGGTGAGAGTGGCGACCAGCGCAGCTCTGAGCGAACACTCAATGGCAACGAAGGCGTTCCCGAGTATCTGCTCAATGCTAGTATCGGCCTCGATTTCTCTGAACAAGTTGGCCTCGATGAGTTGGCTTTCCGTTTAGACTACATCGACAATGCAGACGATGACGGGATCGACCAGAAGTTCGGACCCGAGAGTGCTTGGGCTGCAAGCGTCTCCCTCGCATCCGGTCCCTTCAGTTTCATGGCTGAGTATGTTCACGCCGAACTCTTCGGTGGTGGCGAAGTCGACGGGTTCTACCTCATGCCAAGCGTGATGCTCTCAGACAAGCTTGAAGCCGTGCTTCGTTACGAGAGCATGGAAGCAGACGGGGGCGCTTCCGTCCGGCATCAAAGCCGCTACGCTCGCCGCGTCGTTGCCTCAGATCCTGGTGTCGGTTCTGCAGGCGTTCGTGGTGAAGACTACTGGGCCCTCTACGGAGGTGTGAACTACTACATCAACAAGAGCCTCAAGCTCATGTTCGGTGTAGAATATGCAGAGCTCGACGACATCGGCGGCCGCGGCGATAGCATCGACACTATCACTGGATTTGGCGCCGTGCGCCTAGAGTTCTAAGAGTATTCTCTTCCATTCTTGACTAAGTTAAATCAACGGGCGCGGCAGTGATGCTGCGCCCGTTGTGTTTCCGGCATGAGCTCCTGGCTTCGCTTTCTTTTAGGCATGGGCAGTCTGTGCCTGGGCAGTGCGTGCCAGCACACCCTCACTCCGCTGGTTGCCCAAGGAGAGACTCAGCGCGTCCTCGTACTCATCGCAGAACGTGACCCTGTCGGGAGTTTCGACGGCCTGGAAACCACTCTTACGAACAACTTCGCGCAGCTAACTGGCATTCAAGCAAGCTACCATCGGATCGCCAATCTTGCGGCGCTAAGAAACACCGTTCTGGACACGAGGCGCACCGGCGGCCCGCTAGCAGGACTCATCCTCGCCTTCCACGGCAAGTCTAACAAACTCCACCTTGGGAGCGGCCCCAACCTACACCAACGCAACCTTTCGTCTGCCTGTGAGGGCATTGGAGAAGCTCTTCTCCCAGGCGCACCCGTGATCCTCTACAGTTGCTTGACGGGCGAAGGCGACGACAACTTAGCCGCCGATCTAGCAACCACGCTAGACCGGCCTATCATCGCCCCATCTCATTTCTGGCTCATGCAAACAGCCGTCCCCCCAGCACAACGCATCGCTGAACTGCACCTCGATGCGGCAGGACGCCTCACGGTCGACGCTAATAAGTTTGCCCTCTACTACAAGAACCGAATGGATTCCGGCAAGGATCGGCACCTCATCGCGCCGCACTCGATGCACACGCTCTGTCTCCAAGACGGTTTCCACCGTCGGCCGTCTAGATTTCGCCCTCTCTTTCAGCGATTCCGCCCAAACAGCAGTCGCATTGTCCACTGAATTGGAACTCCTTACATGCTCAAGCCCTGATGGAAGCTGCACAACATACTGTTCTAGTAGTCGACGACGAGATAGATGTCGTAGACCTCGTCTGTTTCAATCTCGAGAAGGCAGGCCTCACTACATTGAAGGCGTACAACGGCACCGATGGCCTGACACTTGCTCAGCACAATCGCCCCAGCGCCATCGTTATCGATCTCATGCTCCCAGGCATGAACGGATTCCAAGTCTTCGATGCCCTGAAGCAAGACTCCCGGACAAAGGACATTCCAGTCATCATGGTCACGGCGAAAGCCGAAGTCAGTGACCGCATCGCTGGCCTCAAAGCCGGCGTGGACGACTACCTAACCAAGCCCTTCAGCCCCAAGGAACTCGTCCTCCGCGTGCAAGCCTTGCTCAAATGGCTCCCAGAGACTAGCATTACCGCCACTTCAGAATCGGGCCCGTTCTTCCTAGATCGCAACACCCTGCGCTGCTACCTGAACGGCGAACTCATCAATCTCACCTCAACAGAGTTCAAACTCCTCGCTCTTCTAATCGAGCAGTCTGGGAATGTGGTCACCCGGGAAACGCTCTTTGACAAAGTCTGGGGCAAAGGAGGGGCCACCAGCCGCACGCTCGACACGCACTTGATGCGTTTGCGAGAGAAGTTAGGTGACGACGCTCAAGCCATCCAGAATGTGCGCGGCAATGGCTACCGGCTACGACCCGGCTAAGCCCCCAGCTCGCGGAACCCAATAGCAAGCTGCTGAATCACCGTCGTCGGCCGTAAGGTTTCGTGCGTTGCCAAACCAGACTCAATGGCGTGATCCGCTGCGCGCGCAACCAACCATGCGCCGAGGCAAGCCGCCCGGTTCGGCTCATAGCCCTGCGCCAGTAAGGCTACAATGATCCCAGTAAGTACGTCGCCCATCCCGCCGGTGGCCATGCCAGGGTTTCCCGTGGTGTTCATTCTCGTAGGCTCTCCTCGTTGCGTGATCAACGTCTTCTCCCCTTTGAAAAGCAGCGTTAGAGGAAATGCTTCAGTGATCGCTTCAGCGCGTTCACCTCGCCTGGCTAGCTGCGCCTCCTCTGGAAATAGCCGAGCAAGTTCACCTGGATGAGGCGTCAACACACGCGGACCCGCTTTCGCAATAGACGATCGTTTGTCCAGGTGACGGGCCATCAAGTTGAGGCCATCGGCATCCACGACGACAGAGCGTGACTCACACTGCAACCACTCCAAGTAGGCCTCGCTTGGCGAGCCACCAATCCCTGGCCCAAAGGCAAAGACATCGGCCAGCACGGTCGATAGGGTCGTCACCGTGAAGTCATCCGGCAGCGAATGCACCATGATCTCTGGCGGACAACGCGTGGCCAAGATGGCGTAGATCCCAGCATCCACATGAAGCGATACCAGCCCAGCACCAGCACTTAAAGCAGCCTCTGCTGCCAACGCCGCAGCACCCGTGTAGCCTAGCGAACCGGCGAAGATGGCGACATGGCCCGCTTGATTCTTATAGGCATCGCTGGGGCGCCTGCGATACCAAGATCGCAGCAATTCCAAATCAAGCTCGAGCACTTCCAGACTCACAAGTTTCCCAGTGTTTTCAAATACTCAGCCACATCACGCACGTCTTGATCCGTTAGGCCCATGGCAGAAGCAGGTGGCATCCACGAGTGATTCTCAAGATGCGTGACCTGCGCGCCCGATTTGCGGAAGAGAATCTTCTTCGTTTCTCCACCGAAGACTTTCAATTTCAAAGAACCGGCATGCCAACTGAAGTTCGAGAGCAATCCTTCCATCACATGCTCCCCTTTCGTGAGCCTAACCGGCTTGTCATAGCCATGAGCCAACTTAGCCGATGGGTCGATGAGCTCTTTAAGAATCTCTGAAACCGTTCGGGTGGAGCCCCAATGGGTCAGGCTCGGCCCAAAGGTCACTCCCACACCCTCCACCTTATGGCAGGATAAGCAGGCCTGGGCCTTCAGCTTTCCGCGCGCGGCATCGCCGTCTAAAGCTGTAATCGTTTCGATGCCTGACAGGGTCGTTTCTGCGCCAAACGCTTTGGGCACGATCAAACTGCTTTTCACATACTCGCCTTTGAGATCGTTCAAGTCGCGTCGCAAGATTTCATCAATAGTGATTTGATAGTCTTCGCCAGCAAAGTCCTCCATCTTCGCCAGCTCACCCAACTTCGCCGCTCGATCTCGCCGATCCTCATCACTCCGGAAACTAGCGAAGGCCATGGACAGATGTCGAAACTCCTCAAGCTCTGGTTTCTGTGCTAGGATCACGGCAAAGAGATCTTCAATGGCCTCTGGCGTGTGAAACCGCCAGGCCAGGTTCTTCGCTCGCACGTCCCAGTCCGCATAGGGAACTTCCAGCAAACCCGGCCGCACCCATTTCTTGTAGATCGGTCCTTCCTTCTTTGTTGCCGCGATGCCGAGCGCCTCGAGATACCAACGATTCTTCCCATCATAGCCCTTGATCAGATCGGGCAGAACGGGCTCACACGCTTCAAGCGAATGATCACGGAGGGCAACAGCGACTTCTCGGCGGATGCTGGGAGAGGGATCACTGGAAAGCGTATTCGCGGTACCTAGGACGCATCTTGGATCCGCTCTACGCAGTGCACGGAAAGCGACAAGCCGCTCCGACTCACTCTCAGATTCTAACAAGCCCCTCACATAGGCTTGATTTAGATCGGCCAGAATCCAAAGAGGCCGCATGCGGATGTAAGGATTCTTCTCATTTACAAAGAAGGCCTTCAGCTTAGCGATGGTCGCCTCTCCAGACTTCATCAAACGCCGCACCGCCTCTGCACGCACATTCACCGCAGGGTTCTTCAGCGCCCCTAACAAGCCGTCATTCGATGCGAAATCGATGGCTGGAGGCGCACTCGATTTCGCATCTCGGTGAGTGATTCGATAAATCGTGCCAGACAATTGATTGGTCCGGCGGCTGGTATCATTAAAGAAATCACTCACGTAAAGCGCCCCATCCGGCCCTAACACCACATCCGTAGGGAGAAAGTTCTCGCCCTTAGAGTCCGGCTTCAGGGTGATGAACGGACGATGTTTGCCCATCTCGAGCTGGGCATCCATAGCCGCAGGCCGACAAGCCATGACTTCCTTCCGCATCATGTCACAGATCAGGTAGACGCCTCGATTGCTCTCGCCCAACTCATCTCCTTCGATAAACACGTTTCCCGTGGGAGAACCCGCCCCATACACAGAGCCAGGAGGCACCGATCCAGGATAATTCTCCCGCCAGTGCGAGCGAGAGAATCGCAGATCGCGATTCCAGCCCTCGGGTTCGTCCCACGTCTTGGAAACTTCTTCCCAAGAACGACTCCCATCTCGCAAATCCGCATAGCCCATGTTGCCATGCTCCATCAACCAAGTGGACCGGCAGTGAGCTGGATCATCATTGTCACTCTGCAACACATCGCCTAACGAGGTCACAAACATATCGTGCGTATTGCGCAGATTATGCCCGACTGGATTAAGGCCTGTGCCATCGGGTTGGATGCGCATGGCCACGCCACCCACATAGACATGACCATCTGAACTGGGCTTCCCGATTGCTTCAGGGTTTCCGTAGTAGCAGCCGGAGAGGAAATGCCGCCCATCCTTAGTATGGATGTCAGCGCCGCTATTCCCATAGCTGAAATACCACTCCCCGCTCGGTGCTCCCACCACGGCATGCAGCGTGTGATCATGGCGGGGGTTCTTAAACCCCGTGAGAAAGACTTCCCGTGTATCGATCGCCGGATCGAAGACGGCATTCCGATCCACATCCGTGTAAATGATCAGATCTGGCGTCGACGATAAAACGATCTTGTTATCAAAGACAGCAATGCCAAGCGGCGCATGCCTGACATCCTTGTCCGTCACGAAGACGTGCGATTCATCTGCTTTGCCATCGTGATCGGTATCGCTCAGCACGATGATCGATTGACCTGCCGCGATGCGTTTCCCCACATTATAGTCAATCCCCTCAGTCACCCAAAGCCGCCCCTGGGCATCGACGTCCATGGCCACGGGCGAATAAATCATGGGCGATTGCGCCCACACCTCCATCTTCAGGTCATCGGCAAATTCCTCCCCAAACATGAAGGCCTCCATCGGCACCTGCTCGACCTTACGAGGATGCGCGACAAAGCTCTCGCGATCAGGGAAAGCATTCTGCCCCGACGCAAGAAAAGGCCACCAGCAGAGGCCTAGAAGGAGACGTTTGAGAACAATAGGCATGGTCCGTCCAACCCTGCCGACCTATCACCGGCGCGTCCATGAAGATCTCGGGAACTAAAACTGACCCGTTCCCAACATGACCAAGGTGCAGGCGTCCTCGCTCGCAATCCCAGATTGCTGCAAAATTACTTCAAGTTCAGGTGATTCCGTCCCGGGATTGAAGATCACGCGTCGTGGTTTCATCGCGATTAAGGCCTCTGTCATGGTCCCAGAAATATTGGGATTCACATAGAAAGTCACGGTATCGACCACCGCTTCGATTTCGCCCAGCGTTGTCATCACCGGCAAACCCGCCACTTCTTTCAACCTCGGATGCACGGGAATGACATGATGCCCCTGATCCATGAGCTGAAGAATCGCCTTGTTCGCATAGCGCTCGGGCCGATCACTTGCCCCTAGCACCACGACCGTTTCGCTTTGCTTACTCATCACCTCGGATCGTCTTCATCAATGCTTCAGACAGCCCGTAGTCGGCCAGTTCTTCTTTCATCAGCTCAGGTGGCAACTTGCCTGCTGCCAAAGCATTCAACCGCATCGCTGTAGGCGAGGCCACCAGATCCCAGAAATCCGGGTAAAGCGTCTGCAATCCTTTCATCAGACGCGGCGTGTGCTGAAGGCGATATTTCTGATGATAATCCTCCGCCATCCAGAACGTTCTCCCCTGAGCGATCTCCGTGGACACCGGGGTTTGCCAGTCGGCCTCCATTTGATACTTCGCACGTTCTGCTACCGCTATTTCAGCGTCATTCTCGCAGAAGATGGCTGATCGATACTGAGTCGAACGCATGCCACCGACGGGTCGATGCGATTGGAAGAATAGTTCTAGCATCGACTCATAACTCAAAATAGAAGGATCATAGTCTAACTGAATCGCCTCTGCATGCGTAGCGAGGTTGTGGTAGGTCGGTTCTAGCAAATCACCACCAGCGTACCCCACCCGCGTTCTCACAATGCCATTCAGACCCCCAAACTGGGAATCAGGCGTCCAGAATCAGCCGAGAGCAAACGTTGCCGTTTGTAGGTCGCCCTGCCAGCGACGGTCAAACGCGGTGACAGGTTGGAAGGATGTCGTGGTGGTGTTCATGAAGAAGGTGGGTTGGCAATGCGCTCCCACAGAACACGCTCGCCAGGGATTCCATAGATGTCCAGCGCCTCGGAGATCTGGTCGCGGGACGGCTCTACGATCCCCTCTGTTTGAATCTGCAATTCGTCTGCCGGGTAGGCCTCGGTCGGAAGCACTTGCACCGAGAGATACCAACAGGCCCATGCGCGCCAGCTGCGTTGCGTCTTGCGTGGCGGCACCATGCGCGTCGCCAAGTGCTGATAGTGACGGCGAGGATTGCCAATGAAATACGCCTCTTCCTCGGAGCGGTGTTCCAAGATCCAACGCACCGCGGCATACGGCAACGGGCGCGTTTCCAAGATCGCTTCATTGCCCGCGAGGTCCGCACCAAGCGCTCGATTGATCAGGAGAAGGCTGCGTGCGGGCAAGCCCTGCAACCAAAGCGACCCCGCATACGTCAGCGCCATTTCATAAAAGTCGTCGCCACGGCCTTTGCGAAAGGGCGCCATGACAAGATGCGTGAGCGGTTCCTGCGGCGTTGGCAGATACGGACACGGTTCCCAATCGGCAAGGTGAGGGCGAAGCTCGGGCATTGGCCCATTCTAGCGCATGTCTTGCCTGGGGTCTCGCCGGAAAACGGCTTTCCTTTTGGAGGCCTTAAGCTACGGTCGCGCATGCTCGATATTCGACTACTCCGCGACCAACCAGAGGAGGTGAAAGCCCGTGTGAAGACGCGTGGCGGAGACTATCCTGGCCTTGTCGACGAGGTCCTCGCCTTCGACCAAACACGCCGCGAGGCTGAGACCAAGCGCCAAGATTTGCAGCAAGAACGCAATCAAACGAGCAAGGAAATCGGCAAGTTGCGCAAGGATGGTCAGGACACTTCTGAGATCGAGGCGAATGTCAGGACAATCGGCGAATCCATCAAAGCACTCGACGAGCAAGTACTAGAATCAGAGACCAAGCAACGCGAAGTCCTCCTGAGCATTCCCAACATTCCTCATGCGGACTGCCCAGTCGGCCAGGACGAAACCGCCAACCCAGAGATACGCACCTGGGGCGAAGCCAAGCCACACACCGAAGCTCTCAAAGATCACGTCACGCTGGGCAGCGAGTTGGGACTCTTTGATTTTGAAGCGGGAGCAACACTCTCCGGCTCAGGTTATGTCGTCTTCACCGGCAAAGGGGCTCGTCTCCAACGCGCCCTCATTCAGTTTCTCCTCGACCTGCAAACCGAAGAGCACGGCTACACCGAGGTCAGCCCGCCCTACCTCGTCCGTCGCGAATGCATGTTCGGCACCGGTCAGCTACCCAAGTTTGAGGATGACATGTATGAACTCGAAGGCGGTGCCTTCTTTCTAACACCCACTGCAGAGGTGCCTGTGACCAATCTACGCCGCGAGCAGATCGTGGCCGAAGCAGAACTCCCTATCAAATACACCGCCCACACACCCTGTTTCCGTCGCGAAGCAGGGTCCGCTGGACGTGAAAGCAAAGGCCTCATCCGCATGCACCAGTTTGACAAAGTCGAGCTCGTGCAAATGACCCATCCTGACAACTCTACCCAAGCGCTCGAAGACCTCACCGGTCACGCTGAGAAAGCCCTGCAATTGTTAGGGCTCCATTACCGCGTGATCGAACTCTGCACAGGCGATCTCGGATTCTCTGCGGTCAAGACCTACGATCTCGAAGTCTGGGCACCCGGCCACAACGGTTACCTTGAAGTTTCCAGCTGCAGCAATTTCTTCGACTACCAAGCGCGTCGCATGAACCTGCGTTTCAAAGACGCCGAGACGAAGAAGAACCGTTTCTGCCATACTCTGAACGGTTCCGGCGTCGCCCTACCACGTCTCTACGTCGCGCTTGTCGAGACCTGGCAACAACCAGACGGCTCCATCAAGATCCCAGAGCCGCTTCAGCCTTACCTACGCGGCGCCACAGAAATCCGTTAGGCAAAGCTATCAATGTAGCACGGGCATCCTGCCCGTGTCCCCCGGCAGGATGTCGGGGCTACTCTAATCGCGTAGCTCATGATCGAAACCCTAAGCCACCTCCCGAAGCAGTATCCGATCACCCGCCGTTACCTTATCGGAGTCTCAGGCGGTGCCGACTCCGTCGTCCTCCTCCGCCTGCTCCATGCGTTAGGATATCGCAAACTAGTCGTCGCTCATCTCGACCACGGCCTTCGTGGTCGAGCCTCAACCGCAGATGCAACGTTTGTCAGGAAACTAGCAGAACAGTTGGACTATCCTGCCGTCATCGCCCGAGAGAAAGTCGCCAAACTTGCTCAAGCCAATAAGCAGTCCATCGAGACCGCCGCTAGAATCGCGCGCTACGCCTTCTTCGCGCAAACAGCACGAGAGCATCGCTTCGCACGCCTCTTTCTCGCTCACCACGCCGATGACCAAGTCGAAAGCGTTCTCATGAGCCTCTTCCGCGGCGCTGGAAGCAATGGCCTTGGAGGCATGCGCGAAGCCTCCACCCAAACCATCGACAAGAAACGTCTTGAAATCTATCGTCCCTTGTTAGGCATCTGGCGCAGCGAAATCCTTGAGCAAGCAACCAAAGAGAAATGGTCATTCCGTGAAGACGCCTCCAACGACGACCGCATCTTTCTCCGCAATCGTGTCAGGCACGACTTGGTCCCTCAGTTAGAAGACACCTTCCAACGCGATGTCCGCACCGCAGTCACCAGGCTCGCTCAGCAATCTTCTGCCGAAAGCGATTACTTGGATAGCCTCGTCCAAACCGACGCCGAGCAAGCCACCCTTTCCGTCCCCAAACTCCGACAACAGCCCATCGCGTTACAAAGGCGCCTACTCTTCCTTTGGATGAAAGCTCAGAAGGTGAGCAAAGTCGATTTCGACCTCGTCGAACGCACACGCGCCCTCATTTCCCCAGGCACCGAAGTCGCCAAGATCAATCTCCCCAAAGACCGCCACCTTCGGCGGCGGCAGAAGCAACTCTTCATCGAAGGGTAGTCCCCCTGTATTTGCCAGCCACAGCGGACAACACTACAGTCCAAACATGCGCTCTTGGTTCCTCCTCTTCTGCCTAGCGTTCAACAGCGCCTACGCGGAACTGCTGACGTTACCCTGGCCAGGCCTAGAAACGGAGCTGCCCCTCTGGAAACCGAGCACCCAGGAGACTGAGAAACGGCCCGCCATCGTCTATTACCATGGCACCAATGACCGCACTAACATTCACCTAATTTGAAAAATCACCAAGGAAAAAAGATTCGTCATCGTTGGCATGACCTACCTCAACAAAGGTCGATTCATCCAAAGCGAAGCCAACATCGCGGCAGAACTTAGCCAACTCAACAAACTCAAGCGCGCCCTCATCAGCGAGCACAACGTCGATCCCACCAAGATTTATGTCGCAGGCTTCAGCAAGGGCGGTTGGTTCTCTGCTACCTTGTTAGAACGAGATCACAGCCTTGCAGGTGGCCTCATCTTAGGAGCGGGCGTCTTTCATAGCAAACACCCCACCTCGGAGCCCAAACCGTTTCCCAATAAGAAGCCCATCTTTATTGGCGTCGGCAGGTTCGACGGAAACTACCCGCAATCGCTCGCCGCACTCATCCACTTCCGCAAACTAGGTGCTGAGATCACACTCGAAGCCTGGCCCGACACCAAGCACGCTTACCCGAAGACCACACCGATAAGCATGCAACAGTGGCTCCAACTCCAAAGCGGCGTGACAGCGCTCGAAGCCAAGCAATGGATCGCTCAACGGAGGCAAGCCATCGATACCATCCCAGATCCCATCGATCAATGGCATGCTCTCGAAGCGCTTCAAGAACGCCCCTTTGTGAAAGCGCATGGAAAGCACGTCAAGAACCAGCTCGCCGCCAAACTCACCACGCTCAACAAGGATCCAAACGTCCGAGCCGAAGCCAGCTTCGTGAAAATCTCTCAGGACATTCTAAAACGCGAACTCAAAGACCGCTACGTCACCACCCTAGAACGCGTCCTCACCCGTTACAAAGTCCTCGCCAAGAAGGCTAGCGGCACGCGGTCAGGCGACATTGCCGAGAAGGATGCTGCTAGGGTTCGAGCACTCTTGGGCATTGATCCGTCTTGATGCCGCTGATGTAGTGCGACATTCCAATGTCGTATAAGCCTCAGGCAGTGCGCTCACGACATTGGAATGTGGCGCTACGAACGAACGCATATTGATAATGGGCGGCCTACCGTCGACGTTGCATCAACACCGTTAGAGTTCCGAGCAGAAGGAGCAAGGCCGCACTTGGCTCAGGAACCGCATTGCTTCCTCCGCTTGGAATTGAAACGCCTCTTGAGATACTCGTCGCAATGGCAGGCCCCTGAGGCTTCTGCCCGCCGACGGTATCACCAAAGACACCTTGGGGCAACGGAAGTGGCTGCCTGACAAATTGCGCCTCCCCTTTCATCTCACGCACGGTGACAAACGACGTGTATTCTGTTAAGATATTGTAGGCCAGACCCAACTCCGTCACGGCCTTCACATGCGAGTCATCCACGGCAAAATCAGACAGCCGTTCGATCTATTTACGCGCCCAAAGATAAGGGAGAGCGGGATTCTTCAGGGTATCGTCACCATCCATGGCCGTGTGAAAGGCCTTCATGAACGGCTTCCCATCTCCTTGCAGTCCACGCACGTTAATCTTCCCACCTAACGTTCCCTTGCATGCCAAGGTGCTGATTGCCCTCAGAACTGAATTCGGGAATGAACTCGATAAAAGCACTGGGATCGCTAGCACCGTTCTGACTAACTCAGTCTGCACCCGGATCTGCCAAATCTGGATCGGGTAGAGCGTTGTTCCAGCCTCCTGGATCGAGGGCTGCCCTTTCGAAGCTTGCATTATTAACCGTGATCGGCGCGGCAAGCGCCAGGGAACTCACGCCAAAGAGGCACGCGAGTAAATGCAAGTGTAAATGTAAGTGTAAGTTACCTATTCGTCTCATAGGGTGGAGCTCGAAGTTGGAGCACAGGCCAGGATAAAGCAATCGTCGGACCGTTGCGAAAATGAAAACCGCCTACCCCTGCTCAGGATCATCGCCTGTGTGGCTGCCCATTCCGATAGGCAATCAATCGCGCAGTCATCTCGTTAGCCAAGGTCGTCAGGCCGACCGCGCGAGCCAGGCGTCGCGCGGTCGTCCCATGCATGATGGCTTCATCAAAATTTCCGGCATTAGCAAGAGCCACAGCAAGGGTGTCGAGAACATGCAGGTCTCGATAATCAAAAAGCTTGGCCAACTGATTCGCGAGTTCCAGTGCTCGCTTGGCATCCCTCACGGAAGCATCTGCATGGGTCGCCAGGATCCAAGCAAGGTCATTCTTCACTTGATGCGCTTCTGGATCTTGATCTAGCAAGTCCCCATAGAGAGCAACACCATCCTTGCCCCGACCTGCTGACATGAGGGCTTTGGCTACAAGCGTGCGATGACCACCTTTGTTGAAATAAGCCTCAGCTTCTTCGTGCAGGCCTAACTGAAGATGACCACGACCAAGCTCTGCCCAAATGCCTGGCCTTTCAGAGGCAAGCGACTCTGCTGCCTCAAATCGCTCTGCGGCCTCGGATCGACGATCAATATTCCAAAGAGCCACGCCGAGAGGAACATGAATCGCAGGATGCTGAGGGGAACGTTCGAGAACTTTCCCATAAGCCGCTGCTGCCGCTTCCCAATGGCCTTGTGACTGTGCCAACGTACCGAGAAAGTAATGCTCTTTCAAGGTGCCCTCTCGAGCAGATAACTGTTCATCAAGATAAACGCGAGCCGCATCCGTATACCCACCCGCATGGTAAGCTTGGGCGAAGGCCAGCGGGGTCAGTGAGAAATGTTCAATCCCGTTGTGCCCTGGAAATGGGAAGGAAGCGGCTTCGATGACTTTTCCGGAAGAGCCTAACAAATCAATGTCCTTGAGCAACTGATCCACGGTGACTGCCCCCTGATAGAGGACGCCAATCCGACCTGAGGCGTCCGTTAGAAAGCTGGAGGGCAAAGACAAAGGGCGTTGCACCGCGAGCGTGCGGTAGTGGATCGCGGATAGCGCCTGAACGCCTCCCGCATCGAGCAAGCCGAGATCGAAAGGGTAGCCTGATTTGGCCACCAATGCCTTGGCTGGACCGAGGTCTGCTTTGGTATCGCCCTCCACGAGGGCGTCCGTACTGAGCGCGACGACTCTAAGATTCTTCGCCTCGAACGCATCCATAGCTTCGGCAAAGGCAGCGAGCTCTTTCACGCACGGCGCACACCAGCTAGCCCACAGGGTGACTAAGGTTGGGCCATTGGATTCGAGCGTCTTCAATTGACCTTCGAAATCAACATACTTGAGAGCAGGCAGCACCTTGCGGAGCATGAGCACCAAGCGCCAACTGTCTGGAGATTCAGGTGATTCTGAGACCGATGTTGCCAAAGGCTCGGGAGACCCTTTCCTCTCTTCGGGTTCGGCAATGCCGGTTCCTTGGATGAGGCGACAGGCATTGGTGTCTCCGGCAGGAAAGGTCTCGGGCTCAGGCGAACCGGGCCAACTCACCGTCAGTGCGCTGACCGTTTCACCCGCGCTCAAGCCGAAGTTTAGGCGTTTGCTAGATTGACTGAGAAAGCTATCGCCTGCGCGCAAGGTACGCACGAGCTTCCGATTTCCGGAAGTGTGTGCCACGACCCGAGCACCAATGGCATCACGGCTACACGGGCCGCCTTCTAGACTAACAGACAAACTGTTAACATGATCAGAAAGGTCATTGCGCAGGAAACGGACGCGGGGCCCATTGCGCTGCGTCATCCAGAGATCGAGGTCGCCATCGTTATCCCAATCGCAAACGGCAAGGCCACGGCCGTCGTCGATGAGATCGAGACCCGTTGCCCCCGACACATTCGCGAACGACTGACCTCGAGTATTAAGAAAGGCTCGGTGACGTTCGCGACCACTGAAGGATCTGCCTCGCGTGATCAAGGTGCTGAGCGCATCCCAATTCGCATAATAACTCCCAGCACCGCCTACACTAACGCTACTCAAGGGAGATTGCGCCACGACCTGGCGCCAATAGAAACTTCACAAGTCACCGGAATCTTCCGGCTGGGTAATGAAACCGTTCGCTACGACCAAGTCCTCCCAGCCGTCACTGTTCAGGTCCACGAATCGCGAACCCCATGCCCAACGCCCTAAGCTGACACCCTGCGAAAGACTGACATCCTCGAAGGTGCCATCGCCCAGGTTCCTGAAGAGGGAGTTTCCACGCGCATGGCGTTGCATGGCTGCCAGGGTTTCTGCTTGGGCACCAGTTTGAAACTGCCGCTGGTAGGCCACGCGGTTTCCTGCCGAGGACCACATATTACTCACGTAGAGATCCATCCAACCGTCCGCATCATAGTCTCCCCAGGAGACGGACATGCCTGCGGAAATATCTTCGACGCCTGCTTGAGCCGCCACATCCACGAACTGATGACGACCTTCCTCATCTCGGTCATTGCGATAGAGATTGTTGCGCCCGTAGTCATTGGCCACATAGAGGTCGACGTCCCCATCGTTGTCGTAGTCCTCCCAGGAAGCGGCGAAACTAAACCGCCTGTTGCTCACATCCAAACCGGTCTCCACCGTCGCATTGGTGAATTTCCACTCGCGGTCATTGCGAAAGAGAACGTTGCGACTGCCGTTGTTGGCATCGTGATAGGGCATCGGACGCCCTAACAACGTCGTGCCGCCATTCATGCTGCGGCGGCGTGAGTAACTCGTGACGTAAAGATCCAAGTCGCCATCGAGATCGAAGTCTGCACTCGACAGGCTCATGGCAGCCCCTTCTGGAAGCAAGGGGCTCGCCTTCACGGTGAACGTGCCGCGACCATCGTTCGCCATGAGGATCAAACCTAACGTCGTGCCAACGACAAGGTCCTGGTCACCATCATTGTCCAAGTCCACAAAGAGGGCAGACTGCGTTTGCAAACGCCAATCGACACCAGCAAAGGACGAGGCATCAAACACAGTACCGTCTGGCTTTCGAATGAATAGACGGTTCGGCAAACCACCTGGCTGGCAGACGTAGAGATCGTCCAGACCATCGCCGTTGGCATCACCCAAGGCGAGGCCTTCCCAGCCCGACACACCGATGCCGAATGCGGCTTCAATGCGCGTCGCCCAGTGATCGACGCCGTAAGCAAGCTGATCACGGTAAGCCGCCACATCTTCAAACACCGCTTCAGTCGCATCCTGGAAAGCATTTCCCGATTGAGCGCGCTTCGTTAGGCTCACCTCATAGTCTTGAAGTTCGATGCTCAGCATGCGAGGCTCAGGATCGAGCGACCAGGCGACCTCCCAAGTAGACGACTCTTGCTGGGGCCCGCGTTCAGTGGGTCCTGACAAACTTACCGCGATCTTCGTGAGAATCCTCCCAGATTCTTGACGGACATCGAAGATCTTGAACGTTGCCTGTCGAGATCCGGATTGGTAGGGAGTGGCGAGCCCCCTCAGAGTAGCGCCATCCCCGTCAATCCCACGTTGAATCAAGAAGTGCTCATCTTCGAGAACCGTCTGAAGCGTGAATGGCCGCAACACGGTGCTGTCGACTTCGTTAGAAACCAGGTTAGCTGGCCAATCCGCGTTCCCTTTGAGGTAAGCTTTCAATCGACGGAGCTGTGCATTTGCTTGCTCAGTGAAGCGTTCAGTCGGCCAATCGTCGCTATCGATCGGTCCCTGAATGCCCATTTCTCCGAGCGAGATCTCAGCCTTGCGAGAAGCGGCCGCTTCACGACCTTTGGCTCCCGTCGTCGATACAGAACCCGCCTTTTCGCCATCGCCACACGCGACAAGGAAAGCTAGGATGGCCAAACTGCATGTGACTGTTAGTTCTACTCTGATATCCAATTGAAACAAGCAACCTCTCTCTTTCCAAGTCTAGAGTCCAAACTCGTCATGGCCCTGTCCGCTTGCTGCCTTTCTCTACCTGTTCAAGGAGACGAGACCCTGACGCCCTTTCCATACCCTTCTGACGTGATGAAACCAAGCTGGATGGAAGCGCGGAAACAATTGCAGATGGCAACCGCGCACGCGTTCGATGTCTATCACGACTTCAAGTTCAGCGACGAGGTAGCGGCAAGCGGGATCACCTTTGTGAACAAGATTGTGGCCGACTCGGCGAAGCTGCACAAGCCGGTCCACTACGATCATGGAAATGGGATCGCCCCCGCCGATGTGGATGGAGACGGCCTGATCGATCTCTTCTTCACCAACCAGCTGGGCTCGAATGGCCTCTGGAGGAACGTCGGTGATGGAACGTTTGAGGACATCACCACGCAGGAAATCGCCCTTTCGAACAAAGTGAGTGTCACGGCATCCTTTGCGGATACCGACAACGATGGCGATCCTGATCTCTTCATCAGCACGGTGCGTGATGGGAATCATTTCTTTGAGAATGATGGCCAAGGACGTTTCACGGATCAGACCGAAGAAGCAGGACTCGGCTACCAAGGACACTCTTCTGCCGGAGTCTTCTTTGACTATGATAGAGACGGGCTTCTCGATCTCTTTGTCTGTAACGTGGGCATGTACACCAAGCCAGACGAACGCGGAGAAGGCGGCTATCACGTCGGCGTGGATGACGCCTTTGCCGGTCATTTGAAACCAGACCAACGTAACGAACGGAACTTGCTCTACCGTAACGAGGGCAATCATCGCTTCACTGAGATTTCCAAATCGCTTGGTCTGGACGATGTGAGTTGGACGGGCGATGCCAGTCCGATCGACCCGAACAGGGATGGTTGGCCAGATCTCTACATTCTCAACATGCAAGGGCCAGATCAGTTCTACGAGAATGTGAGAGGCAAACGCTTCGAGCGACGCACTGCCGAACGCTTCCCCAAGACCTCCTGGGGTGCCATGGGCATCAAGTCCTTCGATTACAACAACGATGGCTTCATGGATATCTTCGTCACGGACATGCATTCCGACATGAGCGAGGCTCAAGGCCCTAACCAAGAGAAACTAAAATCGGCGATGCGTTGGCCAATCTCAATGGTCGGCGAGAAAGCCGCCAGTGTCTTTGGCAACACCTTCTTCCAAGCCCGCGGCGACGGTGGCTTCGACGAGATCTCTGACCGGATCGGCGCTGAGAATTACTGGCCTTGGGGCCTGTCAGTCGGAGATCTGAATGCCGATGGGTGGGACGATGTCTTTATCACCGCGAGCATGAACTTCCCGTTCCGGTATGGGGTGAACAGTGTGTTACTCAATAGCAAAGGCGCTAGATTCCTCGATAGTGAGTTCGTTCTAGGAGTCGAACCCCGACGTGACGGGCGGACCGCGAAGCCGTGGTTCGCTCTGGATCCAAAGAGGAAAGACCGCGAGCATGGCCTGGTCAAGGATCACAACCTCGCGAAACCGGTCGAGGTGTGGGGTGCCGTGGGGTCGCGCAGTTCCGCGATCTTCGATATCGAGAATGACGGCGATTTGGACATCGTGACGAATGAGTTTCATGATCGGCCCATGGTCTTGCTGAGTGACCTCGCTGCTAAGAAGCCTATCCGTTTCCTCAAAGTGAAACTCCAAGGCACCTCCTCTAATCGCGATGGGCTCGGCGCCGTGGTCACGCTCGTTGGTAAAGAGAGGACCTACACCAAGGTTCATGACGGAGCGACTGGCTACATGTCCCATGGCATCCTGCCACTTTACTTTGGCTTAGGCGATGATGAACCCGCCACGAAGGTCGAGGTCCGATGGCCCTCTGGCCGCCTTCAGGAAATGGCAATCACTGAGGACTCTTTAAAGGCGATGATCACGATCATTGAGTCTGCCGAAGAATAGGAGCGTCCTCTTTCGAGAACGCCCCCTCGTAGTAACAAGCCCACACTAACCGGCTTCCAGCCTGTCTGGTTAACTACTGCTCAATCGCACGGTAGTATCCATCGCTGCCACCGACGCGCGTCGCATCGGTCGCGGAGCGACTGTTCATGTTAGCCGGGCGTTTCAACGCCCGGAATACGATCAATCGATGGGCTACGTCGCGGAGCGACCGCTCAATCCCAGAGGTATTTCGAATCGTAGCTTCGAAAGTCTGTTTGCGATGATATTCGCGTTGATTTGCAATGTATTGGATCACGTCAGGAACCTTCGATGGGCTTACCGTGTAGGCGGCGTAGCCATCCTGCCAGCCGAATGGGCCTGCGCCTAACAAACCGTCCTTGTTAATCGCGTTCGACGTGCATGCGGTGGTGATTGGCAGTTTCTGCCAGGATCGCCCACACAAATTTTTCCCCTTGCTCACGAATCAACGGTTCGCAGCGTTTGTTCTCCAATACTGGAGTTCGGTGAACGTGTTGGCCATAGGACGCTCTATCACGTGAACAGTCGCGACGCGACGCTGCATTGCTCCCGATACAAAACCGGGCGTTGAAACGCCCGGCTAGCATGCGTTGTCGCTCCGCGACAGCTACCGCAGTCAAATGAACCTACCTGGCAGGATGTCTCACAATCACCCAGATCGTGCTTATTTCCGTGCCATTCGACTTTTAGTCACCACCGATTGCTTGGGCTCTTGTTCTGTGGCGACTGAAAGTCACCACTACCGATCAGACACTGTGGGACAGTTAGTTCCGGAGCGGAAATTTGTGGTGAATCGAAGCATATGAAAAGGGGCGTCCCCTTTCGAGAACGCCCCTGATTTAGAATTTGTTCGACTACAGATTAACTACTGCTCGATCGCACGGTAATAGCCATCGCTGCCACCCACGCGTGCGGCATCGGTGTCTTCATAGTTGATCTCACCTTGCAGACCAGATTCGATATTCTGCCAGTTGATGAGATCTGTTGAGTATTGAACGTCGTAGGTCTTCCCTTCAGCTCCTGTTAAAGAGAGGCCCACAGCGCCAGCACCTGAGATGATCACAATGACTGGTTCGCGAGTAGTAGGTGGTGTCACCACGGGCCCATCATCGATCAGTGCAGTACGCTGGATGAGATAGCCTTCATCAACAGCAGCATTGTGGATCTTGGCTTCATCAATGAGGCCTGTGTATTGAAGGCCATTGGCTGGGCTCTGGAAGTTGCCGAAGTTCATCGCGCCATCTCCCGGAGTGACCGCTTGGTAGTCGGTCTCACCCACTTGCTTCCCATTCAGCCATGCCATGATCTTTCCGCTGGCAGAATCGCCAACGAAGGCCACATGGGACCAAGTCTCCAATGGCACCTCAGCGGTCGTGTTGCTGTTAATGATATTATCGCCACCGTTGATGAAAAGATCGAGGCCATTCTCAACGTCCACAGCTCCAGTGCTACGGAAAGAAGTGTGCCACTGCTCGCCGCCATCGCCCCACTTCGTCCAGAATCGATCCCACTCACCGGTATTGTCCGCGTCAGGCCAAACAAAGGCTTCGAGTGTCCAGTCGGCTGCGAGGTCGAGATCATCGGAGTCCTCGGCTCGTAAACGTTGGAGCCCATCAGCAGTCAATTTGACCGCCTGACCGACCACTCCATCAACATACTCGGCATCGCCGGTTGGCGTGAGATGATCATCCGTGGCTCCTGCACTGACGTCGTCCAAGTTGCCATCGAACGACCATTGCGCCACCACGTTAGCGTTCGATTCGCCACCATCGATCGATTGAAGAAACTGCAGGGACACCCCACTCAGAATGGCATTTCCGTCAGGAAATCCTGCGTCCGTGCCGTTCAGATCAATGACCAGATCCCCAGTTTCCGACTGATTAAACTCATAAATTAGGTATGCAGCCGACGCACCACCGTGATCACCTTCCTGAAATTCGTTGGGGCTGAAACCCTCGTGAATGATGTCGTCGTTGACCTTGACGACAAATCCGCGATCGCAGCATTTCTCCCCGAAGATCATCTGCAAACGGTGGGCTCCGCGAGCCACATCCTTGAGTGTCACGATGACACCTGCGGGTGCACCGCCCCAGCGAATCCCACTAGCGACTTTAGCCAGGTTCACATTATCGTCGCCTGCGCCAAAGTCATTGGCCGCGCCCCAATCCTCGATGTGATTCTGCGCATCAATTACGATATTGTCAGGTCCTGGAGTATCGGAGACGAATGCGATATCACCCACCTGGACGTCTTCCTCTGTTTCCGCAACATTGACCGCGTGAGTGAATACACCATCGATGAACAGGTCATCAATACTCGTTAGTTTCCCAGCGTCGACTCGCGTCAGGATAGGACCGCCTCCCTGATTTCCAGGGCTGCTTGCATCGAGAGGATCATGCCCTTCGGTAACTTCGAAGCCATCGCCGTATTTGTCGCCATCGGTGTCGCGCAAAGTGGGGTTGGTTCCTGCCGTCTTCTCCTCACTATCACTCAGGCCATCGCTATCAGTGTCGGCTCTCAGAGGATCCGTCACGGGATCGCCAGCAAGCTCCTCACTGTCGTTCAGGCTATCCCCGTCTGAGTCAGCCTTGGTAGGGTCCGTTCCCGCGTCTTCCTCAGCACTGTTGGCAAGCTCATCGCCGTCGGGATCGCCGTCTGCGGTCTCATCAAGGTTGCCGAAGAAACCGTTCTCCCAGAAGTCTGACAGAGTGTCATTATCAACATCGGCAGAGGCTTCTCCAAACGCTGGCAGAAGCACGAATTCTCCGTCGGCAAAGTCCTCGACTTGGCCGAGGTTCGTGTTCACAAACATTTCCACCTGTGCACCACCGCCACGCTCGTAGAACCACAGCTCAAGATCGTGTTCGCCCTCAGTCAGATCCGCCGTGCCAAAGGTGTCAGATGAGCCACGTGGGTCGGGAAATTCCGCGACCAGCTCGCCATCAATTCGCAATTCGAATCCATCGTCAGAGTTGACGCCAAAGGTGCGGGGACCTGCCTCAGCAATGTTGATCTTGCCAAAGGCATAGATGCCGAAATCATCCCGTGCACCGATATCATCCCACAGTGGGAAGGGTACATTGCCCTGGGTGAAGTGGCCATCCGCATCGTCTTGGAAATTGATCACTTGGTAATTGCTGACGACTTCCTCACCAATCTTACTCGAGTCTTGCAGGCCCTCCTTGAACGCATCCATCCCGGTGTATTGAAAACCCGTGGCGGAAACGTGCCTCACTGCGAACGTGCCTAACTTGCTGGCCGGATCAAGTGGATCGGTACCGAAGAGGATCTCCGCTTGGTCACCCGAACCATCGTCGTCCGTATCTGGTTTGAGC
Source organism: uncultured Verrucomicrobiales bacterium (assembly GCA_938082635.1). Taxonomy (GTDB): domain Bacteria; phylum Verrucomicrobiota; class Verrucomicrobiia; order Verrucomicrobiales; family DEV007; genus JAACDM01. Next base: position 22,179 of record CALLLI010000028.1, read on the forward strand.
GGATCAGTTAGGTGCGTTTCCACTTCCGCGAAGTCGTTGAGACCATCGTCGTCCGTATCGGTATCGAGTGCATCGGTACCTTCTTCGCCTTCACGGCTATCGACCAAACCATCACCATCACTGTCGATCGGGGCATTGTCTCCAATAGGAAGAGACTCACCAGGATTAGCTGTCATTTGCGCCACGTCCCCGGCCGAGATCGCCCGAGCATAGATCTGAACTTCATCAATGAGACCTCCTACTAACAACGCACCATTATAGGAACCGAACTGAAAGTTCAGACCACTGTCATCCCTAACTGTGAGAGGATTTGCTTGAGTGGCCACCACGACGCCATCGACATAGAGGGTCACGTTACGAGCGCCGCCCGTGTTATCGTACACAGTCACAATGTGATGCGCTTGGCCTGCGGTCAGCACATTCTCAGCGACAAACTCTGGGGCCTCACCCGCGTCTGCGGGAAGCCAGCCTAAGGATCCACCGATGATCAAGAGCGCAAACTCAGGCGTGTCGGTATTGCCTTTGGCAAAGGCGGTGCCAGGTCCAGCAGGGAAGCTGTCCAATTGAAGCCACATAGAAACGCTGAAGCTCTCGAGCGTGGGAATGGTGCCACCTTCGATGACGAGTTGACCACCGCCTGAGACTTGGAGGCCGGTTCCACTGGCGATGCCTGGACTCTGCCCAAGAGTCGCTGCTCCGGCTTGCGCAGCGACAAGTCCATGGCTGTTATTCCCTGAAGCGTCGGACACCTCAGTGGCATCTGCAGGCTCATCGAGCGGCAGATGCGACGCCGGGCCTAGACGATTGATCACGCTGGCAGATAGGGCGATCGACTGGGTCGCTTCTGTCTGGTCATTGCTAGAGATTTCTAGTGTCGCGGTAAACGCCCCTGTTCGTCCGGCAGGGTCGAAGCTTACTTGGAGAATGCCTTTGGGCTCCGGGTCGCCATCCACTTTGGTGTTGGGCGGGATGGTCAGAGGAAACTCACTGATGACTGTGAAGTTCGCCATGTCAGGTCCCGAGAATTTGGTGCCCGAGATGACAAGTTCTTTGCTAGGGCCTGTGTTGCGAATGCTAATATCTTTCACCGTCGCTGGGGTGGAGGACACTTGCCCGAATTTCGATGTAGCTCCCGTGAGGACGTTAGGATCATCATCGCTGGTGTTCACTGCATGGACGACCAATGCTTGAAGGATCGGGTTGTTGTCCGCACCCATTTGATCCTGTCCTCCGATGTGCTGCTGCATGACGATATTCAACTCGCCGTCGTTGTTCGCCTCAAACTCACCGACGTAGACGAAGGAGTTGTCAGAATCATAGACATCCTCCCCTTCATTGGTTCCTTCAGAAGTGAAGTCATCCACGACCTGGACATCGTTGACGCCAATGTCCCAGTGCCTATCACGATCTGCCCCTTCGTTGACGAGGATCTGCAACTCATAAAGTCCGCCACCGTCCAGACCGGTCACATCCATTGTGACTGGGCCAGGGGCAGAAGTCCATCGGATGTCTTCCATGATCGCGGCAAGATTGTCAGCAGAATTCCCTTCTCCACCCGTGAACGCTGGAGCAGCCGCCCAACCATCAATGAAGTGGCTAGATTCGAGGTCCACCTTGACGCCATCGCGTTCAACTAAACCGACTTGATTGTCATCTGTCTTGTCAGATTGGAAGAGGACGCCATTGACCTCGCGATCTTCGTCGCCAAACGCGTCGACGGCGACCACGACAGTGTCAGGATCGAGATGAAGATCATCAGGACTCGTGATCTTTAGAATCCGGCCGTTTCCATCGTCCGCATTAAGAACGATGGTTTCGGCCATCAGGGGTATTGATCCAACGACAAGAATCGCTGCGATCAAAAGTTTCATTGATAGAGGTGATTTCATGGGCTCGTGAATGAGTTTTAAGCGCAAAGACGGCTATTCCCTGGATTGCGCCTAGGCATTTGTGTCAATTCTGAGGAGAATCGTCAACCAATAATCGATGCGCCAACCTCACCCGTCGCCCTGAACGCGAGCACCGCGGCTAAGGTGCAGAGAGACGAGTCGCAGAGAGACGAACGGCTTGGAAGATCGTATCACCCATCGCTGCCGTCCTCGTCCACACCGCCATGCCATTCACTTCACTCCGCGCAAAGCCATCGCCGCCGTCTTCCCATCCCCTCAGCTCTGAAGACGTCTGCAATGTAAGATCAATGTCCTCGCTATTTCCTAACGAGGCGCGCACCACAAGGCGATCACCTTCGACAACAACCCGAACGGCACCTGGCCCTGCGCTAGGATCCTTGTCGCTCGTTCCGAAAGCCTCTTCTAGCAGAGCTACTAGGCCA
>CALLLI010000029.1 GCA_938082635.1 uncultured Verrucomicrobiales bacterium
ACGCTCTCTAAGGCGTTGCAATCCTAACCAACCGCGAACCAAGATTTTACCATGAGTGTGTTTTCCCGTATCTTTAAAATCGGCCAAGCTTCTGCTAACAAAGTCGTTGATAAACTTGAAAAGCCTGAGCTGATGCTAGAGCAGGCAATCAAAGACAAAGAGAAGCAGGTCCGCGACGCTAAGAAATCTATCCAGGCGTGCATCGCCACCGAGCGGCAATCAAAAGCGCTTCTTGAAAAGGAACGCTCCGAGCAGGCTACTTGGGAGCAGAAAGCGGAGGCCGCGATGAAAGTCGGACGCGAAGATCTCGCCGTCAAGGCGCTGCAGCGCGCGACGGAGCATGAGCAGAAAGCGGGCACGATGGCACCTAGCTGGGAATCGCAGCGCCAAGCGGTGGATGAACTGAAAACGGAGATTTCGAAGATGGAAGACGAAGTGGCGGACTATCGCCGCAACAAGGACTACATCATCGCGCAAAGCAAAGCGGCCCAAGTGAAGAAAGACATTTACGAAGCCAAAGCTCGCATCTCGAAGAAGAGCAGCCCCGATGATCTCATGGCACGTTTGAAAGAGAAAGCCGAGCGAAGTGGCTATGAAGCGGAAGCTGCCAAGGAGATGGCCGAAGCCGGTGGGGATTCCTTAGAGAAAGAGTTTGAATCCCTCTGCGGCACCGCTGCGGACCCTGCCGTGGCGGACAAATTGGCCGCGCTGAAGGCTAAGATGAGTGGCGGCGCCACGAGTTCTTAGAGGATGACTTCGCCCGCGCTCATCGCGAAGGCGGCCCTAGCGGATTACTTACAGACGCGGACGGCCGTCGTCCGTGAGCGCGCCTACTCAGAGTTCGAGATCGATTTCGAACTCCGGCTGCTATTGTTCCTTACCATGCACATTGATGGGGACGCGGCATCAGAAGAGACCGCGTTCCTAGCCGAAGGGGCACGTTCCTTGGGCTGGTCGACGATGTACGAAACGCTCCTGGTCAATCGCATTCACGGGCTGCCTAACTACGACCTGGAACAACTCGCCATCTCACGTCGAGAGCCGTCGTTAGGCCGCTTTCTCTTTCGCGCCGCGGCCGCACTGGCAGCGGTCGACGGTGATTTCTCTGAGGATGAACGGCTCTTCTTTCAGAACTTGAAAGAAACCCTTCTTTCCACGGAACCAGAACGTGCGCTGGAGTATCTCAATGAGGCCCTTCAACTTGCCGAGCGACCGCTCTTACTCCCGGAATACGAAGCGGCCTTTCGTCCTGACGGTCTCACCGTTTCAGATGAGACGGAGGAACTTGATTTGGACGCGTGTCTCGCCGAATTGAAAGGGCTCATAGGTCTCGACGGTGTCAAAGAGGAGGTGGAGAAGTTGGTGCGTTACTTGGAGATTCAAGCGCAGCGCCGAGAACATCAGTTAGCCGAAACGACGCTTTCCTTGCACATCGTGTTCACCGGCAATCCAGGCACTGGCAAGACCACCGTGGCGCGTATTGTGGCCCGGATTTTCAAAGCTCTGAAAGTTCTGAAGAAAGGTCATCTGGTAGAAACGGATCGCATGGGACTTGTGGGCCAGTACATTGGCCACACCGCAAAGAAGACGGATGAAGTCGTGCATCGTGCCCTCGATGGTGTGCTCTTTATCGACGAGGCCTACAGCCTTGCTGGCGAAGGGAAGAACGATTTCGGGCAGGAAGCCATTGATACGTTGGTCAAACGCATGGAAGACTATCGCGATCGACTCATCGTCATTGCCGCTGGTTACCCTAACGAAATGCGACGATTCATTGATGCGAACCCGGGCTTGCAATCGCGTTTCTCCACCTACGTCCACTTTCCGGATTACACGGGCGATGATCTCATGAAGATCCTAGAGATCTTCTGTGAAAAGAATGAGTACGAACTCGCCGACACGGCTCGCACCCACGTGGCAAACGTCTTTTCTAAGGCACTGGATGACCCAAGCGAAGACTTCGGCAACGGCCGGTTCGTACGCAATCTCTTCGAGCAATCTCTGCGCAATCACGCCATGCGGCTCTCGATGTTGAAAGAAGTGCCGAGCCGCCAAGATCTCATCAGCCTAGAGGCCGCGGATTTCGGAAACGCTTGAGAGCGTTCCAGGTAGTTGTCCAGGCAATTCGATTGCCACGTAAGTTGCCGATCTTTAATCGGTTATGGTGTCTATGGGAGTAGGGTTTTGAGCTGTGTATTTTCGATTCGGGACTGCCAAAATCAGAATTACCATGACATAAAGAGTGCTTTTGGAAATGCCCAGTAAGTCGTTAAAATAATGGTGGATGGTTGGCGCCCCTTGCTACAGGCAGGGGCACCAAATTCAGAAAAAACCAACCATCCATGACCACTCAAACACTCCAAGAACAATTCCTACAGTCCAATTCCGAGCAAACCTCAGAGATCCTCAACGACTACCTCCGTGGATCGATTCGACTCGCCCTCTTAGAACTCATGCAGCAAGAAGTCCACGAACTCTGCGGCCCATCTCATGCTCGGGGCAACCCCTCAAGCAACCGAAGAGCGGGCACTGAGCAAGGCATCGGCTACATCAACGGAAAGAAAGAACGCCTCCTACGGCCGCGCGTCCGCCGTCAGAATGACGATGGCAGCGAAGAAGA
>CALLLI010000030.1 GCA_938082635.1 uncultured Verrucomicrobiales bacterium
AGAGGCGAAGAGATCCCTGACCTTGGAAACGAGTTCATCGAGAGAGCAACCTTGATCGGAAATGCTGTTGGAAACTTTGAGAGCGAGGGTATATTGCAAGGGCTTGGGGCTGTGGTTAATGTCAGGGGTGTCTTTACCCCACGCAGCCTCAAGCCTTCAACTCATTCCGGCCATAAATCCTGTTAGCCCCCCATTTCTCGGACGTTACCGAAAGTTTGCGCTCCTTGCACGGTGTTGTCTTCGGTTTGTCGGTGGTTGCGTGCTTTGTTCAGTCGCCACTATGGAAGAACGGCGGCATTGGAGATGCGTGAGAGATTGGTGTCCTCCTTGTCCGAGAGGATCATCGATCGAGTCCCAAGGGGTTGCACTTGGAAAGCGGGATCTGGATGAGATAAACTAAGTTCACCGTTGGTATCCACAGCTCGGGTCGTGGTGAGTGCGGATGTCAGTGCGTCCCAGGTGTAAGTGCCACGCTCCATGCCGTCAGCGCCCGATGGATCACCGTCATTCACTTCAGCATGGAAATAGAGGTTGTTTTCAAGGAACACGAGCACACCTGGCGTTGCCGAGGTGTTGTTGCAAATTCGCCAGCCGCCCACCAATGGATTGGACGAGCTTGAGACACGCTGAAGGACAGAAGTCTCGGCTTGATCGCCAACGGTCAACGTGTCGCCAGATACAGACAGAATGAAGTCGCCCACCGGATGGGAGGCGCCGAATTCCCCATTAGTGTATACGTCCGGCGTGATGGTTAGAATGCCCGTGTTTTCATCCCAGGAATAGCTTCCGCGCTCGATGCCGTCGGGTGCTTCAGAATCGCCGGAGCCATCTTCGGCATGGAAATACGTGCCATTGGCAAGAAACACCAGAATGACGGAATCGTCGGCTTGCCCGTCGCCACTCTGCCAGGCTCCTACGATGGATGATACATGTGGTGAAAAGACGGTGAAGACATCATGCAGAAGCACACGCGTTTGCAACGTGAAGCCCATAGATCCGAATCCGTCTGTGCCGTTGATCGTCGTTTCATTGATGTGTGCAAGGTTGAGTTGATAGCAATGCCCTGCATTCAACATGCCTGTCGGAACTGTGCCAGAGGTGACTTCGGGTGTCGTCTCTTGATCCCAAACATCGAGGTCTGAGATTTTCTCATTGATTTCTGCGGAGACTAGGATGGTTGTCGCTCCAGGCGTTGTCGAATGGAAGGTGAACGGCGCTCCTGTGTTGATAGATCGGATACGCGAGGCATCTTGCTTTGTCAGGTAAGGCACGCTCGGATAGTTAGGCGCGCCCAGAGGCACTTGCTGATTCAAGGTTCCAAGTGACCCTCCACTCAAAGTGATGGTGTAGATGGCGTTGTTAGGAAACTCGACATTCGCTTCAGTTTCGGTTGCATAGATCTTCAGGAGACTCCATTCGCCATCGTCCCAGGCGAGGCTTTCCTCAATCTCGTTACCAGTGATCGACACTGCAGTGGCATCGCCTACGGACTCCGTTTCTAATGTGATCAGTACGAACCAACCAACCATCTTCGCTCGCCGGTGCCGTATCGTCGCTTGGTTGGCTGTAGAAGGCGCCTTTCTCCAGCTCCCATTCTGTCACCGCAGCCTCTGTACAGATCAGAGTCATTGCGAACAGCACATAGAAGGCGACGGAAGAGCGATACATTCGCGTAAGGGGAGAGGAGGTGGGTAATTTCATGTCGTCGGTGGCCAGTCAGGAGTAAGTAGGGCGTAATCGTATCTGGATATTATGAAAATTTTAACTAAGTATCAATATTTCTTAATGCGATTCTCCTGCGCCCGAGGCTACGACGCAGGAATCTCCCTCTCGAGGCCTGCCCAGGCACTAACGAGCTTTCGCGTCGACCACATGGACGCGGTCGATATCAGGTTCGTGGAATGAAGAGACGTCGCCTTCCGGCCAGCGAACAGTGACCTGTTCCACCGTTGTTTGAGAGCCTAATCCGAAGTGAGCTGTGTAGGCGTCTTGGCTCAGGAACGAATCGCCCGTCACGATGGGGTGGAGCTGAGTGCCCTTGGTGGTTCTGAGAGTGACGAGGGCACCGATCACAGAGCGTCCTGGTGACGGGCGGAGCAAGATTTCGATCCAGTGGCTGGCATCGGGAGCCAGCGGCAGCCGATTCAAATAGAGATGGACCTTCGATTGGAAGCCGCGACCGACGAAGGGGTACTCACTCACGAGAAGGTCTTCACGTCCATCTCGGTCGAAGTCTTCAGTGAGCACGACACGTGCATCGTACTCGAAGCTGGCTTCGAAGAGGAACGCGACGTTCTCGAAACCGGCCCCTCGGAGATTCAGCTTGAGATGATTGTGCTCGAACCCGTTCCAGGAAGAAAGCCCTTGGTTTAGTTCTAACATTGCTTGAGAGAAGACGGGTATGAGGCTTGGATTCTCTTTCGATTCTCCGGTGTAGAGGTCGTGGCACCAGTAGTTGGAGCAATAGTCTTTAGACGATTGCCCACTGCGAAAGCCGTTGGCGATGTAGAGATCACGGTCACCATCGTTCTCGAAATCGAAGGCGCTGACGCCCCACGACCAGCCGGTGCGGGCGATCTGAGCATTCTGCGGATTCTCTACATAGCTGTCCCCCTGACGGAGATACATCCGATTGCCGTAACCCATGGCGGCCCGGTTCGTCTGATAGTCTGGACGACTCTTGATCCCTGCGCCAAAGCTATCGAGCCGGCGTGCCGTGCTGCTACTCATGCCTATGGCCAAGAGGTCCAATTCTCCGTCCATGTTGTAATCTGCTAGGCTGTGTGCCATGCCGAACAGTCGGTTGGGAGCAAAGCTCTCCGAGATGTCAGTAAACGTCCCGTCGCCTTGGTTGCGGTAGACGTCCAGCCCCGCGTAGTCACTGACGACGAGGAGGTCGAGATGATGATCTCCATCGAGATCGACGAAAGAAGTGCTGTAAGTGCGTCTGAATCTCTTGGCTGCGAGACCACTCGCTTCGGTGATGTCGACGAAGCGCCCCTCGTCGTTGCGAAGCAGAAAGGAAGGGTGGCCATCGTTGGCATTGTAGAAAGGTGTGGGCATCTGGCCGCCGACATACGACGGTTTGTACTGCGTGAGCCAGAGATCCAGATCACCGTCTCCATCAATGTCTCCTGCGGTCATGGCGAGTGGGGCCAGGAGTCGCGGATGGTCAAAGAGGGGGATGCCAGGATCAGGGAAACGACCGCCCGAAGCTCCTTCGTAGAGTGTCAGTCCGCCTTTCTTCGTCACCGTGACGTAGTCGATGATGCCGTCGGCAGTGACGTCCCCGATGAGTCCGCATTCTTCCTGAGGTTGCCAATGCGTCAGGAACGGAGCGTCTGCTAGAGTGGGCTTCTTACTCGTGAGTTGATTGTCGTAGCGACGATTCCAACGTGGGATGATGATCTCGGTATCGCCATCATGATCGAGATCATGAAGCAGCACGGGATGGGCACTTTGGAATTCGTTCTTTCGAGGCGTGAACGTGGCGATTTTGACAAAGCCTTGGCGTTTTTTCCCTGCGAGCACTTTCAGCGACTTCACACGGATCTCTTTCGCGCGTATGAGAGAACCGTCAGGCTCTCCTTTCCAAACGACCAGGGCCTCTCCTGTGATCGCCAGACGCTCTGTTGGAGTCACTACGTGGAGCAGAAACGATATCGTTGAGGTCGCGGTTGCTGGTTGGAAGGACGTGTGATGAAACTCGGATTCCGCAAGTTTGTACCCGTTGCTCTGATAATTATTTAGGATGAATGCGAACCCTGCCCGATCAAGGTTAGCTAACGAGGTCCCTGCATAGCGAGTCCGAGCGATACCCAATCCAAGATTGTCTTCATGCGCCGATTTTGCGGGATAGGACCAACGATCACAGTCGATTTGTTTGAGAAGATTCGACGGTGAATCGGAGGCTCGCAGGTCGTCCCAGAGACGCGTGATGGCACGCTCATAGGCCTGCGCACGTTGCTCAGCTTTCCAGACACTCTGATCAAGCTGGGCACGCTCTTGCAGGATACGCTGGGCTTCGTGCGGGAGTTCTTGGGCCAGGGCTGGCCCAAGAACAAATGCTAGTATTGAGGCGAGGATGAGCGCTCTCACCTAATCCACCGTGACGTCATCGATGAACCAGCCAGCGCCATTGTCGTCTGGATTCTCATCAGGAGCGGTGAGGAATTCCCATTCGATGATGACGTTGCCAGCTCCAATGATTTCTGGCGAAAGGCGGACGCGGGCTTGCTGCCAGGCTTCTGTGGGCTCGGCAAAGGTATACTCCTCTTGCCCGCGATCGAGGATCAACGAGAGATCGTCAGCCCGAAGGAAGTTGAGTCGTCCACCGGCAGCTTGAGGATTTGGAAGGTCGAGCGAATGTTGGAACGTTAGAGTCGCTCTTCCGAGTCCGGACAAGTCGATGACAGGAGAGCGTAAGGTAATCCCGACACCGGCATCACTCAAGATACCGTCAACAAAGTTGGCATCGAGATCAGTGCCTGCGACATTTGCCCCAGCAAAGGGACCTGGTGGATCTGCGGGCACTCCCACTTCCCATGAGGTCGTCGTTTCAATGCCGTCTGAAGACACGGTCCAATCTCCAAGACCGTCTTCGAAGTCATCTTGAAACAATGGCGGTGGCGGCACCCGGACGACCCGGTAGTGTGCCAGGGCGCTATCGAGATTGGTGTTTGCTAGGATCGTAGTGGCCAGAGCGTCATCCGCAGCGGCGGGGATCTCGGCCATGAGGGTGGTCCAAGAATCACTCGTGAGATCGAAGGACGTCTCAATCTCGAAAAATTGCCCAGGATCGGAGCCCCAAGTGAGGCTGACCTCACCTGATGCACTGCGTGTGATGTCAGTGATCGAGAAGGTTCCGGCATCTCCGCCGAAGGCTCGCAGCACTTCCCAGTAGGGTTCGAGTGGATTTGTCTCGGGCTCGCGTTGCGCGGTGAAGGCGAAGTCTGGCACTTCATCGAGGCCACGGTAGATGAAGAGGCTCACGCCGCTATCACCGGTGGAGTCCCAATGCAGAAACTCCAGATCGTGGATGCCAGCCGCGAGTTCAAGTTCGATGATGCTCACGTCTCTTCCACCACTCGTGCCTTCTCCCTCGATATCGCCATCGACGGAGATCATAAAGCCGCCTGCGTTGCTGACTACGAAGGTGATGAGACCACCATGAGCGAGTTCGAATTCGCCCTCCGAACGGATGGCGAAGTTGTCGCGCGCCCCGAAGCCATCTGTATCATTGTCCCAAAGGGGATAGGGGCGGGATGACGAAATATGGATCGGCGGTTCAGCGGTGTCGTGAAAGTGAACGTTAGGCGTGTCGGCCTCAATTGATCTAAAGCCCGGCTGATCAGGATCCTCTAAGGCCTCCTCTGCGTCGAAGCTATCGAAGATCTCCAAATTGCTGTCTGTCCAGACATGAACCGTCTTGAAAGTGCCATTCCCGACGATATTCGATGGCAAAGGTCCCGCCTCAGTTGGATTGGTTCCGGCGGAAATCTCCAACCCATCCACGCCGCCATCACCGTCGGAGTCTCCG
>CALLLI010000031.1 GCA_938082635.1 uncultured Verrucomicrobiales bacterium
TTCTTTCGAGCACCTGCCCATGCCTAAGAAAACCTAACAAAGAATTACACGGCAGAGCGTGACAATCCCCACGGTATAAAGTGACGATGCCACGGCCCAAACGGCAATGATCTCCACGGCAAAGCGAGGCGCGGAACAGCCAGGCGATGAGGTCTGAGCTGAGTTCGAGCGAATAGACTAACAGAGCATCGAGGCCGGAGTGGCGTTCGAAGTGGAGATCGACGCCCGTGCTGGTCTTAGTGACGTCCAGTCCGGCAGGGTAGCGGTCTGTGTTGAGGGCAAAGTAGCCGAGCTGGTCTAGCAGGGGATTTGGTGAGTCCGAGTCGACGACGTGGCTTTCGCTTGCAACTGTGGCCGGAGGAATGTTCGCCAAGGCATTACTCGCGGGGCCAAGGATTTCGGTCTCTGATAGTCTGAGGGTGCCGGTTCCTTGGCGTTGCAAGCGAACATAGCGGGCTGCAAGGTCGAGCCCGAGTCGCCTGCCTGTGGCGAGGGATTCGAAACTGCGAATGGTGGTCACTCCTGCGCTGGTCTCTGTGCCGCTAACGGTTTGATCTGTGAAAGGCTGATTTGAGAAGAACAGAACGAGATCGTTTGGCGACGTGGCCAACGCGTCGGTCCGTTGCCATAGGAGGAATTCGCTCACGGTGCGGATCGCGCCGAGATCGATTTGAATCCATGCTTGGTCTTCGAATTCGGTATGGTTGACGCCTTGGTCCTAAAGGTTCCCGTTCGTCTTGCCATCGTTTAGATGATTGGCAGCGGTGTGAGAATGGAGAGTGGAGGATTGTGCGATGGTCACTCCCGTTTGGCGTGCGAGGTTGGTTAGCACGGGGGCTTGGTGAGTGAAGGTGAGATTACCCAGAGCCATGGACCAGGTCTGCATCCCGTTCTGAAACGCTGTGGGATCAGGATGCTTGGCACGGTTGATGAATGTGAGGACGACGCGGTTGACTGCTTCTGGGAAACGCGCTCGGCAGGAGCCTTCATTGCTCATGTGTTGGCCGGAGATCCCGTCATCAATCTGATAGGAGTGTAGGACCAGCGATCGATTTTTCACCATTTTAGCCGCTTGGTGGACTGCTAGATTTGCGTTTAGACATGCGATAAGCATAAGCCAAACGGTGATTATTAACATGTCCATTAATCAAGAAATACTAGCTAAGACGCAGGAATTTATCCCCGGAATGTGAGTTAGATTTGGGGTGAACTGGTCGTGTTCAAGTGTGAGGGCCACACGAACGCGCCCGTCTTTTGAGAGTGCCGTTGTGGTGGCTGTTTCGCTGCTGAATCCTGGCTTCGAAAGTTGTCCCTTACGAGAAAGCCATTCGACTGCAGTGGCATTGCGTGTTGGGTCAGCCGGTTCGTTCTCGAAACTGAGTTCACCGAGGGAGAGTGACCAAGCTTGCTGGCCGTTCTGAAACGTTCCGGTTGTCTGAGTGAGGGCGCGGTTGGGGAGACTTAGCACGATCCGATCAAGTTTCTTGCTGGCGATCACCCGCACGCTGCCTTCATCATAGGTGCTGGTGTCTGAGCCGACTGGATTGTTAGCAATTCCTGTCAGGCCGACTCCGCTTTTCTTCACGCCAGCGCTAAGCTGTTCGAAACGGACGGGACCGATCGGTTGGTTTCCAAGGTAGCCTTGCAAGCTCAACCCATCGAGGCAGTTGTAACCATTGTTAGTGAAGAGGGCGTTGATTCCCTGGAGAGGCAGTTCAAGATTGGTAACTGGCCGATCGAATGTTAGCGAAATTTCGTAGGTTGTCGATTCGTTGGGGATGACCCGTGGTGTGCCGACGGCACCATCCCATCCCCAGACACCGAGGACGACATCATTGGCGGCATTGGAAACGACCTGCCAGGAGCCCTTGTCGGAAGTGAGCTGCCCCGTAGGATCTCCCCAGCGATCGATCTCCCATTTCGAGAAGGTGAAGAGATCGCGTGAGGTGCCGGTGTGGCTGAGAGTGACTGTCAGGTGATTTGCGCCGGAATCGGAATGGATCGTGTGTGTGGCTGTATTACTTGAAAAGCCTGCTTTAGAGAGACTTCCGCGCTTCTCGGCCCAGGAAATGCGATCTGCGAAGGCAACGTCAAACCAGCTGAGCAAGACTCCAAGCGCTAGGATGAGGGGGGGAAATGACGGGCTGACTTCATTCTGTTGCTATATTAATCATAACAAATATAATTATCAAGGTCGATTCTCAGATTCTCAACATCAGACCCGACCGCCTGATGTCCGTGGGTTCGCTGTTGTGAGGCGCCCGCTTTCCCGCTAACCTGTCTATCTCACTAAGGAGGCAATCATGGTAGATTTCGGCGATAGCGTAGGACCTAAAGGGGATGCTCGATTTGCGACGACGCATTGGAGCATGGTGTTGGAAGCGAGGGATGGTCAGAATGCGGATGCCGATGCGGCGCTGGAGGCTCTTTGTTCCGCGTATTGGTACCCGCTCTATGCTTACGGTCGCAGGAGTGGCATCGCGCCAGATGAAGCGAAGGATTTGACGCAGCAGTTCTTTCAGCAGCTTTTGGAGAAGCAGTTCCTCGATTCAGTGCATCCTAGCAAAGGCAAATTCCGAAGCTTTCTACTGGCGACCTTTAAGAATCTCGTGAAGTCGGAGTGGAGGCGAGCGAATGCCCAGAAACGGGGAGGGGGGCAGGTGATCCTGTCAATCGATGAGCAGGATTCAGAAGGACGCTATAAATGTGAACCTCAGGACAATACGACGCCAGATCAGTTGTATGAGCGTCAGTGGGCGCAGATTTTGGTGGGACGTTCCATTGGTCGTTTGAAAGAGGAGTGGGAATCTCAGGGCAAGCCGTTTGAGCAGCTTAAAGTTTATTTGTTAGGTCAGAAGGGCGATTCGCCTTTCGCCGAAATGGCGTCTGAGCTTGGGACGACTGAGAATGCGCTGAAGGCGTCGGTGCATCGGATGCGCCGGAGGTACGGGGAGATTTTTCGTTCGGAGGTTTCGCTGACGGTGAACGATCCTGGCGAAGTGGATGAGGAAGTGCGGCACTTGTTAGGTGCTTTGAGCGGCTAGGCGATCATGAGTTCGGCAGAAGAGCAGTCAACATGTCCGACCTGCGGTGGGGTACTTGCTGCTGACGCCCCAGAGGGCCTCTGTGCGAAGTGCATCGTCGAGGTCATGATGAACTTTGCTGATGCGGACGGCGGGAGTTTCGAGGAGGAGGACGAGATCACCCTGCTCACGGCGACGACGCAGATGGGCCAAGTGGGGGACTACGAGGTCTTGGAGAAGATCGCTGCTGGTGGCATGGGCGTGGTGTATCGGGCGCGTCAGAAGAGCTTGGGGCGTGTGGTGGCACTGAAGTTGGTGACAGAAGGGAAACTGGCTGCTGATACGGATAAGGAGCGTTTCCTGCTAGAGGCGAGAGCGGCCGGTGAGTTGGATCATCCGAATATCTTGCCGATTTATGAGGTGGGTGAAGATGATGGGCAGTACTTCTTTAGCATGCCGCTCGTTACGGGAGGCAGTTTGTCAGATTGGTTGGATGAGCAGGCGATCATGGGCAGCGGAAAGAGTGGGACTGGTCTGAGTGCGAATTTCCGAGACCGCCAGACCGCAGCGGCGAAGCGTCTCCAGAAGATTGCGCATGCCGTACACTACGCGCATCGGATGGGTATCATTCACCGTGACCTCAAACCAGCTAACATTCTGATCGATCATCATGGTGAGCCGCAGATCAGTGACTTTGGTTTGGCTAAACGCGTTGCGGATGATTCTCATCTTACGATTAGTGGGCAATTGTTAGGTTCTCCTGCCTACATGTCTCCTGAACAGGCTCAGGGAAAGAACCATGAACTTACGCCGGCGGCTGATGTCTACGCGATCGGGGTGATGCTGTATCAGGCGTTTGTCGGAACCATTCCTTTCGATGGAGATTCGCCGATGGCGCTTCTGAACGAGACCCTGACGAAAGAGCCAAAGCCACTACGGAAGTGCAACCCGCGCATTGATCGGGATTTGGAAACGATCACACTTCGCTGTTTGGAGAAATTACCGGGGGAGCGCTACACTTCAGCGGAAGCTCTAGCAGAAGATCTGGGGCGTTGGTTAGACGGGAAGCCTATTCAAGCGAAGCCGGCGGGAGTGGTTCGGCGTTCGGTGAAATGGTTTCGGCGCAAGCCTGCGGTGGCTGCTGCTGTGGGGATCGCAGCATTGGGGATTTCCTTACTCGTGGGGATGGCTTGGCTTCATCAGAGGGAGCAGGCGATCAAGAGTCTAGCGGACTATCCAGAGGATATTCGCTTGGCTCATGAACACTTGGAGAATGGGCAGGTCAAAGAAGCTTCGGCGATTCTTATGAAGCAAGTGATCGGTGATCGCGAGTTTGCCTGGCGATGGCTATCGGCACGCAGTGCCGCGGTGCCACGTGTGGAATTGGGGCGAGGTAAGGTGCGTGGACTCTCGCCGTCACTCGCAGCTGCGGGGGATGTCCTTGTGCAGGGGCCTGATGGGGCTGTCCGATCTTGGGACCTTCAGGGCCCGGTTACTGTGGAGAGCTTCCGTGCGGGAGCGCCGCCGTCTCCCGGCGAATTACGATTTGATGGGGGGCGTGCTTTTCTTCTCGCTCAAGGTGAGAAGGAGAAGTGGCGCTTGCTCTTGCCGACGGCTGAGCACCGAGAGGGAAAGCTAGCGTCTAAGTTAGTGCCATCGCCGGGCGGGTTCCTCGCCGCTGCTCCTGGGAAGCGGCCTTCGCTCTTTGTGCAAACGAGTGGAAAGCGCGGGGATAGAGTATTCACTTGGGCTCCACCGTGGCGAGAGGGAATACCTCGGTTTGAACTTACGGATGATTTGCAGGCTCTAGCCGTGTCGCCAAAGTCGCAGAATCACGAGAGGCACTATGTGGCGGCTTGTTACCCGAGCAAGATCGAGTTGTGGCAATGGGAAAAGGATGTCTTCTTTAGGAAACCGCCGATTCAACGGAAGCCGAGCCCCTCAGCCGCGATCGCGTTCTCTCCTAACGGACGTTTATTGCTGGTGGGAGATGCCCTGGGCATGATTCGCGGTTGGAACCGAAGATCGCTAGAGATGGATTTCGAAATGCAGCATTCTGGCCCGGTCCACGCCCTGACGACCGTGGAGCGAGACGGGATTCACCATGTCGTCGCGAGTAGTGAAGAGGGCGAGCTGCGAGCATGGGCCTTGGCTTCCCAGTCTGACAATCTTGGGAAGAAGGCACTGCTGCCGTTCGGTCTTTCCGAGGATGGTGAATGGATGGTGTATCGGCGGAAAGAGAGTAATCAACTAGCCGTGCGTCCAGTGACGCGTGCGAACATCAAGAGCTTTGGAGAGGTGTCAGATCAGGGGACCATGGTGGCGCTGGCGTTGCTCGCACCGGAGCCGCCAGTAGCTTTAGCGATCATGCGAGATGCTCAGGGCAGGTTGTCCGGCGCTCGAATCACCGAACATGGATCGGTGCCTGTTCTCGAGGACACGCTCTCGCAGATGCCATCGGATTGGTTGGATCACCGCGTGCATGGGTCTCACTGGTTCGTCCTGGGGGCGGATGGCCAAAGTCGAGAGATTGACCTACGCAATGGAAGTAGCCGTCTGCTTGAAAGCCCCGGGAAACTTTCTGGAAAGAAAGTCCGTATCTTCGGTGGAGAAACCGCGTTATGGTCTTCTATGGAGGGGAATATCATCACCTTGCTGGAGCCGTCGGGAAGTCCGCGACGTTTGAACTTGAGGGGGGCGGCACCTGCAACGCATGTCGCGGTGAGTCCAGATAGTCGGACGCTTGCGGTCGCGCACAAGGACGGCAAGCTTCGTCTTTGGCATGGCGAAAGTGGTAAACTTCTGCTCGAACTTTCCAGTCACCCTTGGGAGCATCTACAGTTTAGCTCTAGCGGTGAGACTCTCGTTGGCTATGATGCTAGCGGTCATTTCCGCTTCTGGGAAACGCGCCCTACACCTGATCTCGTTGAAAGATGAAACTGTTCTTGATTATTCTAACATGGTTGCTGTTGCTCTGTGGATTGCTGGGCGAAGAGCAGGTCGAGCCTGAGCCTACAGATGGGCAGATCGTCTTGCGGCCAGGCTTCAATGCGGTCGCCGTCACGCGGTTTCCGCTCTTGGGAGCTGATGGAAAGCTAGCAGAATCACTCACGTTTCCGTTTGTGTTTGGAGAAGCTAATGAGTCTGGTTTGCAAAGTGGCGATCCAACGACAGCGGATCTTGTTTGGATCCATACTGGCCAGGGCCAGTGGGCTCGTTTCTTTTATGGGAAGGCGATTTCCCCGACCGGCGAGCCCGATGAAGGTTGGCGGAACGTGATGAGCCCGAGTCGGGACTCTAGTAGCTTTGCGTGGCCCTACACGGCGGGTATGCTCATTGAGCGTCGCTCTGATGTGCCTCTTGTGATTCCGGTGAAGGGCGTGGTGAGACGCACGCCAACGACTTTACTCGTGCAGAAAGGCACTCATTACTTCAATCGCGTCCTCGATGGGCCACTGACTTTAGTGGAGTTGCGGTTGGAAGAGTTTTTTATCAGAGCGCCAGAGGACCTGATCTTTGAGATGGCCGTGGATGGCCCGAGTCCTGGCCCGAGTCCTGGCCCGAGTCCTGGAGCGCGCCTGGAGGCCGATCAGTTTCTCGATCCTGAATCGGCCGAGAGCTATGTGCTGTCTGAGAAAGGCACCTGGTATCTCTTGGGGACTAAAAATGCCGTAGATCCTGGCACGTTTCTAGTGCCTGGAACGTTCGGCATCGAGCGGCTCGGAGACCGTGCGGAAATCGTGCTCTCTCCGCCTCCAGTGGTGGCGGCACCTGCGCTAGCAAGGCTTCTGAATCAACCGTTCTTAGGACTCAAAGAAGGCTCGGTGCGTGCGCTGCGAGCTGAAGATCTCGGACCACCAGAATGCACGTGCGCTTTCCTGCTCCATGACAACCGCCCCATTGCTCTCCACGTCATCGAATCGGATTCCAAGAAGGCAATCGTTCGTGTTGGTAAGCATCCTAACGATGTGGTCACGGATGCGATTGCCATTGCTAGTGGGCGGGGCTTTGTTGGTCGTTTGGAAACAGTTAGTGATTTGTTTCGTGTTGAGCGAACGGTGCGTAGCTTCTCCGGAAATGGACCGGTCGAAGAACCTAGGCTGTATGTGGTGAAGTTACCCGATCCGGAACTCAGGGAAGGGGAACAGCGTTTCTTCAGTCAAATCGATGCTGAAGGCCGATTGGTTTTGGTGCTAGATCAGACTGAGTGGCTAGCTGAGAGTCTTATTGAGATCGATTTGATTGCGCTCACTCCAAATAGCCGGAAGATTGCCTTACACCTTCCTCGCGTAAGTTTAGTGAGAGGTGCCCGTGTGGATGTTGTCGCTCAGGAATTGGCTCAGCTACTGAGGCTGGCACTGATCGAGCGTGAGCTGGTGCCTGAACAGCAGCTGCGCGTTGCTGTCGGCCAGCAACCGGATGGCGCGACGCTAACCTTCGACTTTGGGGCTCCGTTGCAACTCGGTAAGGTCGACCTTTGTCTGATGCCGCCACCGGCAAGTCCTGAAATTGAATCTACCGGCAATTTCGCCGTTGAAGGAGGCCTGATCGAGATCGTGGGCAAAGACTTCGGCCGCCGGATCGGTGACCTTTGTCTTGTCCTAGCGCCTTCGGATGGCGTTGGCGCTAGCATTCCCTTGCGTCCTGTTTCGCTAAGTCCTGATGGTACGCGGATCTTAGCGCGGGTGGTGGGACCCATCGCTGACGGGCGGACTCGCCGCGTGATGCTGGCTAGAGGTATCGGTCGCACAAGGCCGATTCATCTGGGCTTCAACGATGTCATCGTTCGTCAGGGAGTTTGGGTGTGGAGAGGGAATGGATCGGCTCCAGCGATCTCGCCTAGCATTGTGCGGCCGGCGCTTGCTCAGGGTGAGACCATGCATTTCACTGGGAACCTGGACGATGGCAGTCTTGAACTCAAGATCGATCAGCCGTGGCCTGAGAACGGCGAGGTCTCTATCTCCTTCACTGCCAATACGGATTCTGTTCAGTTAGACGCGTATGCGCCAGAGCTGTGTTTCACGGTGAATGGTTCCGCAGAGGAATGTGCTGTGCGCCTTCAACGAGTGTTAGAAGCGGCCTTCGTACAGGGTGGCATGGCCAATGCGAATCAGGTTCAGGTGGAGATGAATGTCAATGGAGGTGAAGTCACGCTGACTGCCGATGTGTTCACGGAAGATGGTGTGCGGGATCCTATCACCAGCGGGCATTTGAATGTCTCTGTCAGTGAAGGCGACGATCCTTGTGCTCCTCCACCCGCTGACGACGCGGATGGTGATCTGGTGGATGATACTTGGGAAACGGACATGTTCGATATGGAGCCGCCACTGGTGGATGTGTTAGGCGATCCGGATGCAGACAACGTGAGCAATCATGCGGAATTCGCTTTTGCAACCGATCCGTTTCTCGCGAATGACTTGACGCCTCTGGCCATCCACCTAGATGACGATGCTCATCCAGTCTTTGTCTATCAAAGGCATGTGGCGGCGCCCAATTACTATCACTTCGATATCGAGACTTCGCCAGATGGAGCCCATTGGGAGCGCTTGGCCAATGTTGAGACACTCTCGATTAATCCCGTGGGTCTTGGCCTACCCGTGGAAACGATTGTTACTCGGTGCTTGGTCAGCAGCGAGGTGGTGGACTCGTCTTTCTTCCGGCTACGCCTGAGCCCTCGTTCGTAGGTAACTGAGATTCCGGTAATTTCAGTGTTTATTGACAATCTAGGCTGGTGGGCTTTTCATGCCAATCATGACGTCAGGAATCCGTGTCGCTTTCACCCTCCTTCTCTCAGCTGGTCTGAGTGTTGCCCAAGAGGAGGCCATCCGTGCTTTCACGGGGGCAAAGCTGTTTCCCATCACGGGCGATCCGGTTGAATCGGGAACCTTACTCATTCGTGGATCGGAGATTCTTGCTGTGGGGGCTGCAGAGACCGTCGAGATTCCTGAAGGTGCTGAGACCATTGATGTGTCCGGCAAGGTCATCATGCCGGGGCTGATCTGCACGCACAGCCACATCGGCCAGGTGAGCGGCGGAGATTCTTCCGCACCGATCCAGCCGGATGTTCGGGTGCTAGACTCTATCAATGTCAGAGATGCTTCTGTCCGCAAGGCGCGTGCTGGTGGTTTGACCACGGTCAATATCATGTCTGGGTCAGGACATCTGATGAGCGGGCAAACCATCTACCTCAAACTGCGTGAGGGTGAGACGGTAGAAGATCTCATGATCCTTGATGACCGTGGCAAGCCGAGTGGCGGGATGAAGATGGCCAATGGCACCAACTCCATCCGCAGTGCGCCATTTCCAGGGACTCGAGGAAAGTCTGCAGCCCTAGTGCGAGAGCAGTTTATCAAGGCGCAGGCCTACCAGAAGAAGCTGACGGCAGCCAAAGAAGATCCTGATAAAGCGGTGGAAAGAGATCTTGCCATGGAGGCTCTCGTAGAAGTGCTGGAGGGCAAACGTGTGGTGCATCACCACACGCATCGGCACGATGACATTCTCACCGTGCTGCGATTGCGGGAAGAGTTTGGCTTTCGCCTGGTGCTGCATCATGTGAGTGAGGCGTGGAAAGTGGCTCCGCAGATTGCAGCAGCCAAGGTGCCTTGTTCTATTATCTTGTTAGACAGTCCGGGCGGGAAGTTGGAAGCGCGCGACATCGAGTGGCGGAACGGTGCGGAGCTGGAGAAGCTCGGTGTGGTCACGTCCTTTCACACGGATGATCCGATTAATGATTCTCGCTGGTTTCTTCGTTCTGGAGGGTTTGCCGTGCGGGCTGGGATGTCCCGACACGGAGCACTCTATGCCTTGACCATGGCCGGGGCGATTCAGTTAGACCTGGCGGACCGCGTGGGCTCGCTTAGCGTGGGCAAAGACGCCGACTTTGTCATTCTCTCAGGAGATCCACTGAGCGTTTACTCGCGTGTGCTTGAAACTTGGATCGAGGGCGAACGCGTGTTCAATCTGGCTGATCCCGTGGATAAACTCTTCGCGGTTGGCGGGGAGGGGGCGGGCAGTCCTCGCCTGACAAACATGTGCTGTTTCGATTTCCCTATCAAATAACTTTAGCGGATACTTCATGAAACTTTCTATTCTCTTTCTTGGGCTCACTCTGACACTGGCGGCCCATGCGCAGCTCGCGATTCAAGGTGGGACCGTGTATACCATGGAGGGCCCAGCTATCACGAATGGTGTCGTTCTCATCAAGGACGGTAAGATTGAAGCGGTCGGCAGTGCCGAAACCGTCGCGCTCCCTGATGGCTATAAGATGCGTCAGGCGGCGGTGGTCATTCCCGGTGTGATCGATGCGCATTCGACCGTGGGTTTGTCAGGAATTCTCAATATCGGTGCTGATCAGGAGCAGCTTGAGAAGTCTGCGCCTATCCAGCCAGAGCTGCGAGCGATCGATGCCTACAATGCACGTGATCCTCTCGTTGCCTGGGTGCGAAACTTTGGTGTGACCACGGTAAACACCGGGCATGCGCCTGGGGCGGTGATTTCAGGACAAGCAATGATTATCAAGACGCATCATCTCAATGTCAGTGACGGTCCCGTGTCGTCCTTCTCTATGGTCATGGGAAATCTGGGAACGGGTGCCTTGGCCTCTGGCAGTGCGGTGCCAGGCACACGTGCGAAAGCGGTGGCCATCTTGCGCGCAGAATTATTGAAGGCCCAAGGCTATCTGAAGAAGCTTGAACTGAAGGATCCTGACAAAGCGCCGGATCGTAATCTGCGCCTTGAGACCCTTGTTGCTATCCTCAAGAAAGAGAAACCTCTTCTGATCACGGCGCACCGTCACCAAGATATCCAAGCCGCGCTTCGCTTAGCCAAGGAGTTTGAGTTTCGGCTCATCCTAGACGGTGCCAGCGAGGCCTATCAACTCATCGAAGAGATCAAAGCCGCTGGCGTTCCTGTCATTGTACACCCCACGATGATGCGTAGCTACGGTGACGCCGAGAACCTTTCTTTCGAGAATGCAAATCGTCTCCATGAAGCGGGCATTCCTATTGCTTTGCAAAGCGGTTACGAAGCCTATGTCCCGAAGACGCGTGTTGTTCTGTTTGAGGCGGCGATGGCGGCTGCCTATGGGCTTCCGAGGGAAGCTGCGCTCGCGGCCATCACGAAAGGGGCCGCCGAGATCCTTGGGATTGGTGACCGTGTCGGCTCGCTGGCTCCTGGAAAGGATGCTGACCTCGCCCTCTATGATGGAGACCCGTTTGAGTATACTTCCCATTGTGTGGGGGTGATTATCGATGGCGAGAGCCTCCCTGTGGCCAAGCGCTAGCCCTTGAGTGCTGGGAATTGGTCCTTCTGGCCGCCGTGTGCGCTTTGTCTTGCCGAGGCGTGCTCGTGCGTTTACGCTACCTAAGTTATGCATAGAAGAATCCTCTACAAATCGGGACTTCTGATTGCCTTTGGTGTCACCTTTGGAGGCTTCGCGCAGGCAGAATTGCGCAAGTTTACGAGCAAGGATGGTAGCAAGAGCTTTGAGGCCGAACTCACTCAATATGTACCCAACGAGAAGATGGTCGAGGTGCGCCGGGAATCCGGCAAGGTGGTGAAGTTCAAGATGGCTGTTCTTAGCGAGGACGATCAGAAGTTTGTCTTGAAACGAGCGCCTTTACTCAAAGTGGCGAAGGACCTTAAGGTCGGTGCTAGGATTAAGATCGGTAAGAAAGAGATCGTCAAGGCCAAGCCAACGAAGCGCACCACGATTCCTAAGTCCTACCGTGTGACCTTCCGCAATACTTCAAACCTCAAGATGGAGGATCTCGATGTGGAGTATGAATTGCACTGGGTGCGGGACAACGGTTCCGGGCGCAAAGGCGAAGAGAAGATTGTGGCCAAAGGTAGCACACTTGTGAGTGTGGTGTTACCACGCCAAGAGTTGTCTTTCAATACAGACTCTGTTAAGATTCTCTACAAAGAGCCCTTTGGGGGCACTGGCTGAAGTTCTTCGGCCAAAGCTAAGGGCACTTGAAAGGTCACTGGCAAGAAGACAAGTTTGTCTTCAAAAACAAGAGATCGTATGGCAGGAATCGTCGTTCGCGTGAAGAAGGGCGAGGAAGAGCTTCTCAGTTGGGCCTCAAAGCCTGGACTTGAATAGAGCTACCGAACATACGATGTTTCACTAGCAACATCATTTTAGCTGAAAGGGCGGGGGCCAATAGGATCTCGCCCTTTCTTATGTACTGAGGTTAGGTGCCGCAGAAAGTGGCGCGGACTTCTTCTGATGATGTGGGGGCTTCCTCAAGGTCCGCATGTGCGGGTTGTTCGGAAAATGGCTGTTGCAAGGCATCCACAAGTCGATGGAAGGGCTTGAAATCGCCGTCTTGAGCGAAGCGAATCGCTTGTTCTACCCGATGGTTTCTCGGGATCAGGATGGGATTGGCTTGTTGCATCACCGTCACATCGATCTCTCTTTGGCTCCAGTCGTCTAGCCATGATTGGTAGACTGCGGGATCATCGAAGAGGCCTTTTAATGTGTCGTTTGTGCTGCCCGTCGCGACCTTGGTGAGATGGCGAAAGAATAGGGTGTAGTCCACTTGTTGTTCTGCGAGGATGCCCAGTGTTCTCTTAATGAAGTCCTCCTGCGCATCGTCTTGGCCTGAGATACCTAGCTTTCGTCGATATCCCGCAAGGTAGTGATCGCGGAAGATTGGGGAGAATCTTTCGATCGCGCTTTCCGCTTTCGAGCGGGCTGCCTCAGCATCGGGAGAGATGAGGGGAAGGAGAGTTTCAGCCAAGCGCAATAGGTTCCAATGACCGATGACCGGTTGATTGCTCCATGCATAGCGGCCCTGTCGATCGATCGAGCTAAAGACTTTGTCAGGATGGAAGGTGTCCATGAATGCGCAGGGACCGTAGTCGATGGTCTCACCTGAAACGGTCGTGTTGTCTGTGTTCATGACCCCGTGGATGAAGCCCAGGTGCATCCACTGGGCGATCAGCTTTGCCTGGGCTGCCACGACGCCTTCGAGAAAGACGGCGTAAGGCTCGTCTGTAATTGCGGCGTCTGGATAGTGTCGAGCAATGACGTGATCTGCTAGAGTTTTTAGAGCGGCGACATCATTCTGGGCATAGAAGTATTGGAAGGTGCCCACGCGAATGTGACTGGAGGCCACGCGCGTGAGGATCGCTCCCGGGAGTGGCTCTTCGCGACGCACGATTTCTCCTGTACTCACTGCTGCCAAGGCCCGCGTGGTGGGAACCCCTAGCGCATGCATCGCCTCGCTGAGGATATACTCACGCAAGACTGGACCGATGGCTGCTTTGCCATCGCCGCCGCGCGAGAAGGGGGTTCTCCCTGAACCCTTGAGCTGGATGTCGCGTCGCTGGCCGTCCTTCTTGATGATCTCCCCTAACAGAATTGCGCGGCCATCGCCCAATTGCGGGGCCCACCCTCCAAACTGATGGCCAGCGTAGGCCTGGGCGAGAGGTTCGGCTCCTTCCGGCATGGCATTGCCTGCAAGCATGGCGAGCCCTGCCGGTGAGCTCAGCCATTCGAGGTCCAAGCCTAAGTCTTCTGCCAGTGCTCCGTTGAGACGGATCAGTTTCGGATCGGGCACTTGGGCAGGTGACACGAAGGCATGGAAATGCTCGGGCAAGCGGGCGTAGCTATTGTCGAAAGGGATCACGAAGGAAGCATCATGCAGAATGCCGCTGCGGCAAGTAGGGTAGTGTGGGCTTCTAGAACACGACAAGGGATTCCAGCCCTTGCTACCTTGAGTTGCTCATAGCGCGTCACGGTTTGTTCATCTCGAAACGCTTCTCAATCGACTGTCGCAGATCGCCATCAAAGTCAGCGAGGCGTTTGAGGGCTGGTTCGGGATCGAGCCGGTGCCACTGTTCCATGACTTGGCTGATGAGCCCTTGGTTGCTGGTCTTTAAGGCGTGATGAAGGGTTTCGGCGGGGGCCGTGGTGGCGGTGATTCGGACCTTTCTTTGTTTTTTTCTCGTCTTGGTTGCTTTCGCTGTTCGAAAGGATCTCGTCGGCGTTACCAGTTTCGTGCGGGCTCTTGGCTTTTCCGAACACTGTTATGAGCCGTTACTACATTTCTTCCACAGTGATGCCGTGAAGATCGATCAGCTTGCTGAACTCTGGCTCTCCATTATAATCAGGCTCTTTCCCGTTTACCTCGTCAATGGTAGGCCAGTCTTGCTTCTCGACGGCATCAAGAATGCCAAGGAAGGGCGCAAGATGCCCGGCGTGAAGTTCCTCCATCAGCAGTCCGAGTCTAACACCAAGCCTCAGTATATCATGGGCCACTCTTTCCAG
>CALLLI010000032.1 GCA_938082635.1 uncultured Verrucomicrobiales bacterium
ACGGCGAGTGGTCTAATGCGATGACGGAAATGTCGGAAGGAATGGCCTGACGATTCTGAGCAAGCCAGCTCAATATGGTAAGGACTTGGCGCGTGCGCGTGGCGACGAGAGCGGTCGGGCGGTCGCTTGTTCTTGTGAGTAACAGACGGGCGAGTGTCGAGCTCAATGGGTTCGCATCCGTGGGGTGTTCCGTCTCGGTACATGTTAGTGGTTTCGGGAGCGATTCTGGTGTGTGTTGGGCGAAGGCTTCATACAGGCCCGCCTCTGCCATTTCGAGCCCGCGTAGACGAGCGCGCGGCCGCAAGAACACGACTTGGCGATGGCCACGGCTGATGAGATGACCGCCAGCGTGACGACCGACGGCCACATAGTCGACATCCACAAACGGCAGATCAATGCCTTCCTGCGGTTGCCCGTGCAGAAGGCAAGGTATTTGGCGGGTGGCAAACCAGCGTTGGATGGTTTCTGTCGATTGATGCAAGATCCAAGCATCCGCACTCACCTCCGCCGTGATGCGATCAAGCGTGTGGCCAGGCCGTGATAAGTTGGATGCCTTCGCACTGTTAGCGATTTCCAGTTGGTATTCTGCGCCAAGCAGATGATCACGTAGTACATCGATCTCTAGCAATGCTGTTATCGATAGCCGTTCGATCGGATGCGGCGTGAGAAAGCCGATGACACCGGTTGCCGTGGTGGTCTGAGAGCGACTCTTGCCGACTTTTGCGAGGATCTTTCTCGGTTTTCCCGGCTCGCTGGGGCCTATCAGGCGCTCGCGTTTAAGCTGTTTGATAGCCAGCCGCAGGGTATCGCGACCAATTTGCATCTGCTGGCACAGTTTGCGTTCGCCGGGCAGCCGACCCTGCCATTTCCCAGAAAGGATTGCTTGGCGAAGAATCTCCGTGGTGTCTGCGAGCAAGCTTTGGCGTTGAGGGACGAGAGCGGTATCCATTGGAGCGCCAGGATATCGTAAAGTGGTTGGATGAGCCAACCGCTTTTTTAGAGCTGCAATTATCTCGGTGCCCTCTTGATTGGTAGGTCTGATGATTACTGGTGTTTTTCCAATCCTGCTGTCGACACTGGCAGCGTTCGTCTTCGTGGTACCCGACCTTTCTGCCGAGGTCTTCGTTTCCGAATTCATGGCGATCAATGAGACCGGTCTTGAAGACGAGGATGGTGAGACGTCTGATTGGATCGAGATCTACAACGCGGGCGCGAGCGCTGCTGATTTGTCAGGATACGCGATCACTGATGATGCCACCGATCTGACAAAGTGGCGATTTCCTGAAAGCATGATATTGGGACCCGACGATCGATTGATTGTCTTCGCCTCTGGCAAGAATCGTGTTGTAGCTGACGCTGAGCTACACGCGAATTTTAAGCTTTCTGGAGGGGGTGAGTTTCTCGCCTTGGTGGCGGCTGATGGCGAATCCATTGTTCGTGCCTATGATCCGGCATACACACAACAGTTTGCTGATATCTCGTATGGCTTGGATCCTGACAACGTGACTCTTGCGTATTTCAACGAGCCTACGCCGGGCTTGGCAAACAGCGCTGCGGCAGAGCCTCCGATTGCCCCCGTCACTTTCTCGCAAAGCAGTCAGGTTTTTGGCGATAGCTTGAGGCTAGAGATGCAAAGCAGCACGCCCGGCACGCACATCGTCTTTACGACCGACGGCAAAGAGCCCACCTTGTTCAACAGTAAAAGCTACACGGAGCCGATCGAGATCACGAAATCGACTGAGATTCGCGCTCGCGCGCAGCGTTCGTCTGCAGATGCTGGACCACTTGTGAGACGTCAGTTTACGAAGGTTGCGACTGATCTTACGACATTCACATCACCGCTGCCCATCATCGTTCTGGATAACTTTGGTGCGGGCAATGTCCCTCAGCGCAATGCGAGCACTGGGCCAAACGGGAATGACGGCAGTGGGGTCGTTCAGGTGGCGCGGCAACCGGTCTTCATGGCGATCTACGAGCGCGGAGAAGCAGAGCAGTCGTCTCTGGTTGATTCGGCGGGCATTGTTAGTTTTGCGGGCATTCGCGTGCGTGGTTCCAGTTCGGGGAGTCTTGCAAAGAAGGCCTTTAGCCTGGAAACCTGGAATGAAGGCGTGATCGAAGACGCCACGGACATCGAACCCTTTGGCATGCCACCCGAGTCTGATTGGGTGCTCTACGCGCCCACGGAAACCTTTGGTGGGAATCGTTACGATCGGCCGCTGTTGCACAACTCGTTCATCTATCAGTTGAGTAATGAGATAGGGCGCTATGCGGCTCGCACTCAGTTCGTGGAAGTGTTTCTGAACACAAACGATGACGAAGTCACGATGGCCGACTACGCAGGCCTCTACATCTTCATGGAGAAGATTAAGCCAGGGAGAGACCGCATTGATATCGAGGATCTCTCTCAGGACGGCTCCGAAGGGGGCTGGATCGTGGGTGTCGACCGAATGGACCCAGTGCCTTTGGGAAGCGATGAAACACCACGACACTTTCACACACCGGGGCCAAACCAGATCCTGGAGACCGACAACGACAGCGCGTTCGGCGTTCGCAATCGCGATGACTTGCCGTCATTCTATCATTCATTCCTTAAGTTCGATTCGCCTAACGGTTACGCAATCAGTTTGGCGCAACGGCAGACGATTGAGTCTGCAATGAACGCCTTTGAGAACGCGTTATATGGATCGAACTGGACTAACCCTGAGATTGGATATGCCGCCTCGATTGATGTGGGTAACTTCATAGATCATTACATTCTTCACAATCTCACAAAGAACCAGGACGCCTTCGTGTTGAGCACGTGGCTCTACCGCGAAGGACCTTCGGACAAACTGAAGTTTGGGCCGATATGGGACTTTGACCGCGGTTATACCACGAGCCCTACCGATCCCAATCCTGGGTCGAATCTCCTGTGGGCGGCCGATCGCATGTGGTTTCCCCGTCTGTTTGACGACATTGATTTCGAACAGAAGTACATCGACCGATGGCAGCAGCTTCGAGAAGGCCCCTTTTCCACAGCGCACTTGCATGCGATCGTTGGTGCGCAAATGGCGGAGATCACGGAGCCCGTCGCCTTACGCAATGGCACGATAGGTTGGCCTGGGAAAGTCGCGGCCATGAAGACTTGGTTAGAGACGCGTGCCGCCGCGATCGACAAACAATTTCCAGCGAAGCCAACCTTTAGCACCGCTGGAGGAGCGGTTCCCGAGAACCTCGAACTCGCGTTTCCCGGTAGCATTTTCACCACGGTGTACTTTACAGCAGACGGCACGGATCCCCGCCTGCCAGGTGGCGAAATTTCTCCGAATGCGACCAAGTTCGCTACCGGACAACCGCTCGTGTTGACGGAGAGCCGGACGGTGACGGCCCGAACTTTGGCTCGGGGGGAGTGGAGCGGCCCTGCGATCGCAACCTTTGTCGTGGGAGCAGCCCTTGCGGATGCGAACAATCTCGTCATCTCCGAAATCATGTACAACCCAGCTGGACCCAACGACGAGGAATTGGTGGCGGGCATCTTCGATGGCGATCAGTTCGAGTACATCGAGTTGTTAAATATCAGTGCAGATGACATCGATCTCAGCGGTGCCTCGTTTACCCGCGGTATCGCCTTCAGCTTTCCGACTGGGGAGGCTTCTGTGCTTGAGGCGGGAGAACGGATGCTAGTGGTCAAGAATCGAGTGGCATTCGAACAGCGTTATGGTGCGGATTCAATGCATCGAGTCGCGGGTGAATTCGACAATGATACCAATCTTCGCAACAGCGGTGAACTCATAGAACTCACTGGCATTGATGCGAGTCCGATACGCACGATCATCTACGATGATCGTGTGCCGTGGCCGGTAGGTGCCGATGGCGCTGGCTTCAGCCTTGTGCTCATTTCTCCCAACGGCAATCCTGAGCACAACGTCGCGACGAGCTGGCGTCAGAGCGCTTCGGAGCGAGGCACTCCAGGAATCGGTCCAGGGATTGACCTACCCCTGATCACAGGGATCTCAAACACGGCAGACGGTATCGCTTTGGAGTTGCCTGTAGGCACCAGTTTCGACATTGAATTTTCGCTGGATCTGATGAGGTGGGCTCCCATCGCAAGCGGAGTGACCGGCATCTACGAAGACACCGATGCGGGCAGAACCAAGGCGGACGCGGCCTACTATCGTGTGGTGGCGAAGTGAGCAGGATATCGGCTCTCTCCCGCTCCATGACTCCCGCCAATGTCCTACGGCGACCACGTTATCGCGCGCATGCTGACTGGTCGGGTGAACCAACCACGCGAATCCACTAGATTCTCCTTTAGTGACATGAAATGTATAAAAGTTGCCGCAAAGGCTCAACTCACAACCACCTCAGCTATCCGAGCCCGATGAAACTGAATACTCTCCTCCTAACGACCTCGCTGGTCACTCTCACCGCCGTTGGGGCGAACGCAAGCCTTAGCGTGCTCTCGTCCTCTGCGTTCCAGAACAAGTTTAATGGGTCTGACATCTTCGACGGAACGAATGCCATCAATGGCTGGGCAGGCACGGGTTCTCCCAACGATCCGGGCCTGGCGCTCAGTGGATCAAACGTATCGCTCAATCTCACTGGCACCAATGGCTGGATTCAGCACGACAACGATGCCACGCCCTGGGAGCTTGGTACAGGTAGCTGGACTGTTGAAGTGCGAGCCATGGTGAGTTCCAATGCTGGCGCTGGTGGGTTTACCATTTGGGGTGCCTTGAATGGCGAGCGCAACATCATGACCATTCGTGAGAGCAGCGTGACGGATCTCGCGGGAAATGTATTTTCAGTGAACAACAATGTGGGCGAGTTTCACGACTTTCGATTGGTCTATGACGGTGACGACGATGCCTATCACTACTTCAGAGATGGTTCTCTAATCACACCCGCTGGAGGGATCGACCAACAGGCTGGAAGCGGCAATACGCGTCTGATCATCGGGGATTGCTGCACGGGTATCGCTGGCGAAACCTTTGGAGGTCCTGACACGGTCGTCGAATTGGAATACGTTCGCTACGACAATACTGGAGCCTTTTCTCCTGTGCCCGAGCCTGCTTCGAGCCTACTAGTTATGCTAGGCGCTTTGGCTTTGGGTTTGCGCCGACGTCGGGAATAAGGGATAGCGGTTCCAACGTCGCGCAGTCCATCTCTTGGTATGCGATGGGTTCCTTACCAAGGTTCCCTGAGGTGACTTTGTGGAATCGCTTTCGAAATAGGGTAGGGCTGCCAAACTGGCGGTGAACTTCTATGACAGCACCGCTATCAGGCCTCATTGCCGCCGTTTTCACTCCGCTCAAGCCGACCCGGGAGATTGATCTCGATCAGATCTCGAAGTTTACGGATTATTTGGCGAATAGCCCGGTAACCGGGATCTACATTCTAGGTGGAACGGGTGAAGGCGTCTCGTTCTCGAACGACGAGCGCCGTGTGGTGGCGGAAGCATTCCTCAAGGCTGCGGACGGCAGGCTCAAGACGATCATTCAGGTAGGGCATAACAGTTTGCCAGATGCGAAAAGCCTGGCAGAACACGCCGAGTCGTTGGGTGTCGATGCCATTTCTGCGACGCCACCGAGTTATTTCAAGCCTGGCGATGTGGAGATGCTCGTCAATTGTCTTGCAGAGATCACCGAGGGTGCTCCGAAGACACCCTTTTATTACTACCACGTCCCAGGAGTGAGCGGCGTCGATCTGAGCATGATCGATTTCCTAGACGAGGCGCCGAAGCGGATCCCGACGCTTGCGGGCATCAAGTATTCCAAGGCGGATCTCGCGGAGTTCAAGAGCTGCCTGAGTTACGATAATGGCCGCTTCGATATCCCTTGGGGAACAGACGAGATGTTGTTAGGCGGTCTGGCAACAGGCGCGACGAGCGCAGTCGGTACGACCTATTGTTATGTAGCTCCGCTGTATCAAGCGATCATCGATGCGGTAAAGAAGGGTGATCTCGTGGAAGCACAGCGTTTGCAGGGACTGTCCGTAGAGATGATTCGCATCACGATGAAGCATGGCGGTAGGGGAGGGCTCAAAGCCTCGATGAAACTGGTGGGCGTCGATTGCGGCCCACAACGTTACCCCATTTGGGACATGTGTGAGGATGGTCTCAAAGCCATGCGAAAAGATTTCGAACGCGCCGGCATTCTATCGTATCTGAAACCGTTCGGCTAGTGCGCGAGTCGTTAGCCAGACTCGTTGCCGCCCCAGCCTTGCGCGTTCGGGGCGCGGACGATGAGCGTTTTGATCTGACCGAGCCAATTTACAGTCTAATTCCGCCAGCTGCGCCTGCCTTCACGCGATAGCTCATTAGTTCCTCTATGAACACCACGATCTCGAGTTTACTCGCCCTGCTAGGGGGCATAGCGACCGCTGCGGCCAAGCCGAATGTCCTGTTCATCGCCATTGATGATCTGCGCCCTGAGTTAGGTTGCTACGGGCACAGCCACATCATCAGCCCGAACATTGATCGGTTGGCAAAGGAAGGCGTGCGGTTTGATCGCGCTTATTGCCAGCAGTCGGTTTGCAATCCTTCGCGGGCTAGCATCCTTACCGGGTTGCGCCCGGACGCCACACAGGTGCATAGCAACCACACACACTACCGTGACATCTATCCCGACATCGTCACGCTGCCGCAGCATTTCAAGAATCATGGCTATCACACGCAGGCCTTTGGAAAGATCTATCATGGTGTGTTTCCTGAAGGTTCTAGCAAGACGGTAGCGGATACCTATGGGGACCCAGTTTCTTGGAGTGCCCCAGCGTATCGTCCAGGCCCCCGCTACTACTATACTGAGGATGGCATCGTTTCGGCAAAGAAAGCGTACCTTTCAATGTACCGGCCAGTCGATCCAGATCTCAATGATTGGACGAAGAAGCTGGTGTTTGGACCGATGACGGAAGCGCCCGATGTCCCTGACGAAACGCTCTACGATGGCTTGGTGGCGAAGCGTGCCACGGAGACCCTTCGCGATCTCGCTCAGAAGGATCGGCCGTTCTTTCTCGCCGTGGGCTTCATCAAGCCACACAGCCCTTTCATTGCGCCCAAGAAGTATTGGGATCTCTACGATCCTAACCAGATCGATCTCGCGACTCACCAATCCGCGCCTGAGGGCACACCAAAGATGGCTCTACATGGCTCTGTTGAGATTCGACGTTACACGGACCAGCCAAACAAGGGAGACATTCCTGAGGATAACCAGCGGCGAATGAAACACGGATACGCCGCTTGCATCAGTTATGTGGATGCACAGATCGGAAAGGTGCTGTCTGAATTGGATCAGTTAGGCCTGCGGGAGAACACGATTGTCGCCTTGTGGAGCGATCACGGCTATCATCTCGGTGAAATGGATCTCTGGGGAAAGACGACGAACTTCGAGTTGGACACCCGAGTGGCCATGATTGTGCGTGCCCCGGGCCGCAAGGGCAATGGACAGGCGACGAATGCTCTGGTCGAGCTGGTCGATCTTTACCCAACGCTCACGGATTTAGCGGAACTGCCAGTGCCTGAGCATGGGCTTCAGGGAAAGAGCTTTGCGCCTATCTTGGATGAGCCAGAGCGTTCTTGGAAGTCAGCGGCGTTCTCGCAATTCACCCGTGGAGGGCATCGTGGTTACTCGCTCACGGACGGACGCTATCGATACACGGAGTGGATCAGTTTGAAGTCGGGCGACGTTTCCGATCGTGAATTCTACGATCATGAAGTTGATCCTGACGAAAGGCGCAATCTAGCCAACGCCACGGGCCAGCAAGTGAACGTTGCGAGGCTCAAAGCTTTGTTGGCTAAAGGCGAAGGCTGGCGACATGCTGAGCCGCATGAGCTTCAGTTAGGCGCGCCCTTTGGGAGTCACATGGTCTTGCAACGAGAGAAGCCGGTGCCGGTCTTTGGACAGGCGTACCCTGGTAAAACAGTCAAGGTGGCCTTCGGTGGGCAAGAGCAAACAACCCAAGCTGATTCGCTGGGAAGGTGGTCCATCAATCTCGATGCCATGCCTGCGAATACCTCGCCTCAAGAGATGGTGGTACGTTCCGGGAAGCAGGCGATCGCGCTCGAAGATGTGTTGGTGGGCGAGGTCTGGCTCTGCGCTGGCCAGTCAAACATGCACTGGAAGCTTGAGCAGTCCAAGGGGGCGAAACAGGCCATAGCCGCCTCTACCAATCCCAACATCCGCCTTCTCGATTTTACAGGCGCGCTCTACCCTAGCAAGAAACGCTATCCGCTAGGCATGCTGCGGAGCATTGGAGCCGACAACTACTACGCAACCGAAGGGTGGCAACGATGCTCGCCTCAGACAGCAGCGACGTTCTCGGCCGTTGCCTACTACTTTGGCGACAAGCTTCAATCCACTCTCGGCATCCCAGTTGGGCTCGTTCACAACGCTATTGGTGGCGTGCCCATGGAGTCCTACGTCCCTTCTGAGAACTCAAGCGGCTGGTTGGACGATCCTAACATGCCTGCCTGGTGCCGCGAGCGCGGTCGGGACAACTTGGCGGCTTGGTTAGATAAGCCTGCCGCTCCAGCTCCACATCATCCTTTCGAACCCGGATTTCTGTTTGAAGCCGGAATACGCCCATTGCTGCCCATGGCACTGCGAGGCTTTCTTTGGTATCAGGGGGAGTCCAATGCCACCGCTTCGGGAGCGGGCAGCCCCGCCATTGATCCTGCAACGAACAAGAAGAAGTTCATGTCCTTGATTCGCGAATGGCGCAAAGGCTGGAACGACCCGCAGCTTCCTTTTTACTTCGTGCAATTGCCAGGGCTCAACCGCGACTGGCCATTGTTTCGCGAGATGCAACTGGAGGTCTCGCAGGAAGTGCCACACACAGGCATGGCAGTGACGATTGATGTTGGTCACCCGACCAATGTCCATCCAGCGGATAAGCGCCCAGTTGGTGAACGTCTTGCCCAGCTGGCATTAGCAGCCGCTCGCAGCCCCATATTGAAGAATGTAGCATTCGAAGAATCCGCCGCGAGCATGCATTTGTCTGGCAGCCTAGCAACAAGCGATGGCGAACCTCTACGGGGATTTGTCATTGCTGGCGAGGATAAGCAGTTTCATCCGGCCAGCGCGACGCTGGAGAATAAGGTGATCCGTGTGACTTCGAACCACGTCTCGAGTCCGAAAGCGGTTCGTTATGGTTGGGCAAATAATCCTAATGTGAACCTCACTGGCAAAGATGGTTTTCCGGTGTCGCCGTTCAGGACCGATCGGTGGCTGGTTGCGATCACGACCCAAGAGGCTAGCCCCGATGCCAATGTTGCTTACGGGACCAGTTTCGAACAAGCGAAGCCGGAGCCGTTCACCAAGCTGACGTTGGGCAAAGCGACGTGGGCTGCTGATGCCGGGCATGCGCAAGTAACCGCGCGTTACGCTCATCGTGGCAAACAGAGCCTTCACCTAAAGGGAGGCAAGGATCGCACTATCACTCTCGCGCTCGACCAGCCAACGGAAGCTGGCACGGTTCTAACGTTTCAAGCTGAGCGCTGGACAAGTCGCTCGCCCTACGCGTTCCGCATTGAGTCGCAGGATGGGAAAGAGATCTATCGTGGTGATAGTAAGATTCGAGTGGGACGACCATTTCTCTCCGTCGTTAGGGTTCCTCTACCAGCAGGTGCCACCCTTCTCCGTTTCATCGGCTCTGCGCCACCGAATGCAGGCACACTCATTGACGATGTGGCGATCAAGAAAGAGATGCCGATGCGAATTGATGGCGTCCGCGTTGCCCAGCAGGTGAATCCGGTATTGATTGGAAAAACGAACAACCCAGTAATCGCGGTGAATGTGAGAACGACTGGCAGTCTGGAGCCCAGGACCGTTCGAAGTTTGACCGTTCGTATTCCCAATGTTGCGGGAATCGCTAGAGTTCGTATCTATCGTAAAGATAAACTCTTTGGCGAAGCGCTTGAGCCTATGAATGAGCTCAAGTTCGAAGGGAAACAAGTCCTGTCCGACGGGCTCAATACCTTCCGTGTGTCCATGGAGCTGGAGCCCGCGGCACCGCTGGGTGGGCGCGTGGATGCGCAGTTCGTGAGCTTGGACATCGATGGCAAGACTCACAGCGTGGAAGAAGTATCTTTAAGGGGACCACAGCGCATTGGTGTGGCGGTGAGGACAGCTGGGCAAGATGATTGCCACACCTATCGCATTCCCGGCTTAGCCACGACGAAGCAAGGCTCGTTGATCGCGGTGTATGACAATCGCTATCGCAGCAGCGGTGACTTGCCTGGTGATATCGATGTCGGCATGAGTCGCAGCACCGACGGAGGACAGACCTGGGAATCGATGAAGGTCATCATGGACATGGGGAACGATCCTGACTGGCGTTACGATGGTATCGGCGATCCATCCATTCTGGTGGATCGTGTCACTGGGCGCGTCTGGGTCACGGCGACATGGAGCCACGGTGATCGCTCCTGGAACGGCTCTGGCCCTGGACTCGAACCGGAAGAAACAGGGCAGTTCATGTTAGTCTACAGTGATGACGATGGCGTGACCTGGTCAAATCCTCGCAATATCACCAAGCAGATCAAGAAACCTGAATGGCGGTTTGTACTGCAAGGCCCTGGCAACGGCATTACCATGCGAGACGGCACCTTGGTCTTTCCCGCGCAGTATCGCGGCGTCAATGCCGAGCCTGTCAGTGGGAAACCATCCTCAACCCTCATCTACAGCAAAGATCGTGGGAAGACGTGGACTATCGGGACCGGTGTGAAGATAGACACCACGGAAGCGCAACTGGTTGAGCTTGGCGATGGCTCAATCATGATCAATTGTCGTGACAATCGAAACCGCGGCCTGCCAGATGGTCAGAATGGTAGGACGGTGGCCATTACGAAGGATCTCGGCAAGACCTGGCAACTCCATCCCACCGACCGCAAGGCGCTGCCTGAACCCACTTGTATGGCCTCACTCATTCGCATCGAACACAAGAAATATGGGGCGTTGTTAGTCTTGTCCAATCCGGCGACTGGCAAAGGTCGCTTCAATATGACTCTCAAGGTGAGCAATGACGAAGGCATGACCTGGCCGAAGAAATGGCACACGTTATACGATGCTCGTTCTTGCGCGGGTTATTCATGTCTTACCCAAGTGGATGACGATCATGTCGGCGTGCTCTATGAAGGTGTCAGAGAGCTGTATTTCATGAAATTCTCCATTGATGAGTTGATGCCATGAATGACGCTAATCGCAGTGAACGGGAAACGTTACTTGCCCAAATCAGGATTCTTCTCTTTGGCGGGTTCGCCCATGATAAAGATTCCTGCACCTAGCTGGTCGCGGGTATACTGTTTCACCTTCCCTTGCTTGATTAGACGTTGCAGTGTGGCATTCGGGCGGGCGTCCGCGTCGAACCGGCCGGCGCTTCCCTTAAGGTAAGGGAGCAGTTTCTTCACATCTTCAATCATAGGGACAGGGCAACCGGTTGTGCAAGGTACTCGGCCGACCAGGCGCTTTGATCGCCTCTCGCGAAGCATCGGGCTTGCCTTGGGATTGTAGGAGTGGATCACGACGCCGTTGGGAACTTGCCCGCGCAGTTCTGGATCTGGGAAACTGGGCGGGTAGAGGATCTCGGCATAGATCCCTGAGACACCCTTCTTCGTATCTCCCGTCTGGATTGAGGTGTCTCCGTTCTTCGCAATCCGAACGCCACCCATCGTGAAGAATCCGGTTGGGGTCTGCGCATCGCCGAAGCCCAGTCCATTCTTTCCCGTCCCGCAGCGGAGAGTGGTGACGATGTTTCCCTTGCGCCGCGCCAACACATGCATCCGCTGCGTCTTTGGATCGACCACGAAGACGTAGGCGGGATTGTAGGTGCGATGACCAGCCGTCTGCTGAGCCTGGATGCCCGCCTCGATTTGTTGCAACGTGTCGCTGCCGATCGTGGCCTGAGCGCGTTTCGAATAAGTGACTGCGGGCGCGTGGGTGACTCCAGCGAGCAGAACGGCGAGGAATAGAAGGCGGAGGTTCATGGGAAGAGTAACAGACAGTAAACTAACACTTGAGGCACCTCGGCTCAAGTAGGGCTTGAGTGAAGCGCTTACTATCGTCAAACTAGAGGTGTCCTTTAAATTTGGTTCCCTTGTTGTCATCGTCGCTCCTCAGATATGTGAAGACTCTTCGTAGTGGAGTCTTGGTTCTCGGTTTCTTATTTCCTCTCCTTCAAGCCTCCTTCGCCAAGCCGAACATCCTCCTCATTGTCTCGGAGGACAACGGACCGGAACTCAGATGCTATGGCGATCCCTACGCGCAGACCCCGGTGCTGGATCAGTTGGCCAAAGACGGTGTGCGCTTTGAAAGGGCCTTCGTTCCCTATCCGGTGTGCAGCCCCTCACGAGGCTGTTTCCTCACAGGGCTCTACTCGCATCAGAATGGGCAGATCGGTTTGGCGACTCACAAGTTTGCCACGTATCCTAACGTCCCGAACGTCTTCACATTGCTTAAGGCCACAGGCTATCGCACCGGGCTCATCGGTAAACTCCATGTCAATCCGGAGAAGGCTTTCCCCGTAGACTATCGAGCCATCAAGGGGGCTAATTTCGGTGAGCGAAACATGAAGAACTACGCGGACGCAGCGAACAGTTTCTTCAGTGAAGAGTCCGCCGAACCTTTCTTCCTTTCGATCAATTATCCCGATGCGCATTTCCCGCTGCATCGGCAGCAGTTCGGCCTGCCAGAAACACCAATTGATGGCGATGATGTGAAGCCGTTGCCTTGGGTAGGCGCGGATTCACCAAGACTGCGTGACTTCACTGCCAATTACTACAATTGCATGCGCCGATTGGATGATGGCGTAGGCATGTTGTTAGAATGTTTGCGAAAGTCAGGCAAGTCGGACAACACGCTCGTCATCTACATTGGCGATCACGGTGCGCAGTTCTCTCGCGGCAAATGTTCCGTTTACGAATCCGGATTGCGCATCCCATTCATCGTGAGATGGCCTCGTGAAGCTAAGGGGGGCCAAGTCCGGCGGGAACTGGTTTCCGCCTTGGATATTCTTCCTACCATTCTTGAGGCATCTGATATTGAGTTGTCTGGTCAGCTGTCAGGCCGCGCACTTCAACCGCTCCTCTCTGGAGAAACCGTGCCTTGGCGAAAGTACGTTTTCGGGTTCACCACCGGAGCGGCTCCAGCGATCTTTCATCTCGCACACTCCGTTAGAGATGAACGCTACAAGCTGATCTCAAATCCGCTGGCTTCAGAAGGTGCTCCGAATCTTTATGCCAAGGCCTATCTGGAGCAATACAACACGCACTTCGCTGCAGGCACTTTGCCTGAAGAGATCGAAGTCGCTCCCGAGCATGTGCAAACCGCCTACAACACCTTCCTGCATCCACCTCGCTACGAACTCTATGACCTGGAGAATGATCCTAACGAATTTCACAACCTGGTAGAGAACTCGGATTACGTGGAAACAAAGGAGAGACTGATTCGGACGCTGACGGACTGGCAATTCGAAACTCGTGATCCGCTCAGTGACCCGGAGCGGTTACAGGCCTTTGCTAGCTTTCAAAAGGAGATGAGCGACCTCTCCTATCGCAAAGACAACGTCTTCCGCTGGCCCTATCTGGATCAGTTCCGAACGTGGCGTAGTAAGCATGAGGGCAAGGTTGTTTACAGCTTTGATCAAGCATCGAACACGGGCTATCGAATCCCCTCAGTCATTCGAACGAAGAATGGCCGTTTGTTAGCCTTTTGTGAACGTCGTGAAGGCCTTCATGATCATGCCAAGAACGACATTGTCCTTCGGTCTTCTGATGATGAGGGCATGACCTGGAACAATCTCCAAGTGCTCGAGGATGAAGGCGATGACTCATTGAACGACCCACGTGCTGTGGCCCTCGATGACGGTCGTATTCTGCTTCACTACAAACGCTATCCTCGAGGCTATCATGCTAGGAAGTCCGCGCATACGGAGATGGCGGATGCTGGTTACGAAGGGCCGCGAACTTGTCGCAGCTACCAAATAGAATCCACCGACGAAGGTCGCACCTGGACCACACCTCACGAAATCACGCGTCAGATCCGGCGTCCGGAAATGATGGCCTGCGGAAGCTCGGGCATTGGCATCCAATTACAGAGCGGTAAGCACAAAGGGCGGATCGTGTTTCCGCTCTATCAAACGCTTCCTTTGGGCAATGATCAACGTGCGTGGAAGACTTGTGCGGTCTACAGTGACGATGGCGGGAAGACTTGGCAACGCGGGGAGAACATCGATGAAGGTGGCACGTCAGGCGTGAGCAATGAAGCGCAGTTGGTGGAATTGTCAGATGGGTTTATCATGATCAGCGCACGCAATCAGGGAGAGCAGCGTCGGAAACTTGCCGTGAGTCGTGATGGAGGGGCTCATTTCGAACCCTACCGTGTGGCTGACGAACTAACAACACCCGCATGCATGGCCAGTGTCCTGCGTTATGAATCCGACCTGCTTCTCCACACTATTCCTCACAGCACAAAGCGAGCCGACGGACGTCTCTTCTCAAGTTCAGACGATGGCAAGACTTGGCAAGATATCCTAACAATTGAGCCTGGTGAGTTCGCCTATAGTTGCCTCGTCAACTTGGACCACGGTGATGTCGGCTGCCTTTACGAAACTCGCAGGGACGGCCGTTTTGAGATTCACTTCAAACGGATTTCCAAACATCTGATCACACCCTAACTTGGCGACATTCATGACGGCGAAAGAAGCGATCCGCCTGGTGTGGGACTACCATCATCTAAACCATGTCTTGGCTCCTGCCGATGCCATTTGGGTGCTGTGTAGTCATGATCTGCGCGTGGCGGATCGTGCGGTGGAGCTTTGGAAGGAGGGGCTGGCGCCTTTCGTGATCATGTCTGGGGGCTTCGGCAATTTCACGGAAGGTGTCTTCGAGAAGCCCGAAGCCGAGCTCTTTGCTGAACGCGCAATTCAACTCGGGTTGCCGGTTTCCAAAGTCCTGGTAGAGGCTCGATCGACCAACTGCGGAGAGAACGTTGCCTTCACTCGGGCCTTGCTGGAAGAGAAGCAGATCGCGTTGTCAGAAGTCATCGCTGTGCAGAAGCCCTACATGGAGCGCCGCACCTTTGCGACGATTCGTAAGCAGTGGCCTGCACTCGAAGTCCAAGTGTCATCGCCACAGATGAGCTTTGACGACTACACTACCGGATCTATCACTCCTGACATGGTCGTCCATATCATGGTAGGCGACTTGCAGCGAATCATTGAGTATCCCAAGCAAGGGTTCATGATTGAGCAGGAGCTTTTGCCGGAAGTCGAAGAGGCCCTTCAAGTCCTCATTGAGGCAGGTTATACTAAGCATTTGTTAGCCCCACTGTAGTAGATCCCTCCCATGTCCTATTCTACCTCTGAACTTTCGGCACTACGCGATAATTACCGCGATACCTTGCTCAACGACACCCTTCCATTCTGGTTGCCTGACATTGTTGACAAAGAGTATGGTGGCTACCTGGTATCGCGCGATCGTGATGGCACCTTAGTCGATGACGACAAGTCGGTGTGGCAACAAGGCCGGTTTGCCTGGATGATTGCCACTATTCACAACACGATGGAGCAACGCCGGGAATGGTTGGACGTGTCGTTGTCGGGTATCCAGTTTATGCGCGACCACTGTTTTGACAGGGAAGGGGATGGTCGCATGTTCTTCCACGTCACGCGCGACGGTCGGCCGATTCGCAAGCGCCGCTACTACTTCTCAGAATGCTTCGCCTCCATCGCCTTAGGCGCATACGCCAAGGGGGCCAACGATTCGCAAGCGGCTGATGAAGCGCGCGATCTCTTTGAGCGCTGTTTGGATTATTACGAACATCCCGAGAAGCTGTCTGCCAAGTTTACCGATACACGCCCTAGCAAAGGTATCGGCGCTCCGATGATCTTGATGAACGTTGCCCAACAGTTGCGCGAAACCATTGGGCTTGAGTCCGCAGATCGTTGGATTGATCGATTCATCGACGAGATCCGTAAAGACTTTGTGAAGCACGATATCCAGTGCGTCATGGAACAAGTGGCTCCCGACGGCTCTATCATCAATCACTTTGATGGTCGTACGTTAAATCCAGGGCACGCGATCGAGTGCGCCTGGTTTATCCTTCACGAAGCGAAGCATCGCAACGATGCCGATCTCACGAAGCTTGGCTGTGAGATGCTCGACTGGATGTGGGAGCGAGGCTGGGATAAGGAGTATGGCGGCTTGCTCTACTTCACGGACGTCCACGGCAAGCCGGTTCAGGAGTATTGGCACGACATGAAGTTCTGGTGGCCTCACAATGAAGGTGAGATCGCCACGTTGTTAGCCTACGATCTTACGGGTGATTCGAAGTATGCGGAGAACCATCGCAAGATCCGATCCTACAATTTGAAGACCTTTTATGATCCCGAGTACGGCGATTGGTATGGCTACGTGCACCGTGACGGACGCGTTTCATCCACGCTGAAAGGCAATCTATGGAAAGGGCCTTTCCACATGCCGCGGATGCAATGGTACTGCTGGCAATTGTTGGACGAGAGACCCAAGTCAGATGCGTGAGGTGGCAATGGCGAGATTGTCAGCCTTCTGTGCTGGTGCATGATGGCGCGCTGAGTCATAGTCGGCGCAATGAAGCGCCAAGTGTCATTCCTCGCAGTGCCAGGAGTAGTGGCTTTGTTAATGTTATGCCCTGCCGTCGGAGAGGGGCTCTTTATTCAGGAAGTGACCTTTCTAACGCCTCCTTACCTGCAGAACTTGAGAACGGATGGCATCGTGATTATGACCGAGACGGATGAGAATGTTCCCCTTGAGGTGGTCTACGGCACGTCTGAGGCGTTTGGCTCAAAAGCGACGATGGAGCGGGTGGCCAGTGGTGGGGGAACGTGGTTTCATCGGGTTCCGCTGTCGGGACTGGAACCCGAGACGGAGTATCACTATGCTGTTCAATGTCAGGGTGGGGATCCTTTAACGGGTCACGCGCATTTCCATACGGCGCCTGACAGAGAGGTCGATTTCAAGTTCTCCGCCTGGAGTGATAGCCAAGGGCACAACCACGGTGCTTGGGCCGCAGACCCACTCGAACCGACCATTAGCATGATGAAGCATATGGTGCAGTCAGGCGTTGCCTTTGGTTTGACCGCGGGGGATTTGGCAGAAGATGGTGGTAGCTACTCGGACACGCGCGACTACTACCTCAAGCGTGTCGCGACCCATCTTGGAACGTCGGTGCCTTGGTTCGCAGCGTGGGGGAATCATGATACGAGCAGTCCTACTGCGCCGCTTCGTTTGGCCTCTGATATGCCGAGTCGTTACCGTGAAGGGTTCTCGCCAGGCCATGGCTCATTCAGTTTTGTCTACGCCAACTGCTTCTTTGTGTGTCTCGATGAGTTTTACAAACGAGAGATCACGAATGGTTGGCTCGAAGAGCAATTAGCATCGCCCGAATCGCGACAGGCGCGCTTTCGATTTCTGGGTGTCCATGTGCCGCCTTATTGTGAGAGATGGATCGATGGCGACCAAGCATTGCGCGACAATTTAGTGCCGTTGCTAGAGAGGTATGATGTCGCCATTTGCTTCAGTGGGCACACCCATGAGTACGAGCGAGGTGAATTGAACCATGTTCACTATGTGGTCACTGGGGGAGGGAGCTGGCTAGACCACCCTGAGGTGGTGGTCCGGGATTGGGAGCACATGTTCGTTGGCGGCGCGCATGATGTGGATGGCATGTGGGCGAGGCAGAGCCGCCGTGGCGTTCTTGGCGCGCCCGAGCCGATTGTGGGTGGCCTGTTCAATGAGTATGCCCTGGTAAGCATCCGAGACGACTATCTTCGGCTAGAGACCCAGGGCTTTAATGCGGACGGGTCTGAGATCGGCGTGCTCGACTCGTTTGAGATAGGCAATGATCCTGGACCTGATAGCGATCAAGATGGTATGCGCGACCCATGGGAATTAGCTAATGGGCTCGATCCCAATGACCCCACAGGGGTGAACGGGCCGGACGGGGATCTCGATGGCGATGGGCAGACGAATTTCGTGGAGTGGATGGCTGGAACGGTTGCCAATGATCGACATTCCCGATTTGAACTGCTTACAGCAAGGTTGGATGACGAAGCCCTTCACATTGCGTGGCCGAGT
Source organism: uncultured Verrucomicrobiales bacterium (assembly GCA_938082635.1). Taxonomy (GTDB): domain Bacteria; phylum Verrucomicrobiota; class Verrucomicrobiia; order Verrucomicrobiales; family DEV007; genus JAACDM01. Next base: position 18,086 of record CALLLI010000032.1, read on the forward strand.
GCTCCCGGGAGACGTTACCGGATTCACACGTCAGAGGATTTGAAAACGTGGATGACTTACATTGGCGTATTTGGTCGGCCTGTCGAGATCAAGGCGTCGGATGGAGAACTTACCACCTTTAAGCTGCGCGGGGCCCGGGTTAAAGTTCGGTATGTGAAAGTGTCAGCTGAATGATCTAGGAAGTTGGCCGTACCCAGATGTTTCGGAAAGCGACGGGGCAACCGTGGCCAGCGAGCTTGATGGGGCCTTCGCTTACTTTGTGATTGTAGTGAGGCACCACCTTGTGGCCTGTGGCTCCATAGATGCGCTGATGGCGATGCACGAGCACGCCATTGTGAAACATGGTGACGTAGGCAGGTGAGATTAACTGATCTTTCTCGAAGACTGGAGCGGTAAAGACAATGTCAAAAGACTGCCACTCGCCTGGAGGCAGCGTGACATCTACTGAGGGAGGAGTTTGCGCGTAGACGGCTGCACACTGGCCATCTGGATAGAGCGGTTCATGATAGGAATCGAAGATCTGGATCTCATAGAGACCGTGCAGCAAGACGCCGTTGTTGCCTTTGTTATACCAGGGGCCCTTAAAATCCTTGGGCATCTTCCATTCGAGATGAAGTTGGAAGCTGCCGAACGATTGTTTCGTGGCTGGAGATTTCTCGCCATCGGCAACTAAGAGACTATTGGCGACGTGCCAATCCGTAGAGGTCCATTGTGAGAGATCGCTGCCATCGAACAAGACGATTGCGTCGGCAGGTGCCGGAGCAGAAACGAGGGGTTTACCAGGATCGACCTTGAGTGGTCTGGGTCTGTCAGGATCATGGACAAGCCATTCGCACCAAGGCAGCTTGGGGGTGTCTTTGTAACCGTAGACGCCGGACCCGTCTTTCGCTTTTATCAATGGGCTCTCTTCGGCAGACAGAGCCGTTAGCATGAGGGACAGGAAGAAGAGGATGGATGATTTCATGGGAGTCGTTATACGATGTTACTGCGCAGATATTAAGAGAGCCTTCATGTACGCGAAAAGGCCGGGACGTATCCCGGCCATTTCAAACAACAACAAACAACAGCTCTACATTAGCCAGAGGTAGATAAGAACGAGCCCATAGAAGATTACCCTCTGGGTGAGCTGATTCCTTCTCTCGTAGCGTCTGAAAAACATTGTTGTGGATGTTTATCATTTCAGATTCTCTTGGGCAAGATTTTTTATGGTATTTGAGACCTTTATCCGCATTTGTAAGGTGCGGCGGGCCCGTGTATAGAGATGGCCGATGTTAGAAATCAGAGAGGCCAGTATCGAGCGAAACACGACGGAGACGCAAATCCAGCTTTCCTTAACCGTTGATGGTTCAGGCGTTAGCGAGGTGTCGACGGGGATTCCGTTTCTTGATCACATGCTGACGCTCTTCTCCCGGCACTCCTTAATGGACCTCAAAGTCGCAGCCACAGGGGACGTGGAGGTCGATTATCACCACACGGTTGAGGACGTGGGGATTGTCTTGGGGCAGGCGCTGAGCAAAGCGCTTGGCGATAAGAAGGGGATCGAGCGCTACGGTTCTTGCTACCTTCCGATGGACGAAACGCTTGCTCGGGTCGTGGTCGATCTGAGCGGACGTAGTTTCCTCGAGTTTCGTGCGGAAGATCGCTCTGGGATGATTAGAGACTTTCCGTTTCAGCTCGTTGAGGAGTTCTTCCGCGGGCTGACCAATCACCTGCAGGCAAATGTCCACGTGGAGATCCTCTACGGTCGCGATGCGCACCACATGGCGGAAGCGCTCTTTAAGGGCCTTGCGAAAGCGTTAGATATCGCCTGTCGCAGGGATCCGCGTCGAGCCGGGAAATTGCCGACGACAAAGGAGGCTTGGTAGGTTTTAGTTAGTATATACACAATGAACGACGCTTTTCTCCAACGCCTGAACGATACGATTCGCGATGTGCCGGACTTCCCCAAGCCTGGCATTCTTTTCAAGGACATCACACCGGTCCTAGCTGATCCTGAAGTCTTCTGTATCGCTCTCGATGCAATGCAGGAGAAAGTGGCTGATCAGAAGATAGACAAGATCATTGGTATCGATGCTCGCGGGTTCATCTTCGGAGCAGCGTTGGCAGATCGCATGAAGGCTGGGTTTGTCCCGCTGCGCAAGAAGGGTAAATTGCCATACAAGAGCCACGAAGTTTCTTACTCGCTTGAGTATGGTGAAGCGACGATCGAGATTCACGAAGACGCCGTGGAGCCGGGCGAGCGTGTGTATTTGGTGGATGACTTGTTAGCCACAGGAGGTACTGCCGCTGCGGCGATTGATCTCATTGGTCGTCTCAAGGGCGATTTGGTGGCGGTGTCGTTTTTGGTCGAGCTGGCCTTTTTGAATGGTCGAGAGAAGATGAAGACGTCCGCGCCTGTGCATAGCATTCTTACTTACTGAAAAATTTAGGCTTGTTTCCCTGCTGGGTGTTTTCGTAAGTTTCTATGTTGCTATTGGGTAACTCAAAAACCTCACACTCATGAAACTATCAAAACCCTGCGGGAGTTTACTCTCTCGTGTCTTGTTGGCGTGCACACTATTCAGTGCACCGTTTGCGTTGGCCGAGCTTCCAGACCAGGATCCGTCCGCTGAGGGGCCGTGGTCTGATGTCGAGTGGACGACCCTTACGGTCCCCTTGGTCCCCGATGGCTCTGTCACTGTGGACGGAACCGTGAGCCAAGAAGAGTATGGAAATTTCCCTGGCCAATTTGTCAATCCAGGGGAGAACGCGTGGAACCTTCCTGCCCCCGGTGGCCTGTGGGATAATGAGGAAGATACCAGTTTCACGTTCTGGTTAGCGCACGACACGGACTACTTCTATGTGGGCATCGATGTTAACGATGACGTCGTCAATCAGGACAATATCGATGCTTTGTGGAAGGACGACTCTGTCGAGATCATCGTCGATGCCTTGAATGATCGCTACGACCTCAATACGGACCAGGGCGTGAATGATGCGCTTGGTGGTCACAATTATGTCAGTTACAATGGGTTCTTTTCCGATTGGGACCATGATACAGACATGAAGAAAGCCGATGGGCTGCGTTGGTCGAATGAGGTCGATTGGACCTTTAGCGAAGATGGGGGAGTCTATGCTGTGGGCAGTGAGGTCGACGGTGGTTGGCACCTGGATGTTCGTTTTGCTAAGGTACTCTTCGAAGACGCTGAAGTAGGTAACAAGTTAGAGGATGGCTATGTTATGGGCTTCAACATCGGCATGGATGATGACGATAAGACTGGGCCGGAAACGGGCGACTTGGAACTCCAATACTGGTGGGCCAATCGTGCACGTTTGATCGGTTGGAACGCTGAAGCAGCAGAGGATTACACGGCAGAACAAATTGCCAATGGTGACCATGAGAAGGATTTTGAAACGGGGCTTGATGCTGGAAGTCGATTGACTCGCGGTTCTACGGGTGAGATCATCTTTGCATCGGACAACCCATTCGAGTTGACGCCGGGCCCTAACATCACGGTCAGTTCAAAAAAGCGGCTTGGTCAGTTGGATTCAGCCAATCCCACCTATGCCGACGTCGTGACGGTGAGAAACACCGGGACGGAGAATGATCTAACCATTTCTGACGTGAACGTCGTGGGCACCGACATGGCACTGTTCACGGTCGATGAATTTCCTATGACGCTCGCGCCGCTGACGTCTGGCGATATCAAGTTCACCTTCAGTCCAGAAGGTCGTACGGGTAACTTTGCCGCGACTTTCGAGATCGTGAGTGATGATGTGGATGCTGATGATCAGACGAGATTGGTCGAAGTCACGGCCAGTGTGGTCAATTTGAGTGGTCCCAAGGCTCATTATGCCTTGGATGACGCGGCCGATGCTGCGGAAATGATCGATATCACAGGATTCGGAAACGGCGGCACCTATGTCGGCAGCCCCACCCTTGGTGTCGATGCGCTTGCGAGCGGAACCGCCATGGAAGTGAACGGGAGCAACTACGGCCAAGCAGATGGATCGGCACTGGGCACTCCTGACGGCTTTACGATTTCTACTTGGGTCAACGCGTCTACAAACACGGGGTCGCAGACCATCGTAGGCAAAGGCGATAACGGCAACCCTACCTTTGCGCTCTTGCTCACAGCAGATGCGCTGGAATGGTTCGTCGAAGACGCCGCGAAGTTCGCGACACCCGCAGGTGCCGTGATCGCCGGCCAGGCGCACTTTGTCACCGTCACATGGACGGCTGACAAAGCCACCATCTATGTGGACGGTGTGGAAGCGGCGAGTCAGGATGGACCGGACGCGCTTGATTTATCGAACGCGAATCCGATCTACATTGGTTCGTTTGCCGGAGTCCTCTCCTTCAGCGGTGTCATTGATGACGTGCAGATCTACGATCGTGTGTTGTCTGGCGAAGAGATTGAGTTCCTCATGGCGAGTCCCGGTGAGGTTATTGGAGGTACGGCTCCGCCAGTCGATCCTGTCAATGCGATGATCACTTGGCAGGCACCGAACGCCGACACTACTACATCGGACATCATTGGTGGATCTGCCATTACGTTTGCTCCGTTCGCCTATGATGGTGGAAATGCGGAAGGGACTTTCTTCACCGGTGATGGTGGAACTTCAGGAGACGAGGATCTTGATGCTGTTTACAACAGTCACGGCTGGAATGGCGACGGAGCGTCAATCGTTCTCGATGGGCTGACCGCTGGCCAAGCTTACCAGGTGCAATTGTTAGGTGCCGGAGATACTCGTGGCTGCTGCGCGACGCGGAATCAGGCGGCTTCAGATGGGCAGGGGAATGTGAGTGCGGACTTCCTTCGCGGGAATAGCTCTGTCATTGGCACGTTCACCGCAGCGAGTGCAAGTCAGGAGATCATGATCATCGCGGGCACAGACAACGGCGTTGATCCTGGTCTCAGTGGTTTCATTCTAACAGATGCTAATGGTGGTTTCATCTCAGCCTCAAATGTCGGGCGGACCGAAGGGGACGCGATTGCGGTAACGGTGCCTTCAGGGGGTGACGCGCCGCTCGATCTCCTTGTATTGGGAGCGGATGATACGGGGGAGGCGGGGGCCGATGCCAATGTGCTCGCTTACCTTGGTGAGACGTTTGGTGCAGAGAATATACGCTATCTAAACTCCGGGGCCACGGATGGCACGGAGACGGCTGATGTGATTATCTTCTCGTCGACGTTTGGTTCGGGGTCTGTGCGTGGGAAATTCCACAACGCTGCAGTACCCATCGTGAACTGGGAAGAAGCGGTCATGGATGCCAGTGCCGATGGAGAATTCGGGCAAAGCGTCGCGTTGATGACGAAGTCGAGCGACACGGTTCAGATGGCATTATCCAATCATCCCATCGCGGGCGACTTCGCTGGCACAACGATCGACTTCTTCACGGGAGCCGGCGCGGAAACGTTGGGATCCTCAGAGCTTTCGGCTGGAACAGAAGCGGTTGGAACAGCTGCCGATGGCAGCATTGTGGATCTTGCCATGCTCTTCGCCACAGAGGCTGGTGCGGCTGTGGCTGAGGGCGCAGGAGTGACGGACAACGTGGCGCCTGCGCGACGTGTGGCTTTCCCAATAACTGACTCGTCGTTCAATGAGCTTACGGATGCAGGCAAGCAGTTGTTTGCGAACTCCATCCGTTGGGCGGCTGGTGTTGGCGGTGATCCCTCGCCAAACCTGGTTGGCCATTGGACCTTTGATGAGGGAGCAGGAACGGTCGCGGGTGATGGAAGTGGCTCCGGCCATGACGCTGAATTTCGCAATGGCGAACCGATGTGGGTGGCGGGTAAGAGCGGTGGTGCCTTGGCATTCGATGGGGATGACGACTTGACTGTTGCTGGCTGGAAGGGCATCGGCGGAGCAGCGCCTCGCGCCATTTCCTATTGGCTCAAGACGGATTGGGACGTCAGCGCTGTGGGCGGAAATGTTGCCTGGGGCTCAAGTGAAACTGGGCTTAAGTGGCATTTCCGACTGAATGAGAACGCTGGGAATGGACCTGTTGGTGCCATTCGCACCGAGATTCAAGGGAGCTTCCACATCGGAACTCAGGTCGTGAATGACGACGCGTGGCACCATGTGGTGTCGATCTTCCCTGAGGGGGGCCAGTTCATGCAAGACTTGGTTCACTATGTGGACGGCGAGCTGCAAGAGGTTGGCGGGACTGGCTCAGACACGGTTGAGGTAAACACCGCTGGTGAAGCGGAAAGCGGCACCGATGTGACGTTCGGATCGCGACTTCAAGGGGCCAATGATCAATACTACATTGGTGCGATGGATGACATTTCCATCTGGAGCCGGGGACTTGCGGCCGAGGAAGTGCAAGCGCTCTTCCAGGGAGCGACTCCTATCAATGTTGCTGCTGGTAATCTTGACGTTGGATCGAGTGAGGGATTGCCTCCTCTCACCAGTGTCAACCGCACTGCTAGTGGTGTCTCGATCAGCGTGCCTGATGGTCAAGCGTATGACATTCAGTATTCCACGGACCTGATCAAGTGGGAAACTGTCGCCCTAGGAGCGAGTGGTTCCTACGAAGACACAGACGCGACGCGCACAGGTGGTGCGTCAGGCTACTATCGTGGCGTGAAGCCCTAGTCCTGGCTGGGATTCAGTAGTACCATTCATGAAGGGCGAAGCTGGCGACGGCTTCGCCCTTTCTTGTGTGATGGGGGCTCCGGTCGGTTCGTGAAAGATATCGGTGACGGGTCCGTAACAAGGAGGTTGTTCTAGACCTCATTTTGGCTTATCTTATAATTTCCATATATATTTGTTATTATGAGGCAATCCCTCCCCCTATTCGCCGCCATCTTTCTTCTCGCTCCCTGTAGCCTTCAGGCTGCTCTCGTTATTTCTGAGGTCCAGGCTTCGAACTCCACGACATTGGTAGACGCTGACGGCGATTCTTCGGACTGGCTGGAGCTCTACAACTCCGGTCTTGGTTCCGTGAATCTTAGCGGGTATCATCTCACGGATGATCCGGCTGGCTTTTCGAAATGGGCGTTCCCTTCGGTGACTCTTGAGCCAGGAGGCTTTCTTGTCGTCTTTGCTTCTGGCAAGGATCGCGATCCGGAAGGTGGTGAGCTTCATGCAAATTTCAAGCTCTCGGCTGGCGGTGATTACCTAGCACTTGTCTTGGCTGACGGGGTAACGGTGGTCGATGACTACGATCCTCAGTTCTCAGCGATGGCTGATGATGAGAGTTATGGCCCCGCGTTCAGTGGCACGACATTCATCGATGAAGGCGCGGCTGCAGAAGTGCTTGTTCCGACAAGCGGTGCTTTGGGGCGCAGTTGGACGAGTCGCACGTTCAACGCAAACGCCTCCTGGCAAGATCTCCAAACGAAAGTGGGTTTTGGCTCAGTGGGTGGACCTTCTCTGGATGGCTTGGTTGCCTATTACGATTTCGAAGAAGGCACGGGAACGGCTTTGTTAGACAAATCGGGCAACAACAATCATGGCACGCTCGTCAACATGAATTCGTCCGACTGGGTGACGGGCAAGAGTGGCTTGGGGACGGCGTTAGACTTTGACGGCTCCAATGATCACGTCACGCTGCGAGCAGCAAATGCGCTGGGTTTCCAAGGAGACTTCACGGCGTCTGCTTGGATACGTTTGGATAATACGAACGGCGATCACACCATCCTTGGTCAGAATGCGGCGGCCTTGCATTTGACGACACGGGGAAACAAGAACCATTTCGGATTCTGGGGGAATGACACGTCGGGAGGAAGTCAGACCTTGTCGACTGGGCAGTGGACACACCTGGCTTGGCGTTTCAACAACGGCGAGCAGACCATGTTCAAGAATGGCGTCTTGGACAATTCGACCGGTGGCCATGCCGCGCTAGGTGATAACAGCACGATTGCGATTGGGCGTTCGAACGGCGATCGAGGCTGGTTTGATGGGAGATTGGATGAGATTGCGATCTTTGATAAGTCGCTAAGTAATAGTGAGATTGCGGCGCTCTCGTCTGGAGAGCCCTTGGCTGCAGGGGGAGGGCTGGAGGACGCGATGCTGGGGAACAATGCCACGGCCTACATCCGTGTGCCCTTTGCGGTGACGAGTCTTGTGAGCATTGATAGTCTGTCTCTTCGCATGCAATACAACGATGGCTTTGTCGCTTATCTCAACGGAGCGGAGGTGGCGCGCCGGAATGCGCCAAGTTCGGTCACTTGGAATAGCGCCGCTACGGCATCTCGATCTGTTGCGGCCAGTGAATCTGAGGAGGCGTTTAATCTGACTGGGAATAAGAACCTGTTAGTAGTCGGCACAAACGTGTTGGCCATCCAGGGGCTTAACGTGTCTCCCAGCGACGATACGTTCTTGATCAATCCGATTCTCAGTGCGGGGACGCTGGAGAATGGGGCTCCAGGAATTCTTGCTAGTCCGACGCCTGGTGGGCCAAATACAAGTGTGTCGTCCTTTGGGCAGATCGCCAATGTTGAGTTTAGCGTCGAGCGGGGACTTTATAGCAGTTCGATGCCGGTCGCCCTGTCGACGAGCACGTCTAGTGCACAGATCCGTTATACAACGAACGGCACCGAACCAACATCCACGAACGGTACGCTCTATTCGAGTGCGATCACGGTGAACAAGACGACAGTCTTACGGGCAGTTGCCTATCGGAATAGTTACTCTTCAAGTCCGGTAGAAACGAATACCTATCTCTTTCTCAATGATGTGGTGAGTCAAGGGGCGACGCCTCCGAGCGGCTGGCCGACCGGCACGGTGAATGGGCAAGCGCTTGATTATGGCATGGACACGCCATCGGCGATTGGGACGACCACGGCGGAGCTAAAGTCAGCCTTGGAGAGTCTCGATACTATCTCGGTGGTGACAGATCCTGATAGCCTCTTTGATACTTCTGATGGGATCTACGTTCACGCAGGGAGTCGTGGGCGATCCTGGGAGCGTCCGTCGTCGGTGGAATTGTTGCAGAAGGATGGAAGTGAGGGGTTCCAGATCGATGCTGGTTTGCGCATTCGTGGAGGTTTCAGCCGAAGTGGAGGCAATCCGAAGCATGCTTTCCGCCTCTTCTTCCGTGATGAGTATGGCGGTGATCTCAAGTATCCTATGTTTGGAGGCGAGGGGGCTAATCGCTTCAAGAACTTAGATTTAAGGACGGCCCAGAATTATTCCTGGTCGTTCCAGGGAGGGACCAACAATACCTTTATGCGCGAGGTCTTTGCTAGGGATGCTCAGAAGGCCATGGGACGGGCGTATACTCGAAGCCGCTACTACCATTTGTACGTCAATGGCATCTATTGGGGCCTCTACATGTCTCAAGAACGTGCGGAAGCGGAGTTTGGGCAAACCTACTTTGGTGGCGATGCCGATGATTATGATGTGATCAAGTCTGCTGGAAGTTCGGGGGGCTACACGATCGAAGCAACCGATGGAGAGATCACGGGGTGGGCTGATTTCTGGGCCCGGTCCAATACGATGGCAGCAAGTTCGAATGTCACGACGCGTTTCAATATCTTTCAAGAGTTGTAAGGGTTGAACACTAACGGAACGAGAAATGCTTCTTTCCCAGTCTACCTGGATGTCGACAACCTCATCGACTACATGATGACCATCTTGTTCGTTGGGAGCTACGATGCTCCGGTTTCGAATTTCCTCGGTAATGAGCGACCAAACAACTGGTTTAGCGTGTGGAATCGAACGGATGAGATGGGCTTCCAATTCTTCGCGCATGATTGTGAGCATTCGTTAGGTACCGGTGGCGGCACGAACATCGAGAACCGGAATGGACCTTGGCCGGCTGGGCAGACGCAGCAGTATAGCAACCCTCAGTGGATCCATCAGCAGCTCATGTCGGTCGATGCTTATCGTCTGCGCTTTGGCGATCGCGCTCACGAACTCTTCTTCAATAGCGGTGCGCTGAGTGCTAGTCAATCGATCGATCGAGTGAATGCCCGTGCTTCAACCATTGATCAAGCCATCATTGCGGAGTCGGCGCGGTGGGGAGACTCTAAGAGGGGCAATCCGTTGAGGCGTAGCGATTGGCTCAACGCGGTGAACGGTGTACGCAGCTACCTCACGAGTCGTCCTAACATACTGCTAGGGCAGCTCCGCAACACACGACGGTACAACGGAGGGAATTCGAGCAATGCTCTTGTCGATGCGCCGCTTTACCCATCGGTGACTGCTCCGTTGTTGAATCAGCATGGAGGATCAGTCCCGAGCGACTTTGTCCTGCGTTTCTCTGGTGCGGGTGGCACAATCTACTACACGACGGATGGGAGTGATCCTCGTACCGCAAATGGGGCAGTTTCTGGGACGGCGCAGACGGCTGACGTGGGTGCTATCGATACCGAGACGCTGTACGCGGCATCGAACGGCCTCCGAGCCTTTGTGCCAGCGAATGGAAACTTGGGAACCGCATGGAGAAATGTCAGTTTCAATGACGCGAGTTGGTTGTCGGGAAATGGCGGTGTGGGCTATGATCAGGCGACGACGTATGATTCTCTGATCGACCTCGATGTGGGTGGTCCCTTGGATGATGTGAATACATCGATCTATGTTCGTTCGACGTTCACCGTGGCCGATCCGAATGCCTTTCAAGGACTCACCTTGCGCATGAAATTCGAGGACGGGTTTGTCGCTTATCTCAATGGGCAAGAAGTGACGAGTTTCAATGCACCTGGTGGTCTGGTCTGGAACAGTGAAGCCACGGGATTGCATGGAGATGAGGTCGCCGTGACGTTCGTCGACTTCGATCTGACGACGCATCTTGATAAGCTGGTCGCGGGAACAAACATGCTGGCGTTTCAGGGACTCAACGACAACCTCGGCAGTTCAGATTTCCTTCTTTTGCCTGAGTTGGTGGCGAATCGCGTTTCTGGTGGTTCGTCGGTGACATTGCCGTCGACCTTTACGGAAGTGAAGGCGCGGACCTTGCAGAATGGTGAATGGAGTGCCTTGACCTCGGCAGCCTTTGTTGTCTCCGCGTTGCCTGCGACGTCGGCTAACTTGGTCATCTCGGAGATCATGTACAATCCTGCGGATCCTTCGGTAGCTGAGATTGCGGCGGGATTCACGGATGCCGATGAGTTCGAGTATCTGGAGCTCATGAATATCTCGAGCCAGCCTATCAGTTTAATCGGTTATCAGTTTGCTGACGGCATCACGTTCGACTTTGCGGAAGATGCGGGAGCCGTCATTGATCCGGGGCAGCGTATTGTCTTGGTCAAGAGTCTTGCTGCTTTTGAGTTTCGCTATGGTACGAATGCCAGCATTGTAGGTATCTACACTGGAAGCCTGAGCAATGGTGGGGAGACTCTTCTGATCAATGATGCGGCTGGTGGTGCGGTTAGAAGTTTCACCTACGATGACGCCGCGCCTTGGCCCGTTTCCGCCGATGGTTTGGGTTCGTCCCTCGTGATCGTAAATCCGAATGGCAATCCTGACCCAACAGCGTCAGGTTCTTGGCGAGCGAGCACGGAAGGTGGCAGTCCTGGGATTGGTGATGGTGAGAGCGTGCCTGGCATTCTGGTCAATGAAGTCCTTACCCACACTGATTGGCCGCTGGTGGATGCGATCGAGCTTTTCAATCCGACTTCCGAAGCTGTCGATGTGGGTGGCTGGTATCTCACGGATGATCCCAACACGCCGACAAAGTACCGTTTGCCGAATGGATCTTCCGTTCCCGCGAATGGTTACCTCGTTTTGGAGGAGGACAATGACGCTGATGCGACTAACAATGCGTCTCTTCCAGATGATTACTTCGGTGGCGCATTCTCGTTAAGTTCTATCGGTGACGAAGTGTATCTCTATTCGGCCGATGGAGCAGGGCTCACGGGTTATCGTGACGGCTTTGGGTTCAAGGGAGCTGCCAATGGGGTGTCCTTTGGTAGATTGAATGTCTCAAATGACGAAATCCGTTATCCGGCTGCGTCGATGCCAACGTTGGGAAGTGCCAATGCTGAGCCGTTGCGACCTGATGTGGTCATCAGTGAAATTATGTACAATCCTGCGTCGACTGCGGGGGAGTTTGTCGAGATATGGAACACCTCAGGCGAATTTATACGACTCTATGATCCCGAGAATCCTGCGAATACCTGGAGAATCGATGGGATGAATTTCAATTTTCCCACCGGGCAGTCGCTCGCTCCAGGTGAGACAGCGTTGATCGCAGAAGGGGAGTCGAGTGCGTTTCGCGTTGCCAATGGGATTGCCTCAACGGTGAAAGTGTATGGCCCCGCAGCTGGTGTTATCGACAATGGCGGTGAACGCCTTGAACTGCTTCGTCCGGATGGCCCTACCGAGAAGAATGGCGTTATCGTAGTTCCGATGATCGTCGTGGATGCCGTGGAGTTTGACGATGAGGACCCGTGGCCGGTGGCAGCCGATGGGCAGGGCCCCAGTCTGGAGCGTGTTAGTGCGGAGGTCTTTGGCGATGAGGTCGCTAGTTGGATTGTGTCGTCCTCGGGTGGTGGCAGTCCAGGGAGCATCCCCGGGCGCTTAGTTGTCAGTGTTAGCGATCAAGGTCAGGGGACGGTGGCATTGAATCCTAACAAAGTGGAGTTCGAAGCTGGAGAGACTGTTTCCCTCACGCCGCAAGCCTCGCCAGGCTGGTCGTTCGTTCGCTGGGAAGGTAGCGCCAGCGGGAGCGCGGTTCCCTTGACCTTGACGGTGAATGAAAGTGTTTCTGTTGAGGCTGTCTTTGAAGCGGACATTCCAATCTACTCGCTCACGGTTGTCGCCTCTGGTGGTGGCACGGTGGGCGCTAGTCCAAGTCAGCCTAGTTATGAAGAAGGCACTCAAGTCACGCTTACGGCTTCGCCAGCTCCTGGAACGCGATTTCTGCGCTGGGAAGGGGACCTCACAGGAAGTCTCAATCCGAGCACTTTGATCATGAATGCCAATCGCTCGGTGAATGCGGTCTTTGCGCAGCAGGTCACCCTAACGACCTCGGTGAAAGGCCCTGGCAATATTGGCATCGCGCCAGACAAGGATGTCTACGACGTGGGTGAGCGAGTCACGGTCACGGCTATTCCGATAGGCAATGCGGCCTTCGATGGTTGGTGGGGTGATGCCTCGGGCACTCAAACGAGCTTTGTGGTCACCATGGATTCGTCAAAGTCGGTGACGGCAACGTTTGCAAACCAGTACAATATTACCGCGACTTCTCAGCCTGGGGGTAGCCTTTCGATTTCGCCAGTGTTACAGGCCTATCGAGCTGGTAGCCAAGTGATCCTGAAGGCCACCTCACAGCCGGGATTCCGTTTCGTGAACTGGACAGGTGGCGCTAGCGGAGACGCTAATCCGTTGACGCTGGTGATCCAGGCGGACACTGTGGTTTCAGCACAGTTTGAGGCTCTCAGCTCCTTGTCTCTAGATACGCAAGGAAGCGGCCAGATCGTGGCTTCTCCGAGCAAGCCTAGTTATCAGAATGGCGAGCAAGTCAGTCTGACTGCATCGCCTGCGGACGGCTGGAGCTTTGTGAACTGGGCGGGTGCTGTTTCTGGATCGGCAAATTCTAGGAGCCTTGTCATCAATGGGAATGCCAGTGTCACGGCAGTCTTCAAGCAGCTCTTTGCTGTGGAGGTGTTTACTAGTGGCGAGGGGACTGTTTCCAAGTCGCCCGACGAGCCGACCTATCTTGACGGGACGAGTGTCAGTGTGATAGCAACCGCCGCTCCGGAATGGAGATTTGTCCGCTGGGATGACGATGGCAATGGCAGCACGAACAATCCGTTAGGTCTATCCGTGACGGCGGCTCGGCGAGTCACGGCGGTGTTCCAAGAAATGGAGCAGGATACTGTTTTTGAAACCTGGCAGAAGAGTGAGTTTACTCAGGCCGAACGAGTCGATTCATCGATCAGTGGTCCGTTGGCAGATCTTGATGGTGATGGTCTGGCAAATCTCTTGGAGTATGTCTTCGGGACCGATCCGCGTGATCGAGCGAGTTCGACAGGGATCACGGCGTCTTATTCGGAGACCGATGGACAGATGACGTTGCAGGTAGCCGCCGTTCTGAAGTCGCAGGAGGGTATCCAATATCGGGTCGAAGTTTCACCAGATATGGTTTCGTGGTTCTACAATGGAGACGGCACGGGTAAGAATTATGTGAGTGAGGCCGCTGCACAGCCCTCGGCGGACGGCGAGCGTCTTGTTTGGTCGGTTGTTCCACCCGCGGATGTGGCGGATCGTTGGCACTGTCGGTTTGTTGTGGAGTTGGATGAGGTGGGCAATCCCTAACATTGAGGACTGAGGGAAACCCTTGTGCCGTCGATGCTGCTGGCTGGGACAAGTCCCTGACGGGGAAAGCGGTGAACAAGTCTCCGGCATTCCAAGGGGCGCTGCCTGATGCAAGGCTATCTTCCGCCTTTGAAGGGACCGCGACTACGCTGGCGCTGGCGCTGTGGCTGTGGCTGGGCGGCTTGGCGCTGTCGTTTGACCTGCTCTTGAGACTTGCGCATGCGGTTCTGCTGTTGGGCCTGCGCTTGGCGTTGCCGACTTCTCTCCGTTTCGACCTGCCGCTGACGGGCTGCGGCTTGTGCTTGAGCCGCGCGTTGTTGCTGGGCTGCTTGTTCGCGTTGCCGGGTTACCATCGCCTGACGTTGGCGGGCCTCTTCTTGTTGCTGACGCTTTGCCGCAATTTGCTGTTCACGGATGCGTGCTGCTTGAGCGCGTTGAGCTTCGATCTGTTGCTGGCGCTGGCGTTGCGCGATGATCTGTGCTTCGCGGGTGGCTAGTTGTTCCCTGCGACGTTGTTGAGCTGCTTCTTGCTGCTCCTGTTCTGCGAGGGCGCGCTCACGTTCGGCGACTTGTTCGCGGATCATGGTTTTCCGGTGGTTCTCGCTTTCGCGTTCTTCACGCGTACGTTGATCGCTGTGCTCATTCTGACGCTGGCGCCCATCGCGAATGTCAGGCTGGAAACCGCCATTGCGAATGTTAGGCTGGAAACCGCCATTGCGAATGTTAGGCTGGAAACCGCCATTGCGAATGTCAGGCTGGAAACCGCCATTGCGAATGTCAGGCTGGAAACCTCCATGATGAGGCGTGGTCTCTTGTTTGGGGTGCCTCGGTTCAGTGGGTTTCAGCGGACGATGAGGAGCCAAGGGGTGATGCACGTCGCTGTCTACCCAGATCACGGACGGACCGTCATCGTAGTAAACGGGCACTTCCTCATAGATCACGGTTTCATCGTAGATGATTTCTGTCTCTCCCGTGTCGTAGGCGAGTTGCTGTGTTAGGAGCATGCCGTCTAGGCCTTGCACTTGTTGCTCTAGCAAAGCGAGTTCGGCTGTCTGCGCTGCCGCTTGTGCATGGAATTCCGCTTCCTGGGCTGCGAGTGCTGCCTCTTCGGCGGCAAAGTTCGCGTCTTCTAACAGAACGGCGGAAACGACTCGGATGGGGGTTCGAGCGGGCCGGGTGACAATCTGAGTGGGCTGCGCTGGAGCTGGACGTGGGTTCCGGGTGAATGCATCAATCAGACTCCTTGAGTCGGCAATCGGTTGCTGGACCTTTGTGGACTGATCTTGAGTGAGTTTGTTCGCTTTTTGGAGAATGACAATCCAAGGAACGGAGACCGCTGCTGCGGCGATGATGAGGGCGACAGAGGACAGGTTAGAGGGCGATTTCATGGCATCAGAGGTCTAGACGTTCGGGTGGCTCACTTTCTTCGAAGAAATCTCAACTAAATCCGTCCGTGCGCGATTCTCTCTCTAACCACGACCGATACAGAAGAGCTTCTCATTGGTTCGGATGAAGAGATTCTGTTGGGCAATGGCAACGGTTGAGCGGGTGAATTGAGCGCGTTCGGCACTCATAGGCGTCTTGTGGAGGAGTTCGAAGGTGTCAGACGCCTTGACCACATAGGCATTACCGCCATGATCCATGAGATAGATCTTGCCGTCTGCACCTGTGGGAGAGGCTTCAAACTTGGTCCGCCCCAGGCGTTCTTTCCAAACGACCTCGCCGGATGAGGGCTTAAGACAGGATAATTCGGAGCGATTGCCATCGAGGACGTAGAAACGGCCCCCATAGTAGAGTGGCGTAGGCACGTCTGCAGTTACGCCTTTTTCCTCTTTCATCCAAGCAATGGCATTCTCGTCTAACATCCCTTTGCCGCCTAACTTCACCGCATAGATCGGCTCGTTCTTTGGTGCGCATGCTAGAGCTATGCCTTCGGCAACGCAGGGGGAAGCAACCAATCGCCAGTGACCGATTTTCTTCGGATTCCAAGTGCCCCAGCGCCAAAGCTCTTTGCCTTCGGCATCAATGTCATGACCAGAAATACAATCGCCGCCGGAGACGATGAGTTGAGTCTTCCCATCCTGACTGAAAATCATGGGTGTGGTGAAGGCTTCACGAGATTCGGCCACAGCTTCTGATGGGCGAAGATGTTTCCAGATTTCTTTGCCGGTGGAGGCATCCAGCGCGAGGAGGTAACTCTCATTCTTCTTGTCCTTGAAGCCGTTGTCGCCCACGGCTTCGTCGCGTTGTAAGACTTGAAGGTAGATGCGGCCATCGTAGAGGACCGGGCTGCTAGAGAAGGTCCAGAGGAAGGCGAAGGTGCCGTAGTCTTTCTGGATGTTCCGTTTCCAGAGTTCCTTACCGTCCATGTCAAACGCTAACAGATCACCGGTACCGTAGAAGATGATCACGCGCTCGCCATCGGTCGCTGGCGAAGGCGCGGCGTAGTTGCTCCGATTGTCTTGCTCGATGGGGGACTTCAGTGAGTGTTTCCAGAGTTCCTTGCCGGTTTTGCGATTAATGCAGAAGGCCTCTAGCGCTTTCGCTCCAGGATTGGTGGAGGTGGTAAAGACACGGTCGCCCCAGATGGCAGGCGTGGATGAGCCAGTGCCAGGCATGTCCACACTCCACTTCACATTCTCTGTCTTGGAGAAGGTGCTTGGGAGCTTTGCCTCGCGAGAGGCGCCATTAAATTGCGGGCCGCGAAATTGTGGCCAATTCTCTGCGGCTACGAGTGCGGATGACGTGAGGATCGCTAGGCATGAAGCCAGGATGAGGGGGCGTTTCATGCCCTCAGTCTAGGAATGGTCCCCTCGGCCTGTCTAGTCCTTCTTCGGGGGGTAGAACTCAGCCCTGTGTTTATCTGTGATCTGATGGAGTCTTTCGAAGACCGCTGGATGCTGCGCTGCCACATTAGTGGTTTCGTAGGGGTCATTCTGAAGATCGAAGAGGCTTAACGCGATGGTTGCTTGTCGATATTCCCCAGCCTGACCGTCGTTGGCTGGTTTCACCAAAGACCGATAGGCATGTGGCACGTGAAGCTTCCATTTTCCATCTCCTGAGATGACGCCTTGGAAATCATGGCCGTTGGAGAATGCGTAATAACGCTGTGGGGTCTTGGCATCTTTCTGGCCGGTGATGAGTGGCCACACATTCTTGCCGTCGATCGGGTTCTTTGGAAGGGGGACCTCTGTGAGGTGAGCGATGGTCGGCAAGAGATCGATGGTACACCAAGCCGACTCAGACACACTTCCCGAAGCGAGTTTGCCAGGATACTTAGCCAAGCAGGCACTGCGAATGCCTCCATCAAAACTCGTGCCTTTGGCTTCGCGAAATGGCGTGGCTCCAGCATGATCCCCATAGGCGACCCAGGGGCCGTTGTCGGATGTGAAGACTAACAAGGTGTCGTCTTCAAGGCCGTTGTTTTTTAGGGCTTGATTGATCTGACCGACAGACCAGTCAATCTCCATCAGGACATCGCCTAACAAACCTGCGACAGACTTGCCTGCAAACTTCTCACTCACGAAGAGAGGCACGTGAGGCATGGAGTGGGGGACGTAGAGGAAGAACGGATCCTTCTTGTGGCGGCCAATGAAATCGACTGCTTTCTCAGTATACCATGTGGTTAGGTACGGTTGGTGCTCCTTGGTGACACGTGGGATGGTGATTTTGTTGTTTTCGTAATACTGTAAAGGGAATTTGCCCCAGTAATCAGGTTTTTCTGGATGAAACTCCCACATGTCGTTGGAATACATGAGGCCGGCCGACTCATCGAATCCGCGTGCTGCAGGACGGGTGTCTGGCTGATCGCCGACATGCCATTTGCCAAACATGCCTGTCTTGTAGTCCTTCTGTTTGAGCATCTCTGCGATGGTCATGAATTTGGGCTCCAGTCCACGCCCATTTGGGCCGTGTGCGCCGAAGACCTTGGTCCGTCCCGGATAACATCCTGACAGAAGTGCGGCACGAGACGCCGAACAGATGGCCTGGGGAACATAGAACTGATTGAATCGTCGGCCTTCTTCGGCAAGCTGGCGTACATGAGGTGTCTTGTAAGGGGGAATCCCGAAGGGTTCGAAATCTGCCCAACCTGCGTCATCTAGAAAGATGATGACTACATTAGGCGGGCGAGCTTCGCTTGTGGAAAGCGTGAGAACAAGAAGGAGGAATGCAGATAGAAATCTCATGGGACGCGAAGCGAGGATAGTGGCAAGAGGCGATGTGCTGCAACGTCAGAATCACCTTGGAATCGACGTTATTCTCGCTCATGGTCCGCGAAGCTATGAGTAAGGTTTACGTCGTTATGGGGGTGTGCGGGTGTGGCAAGACCACGGTGGGAGAGGCGTTGGCAGAGGCAAGGGGTGGCGTGTTTATCGAAGGTGATGCCTACCATCCTGAGGCGAACGTTGAGAAGATGCGCTCGGGGAAGCCTCTAAATGACGATGATCGCCAGGGTTGGCTTGAGTCTCTTGCTGAGGCTATTCGTGAGCGCGCGGGAACGACGGTCTGGAGCTTTGTCGGCTGTTCTGCACTCAAGGAATCGTATCGCGATGTGCTTCGAACGGGAGATCCCGAGCTGAAGTTCATCTACCTACACGGGACTCCAGAGGTTCTCCAACGCCGTATGGATGCTCGGATTGGCCACTTCATGCCTCCTGGCTTGCTAGTGAGTCAGTTGGATACGTTGGAAGAGCCAGTAGATGCCATTCGCGTGTCGATCGACCAGTCGCCCGAGTCCATTGTGTCGGAGTTGCTTGCCCAGCTTGCATAGTTGGAACGTTTCCTGTTGATCCAGATCCACGGCCACTCGTAGCCTTCTAATTGTCGTAATCCTATCTTGATGTCCCTCCATCAATTTGTCGTCGCTGCACTGGCTGCCAAGGCGAATTCTGGTACGGAAGTCATTTATTCCCTATCACTATTCCGTGAATCGAACAATACTCTCGGCGTGGTGGTCGGTGAAGATGCGAACAACCTGAGCGCGGCGGTGGCTAATCAGACTTCGCCAACGCCTACCCATATTGTCCTGGTTCATGAAGATGCCAATGGCTCGGAGCCCGGTGCTTCCTCGACCCGAATCTATATCAACGGCGTCGAAGTTGGCCTCTCTGAAGGGCCTTCTGGGTTTGCCTATGTTGACGAAGTGTGGCAACTGGGGGCTTGCGTTGGAGTTAACGGTTTCGCTGGTATGTTAGACGATGTGCAAATCTACTATCGCGTTCTCACGCTCGCTGAAGTTTCCGAGCTCTTCACGAATCCTGGCATGCTTATCGGTATTGACGATGGCGGGCCGATAGGTCCCGGCACTGGTGACGACGCAGACCGTGCCAGCGTCAGCGTTGCCGACGATGTCATCGCGGGCACGGATCTAAATGACGCGAGCGACTACTTCCGCCCTACGGAATCTGATCTCACTGCGGATGGCTTCAGTTTCAGTTTCGCCAGCGTCGTGGGTCGCAGCTACAGCATTGAATTTGCCGAGGCGCTCTCTGCCAATGGTTGGACGAAGCATCACCGATGCTGCAGGTGTGACGATGTTCACCGATGCCGATGGCGCACGCCTCGGTCATTCGGGAGGCTCCTACCGTGTCGTCACGGAGTGAGTAAGGTAGTGCTGACTCAGAAACTACGCCCGAAGGGAGTCGAACCCCTATTCCCGGTTCCGGAAACCGGTGTGTTATCCATTACACTACGGGCGCGTTGAAGTGCTCGGAAGCTTAGGGCGACCCGGTGGTGGGGCAAGGATTATTTGTGGAGGGTTGAATCTGCGTGTTGAATCGTAACATAGGGCCCTGTAGCGAAAAGTGGGAATGGCAGGAATGGAGTTCCCCAAGAAAGTGGGCACGGTTGGACACAACTAGATCCAGATATGTCAAAGAGAACAAGAAAGACCTACACGAAGGAGTTCTGAAAGGGAGTTGTGAACCTTTTGAGGCCCAGTGACAAGCCGCTTTCCCAAGTGGCTCGAGAGGGCTAGGCGTCAGCGTCGCTAGTCTGCGCACATGGAAGAACCAAGTTCCCCGGAGCAAGTGCCAAGGACCTCTGGGACGAAAATCAGAAACTGATGCGCGAGAACGCTTACCTCAGAAGGCAGCGCGAGATCCTGAAAAAGGCCGCCAGAATCTTAGCGGAGGACCTGCAGCTAAGCTTGCGATGATGAATGAAATGCGGGAAGAAGGCTACCAGTTAACTGAACTTTGTGCGGCCTTCGAGCTACCCAAAAGCAGCTGCGACGCTGCCAGAAAACGCCCACCTTCAAAATGAACACAGGAGAACGAGATTATCGTTTTCAAGATCAAAGAGATCCATGAAGACCGCCACTTCAAAGTCTATTGCAGCCCACGCATGACCACTGAACTCCAGGAAGAACATGGGCCCTCAGCTCAGAGAACCGCGTGGTTGGCGAAGAACGGGCCTTCAGGCCCACTAAAAGGCCGCCTTTCGCCCGAAGACAAGCACTCAAGATCCCACTCAGAAGGCCTCTCCAAACATGCTGGAAAACGCCGAGCCTCCTTCCGCACCAGGCCAAGTCTGTGTCAGTGATATCATCTATGTCGCGACACGAGAAGGAAGACTCAATCTCGCCGTCGTCATCGATCTTTACAGCCGAGCAGTCGTCCGGTGGAGTGTAGCCGAGACCATGCACACCTGCCTCGTCACTAGCGCTCTACGCCGCGCTATGGCCACTTATTTGCGAACAAACGGGACACTGTTGGTGTTAGAAAGAGGGCTATTTCTTGTCAGTCTTGATCTCGCGTATCTTCATATTTCGAAACGAGACCTTGCCGTGGTCGCCCTGAAACACGAGGTGACCTTTGGGTACCTTGGCGAAGTTCTTCATCTTGGAGAACTTGCTAGCGGCGACACGTTTCTTAAAGTCGTCGCTGCCTAGCACGTATTCGAAATATTTCACTCCGTTGATCTCATGAATGCATTTCTCTGGCGAGATCAGTAGACGCAGGTGATTCCATTCGCCCGCAAGTTTGGTGGTATCGAGAGGCTTGCCTGTCTTCGGATCATTCTCTGGCTTGTAGAGACCGTAGAGCCAACCGCAGCGCTGTGGGTCAGTCGCCTTAGCATTGTCTTCTAATTGAAATTCGGGACCCGTGGCCCAAGCCGCTCTGCCCGACGGAGACGCGTGGTACATGATGCCACTGTTCGCGCCTTCGCCCATCTTGAAGTCCACGTGCAACTCAAACCATTCATACTGCTCGCCGGTAGCAAGATCGCCTGCATTGTGCGGATCCACGCAGGCCAAGGTTCCTTTCTGAACTTGCCAACCAGGTTTGATCGAGTCGCTCTTGAAATTGCTCCACCCAGAGAGGTCCTTGCCATTGAAGAGCAGCTTCCATCCAGAAGCGGTCTCCTCGGTTGTGAGGACGTTGTTGGCTTGCGTCGCGGCCGTTTGCCCGATGATGGAGCTGATGGCGAGGACAGGGATGGCGAGTAGAGTCAGGTGAATACGTTTCATGTGTTTGATTTGATAATGCGCATTATCATCGCGAAATCCGTAAAGAGAAGGATGATCTTGACTGATCGACCAACTATGTAGCTAGACCTTAGCCGAAAAAGGTTCGGGGCATGCCTGCGGGGTGATATTAATCCGGCCCTCAAATACATTACGCCCTAAGAAGCATATGCTATCTTTTTCCCATTGAAGTAATTCATGATTCGCTCAGGTTGTTTCTGAATGCTGAGCATAAATGACATCACATTCGCTTTCAGTTCTGCGAGATTTCTCGGCATCCG
>CALLLI010000033.1 GCA_938082635.1 uncultured Verrucomicrobiales bacterium
AGGGTCTTCGAGTGCTTCGACAACGTCGGTCAATTCTTGGTCAGTGAGTTCTAGGCGGATCATCTTGGCCGCCGATGGTAAAGCAAACTAGCTGAATAACTTCACCTCTCTTTTTCACAAATCTTGGTGCGCGGCAGTATAGTGCCAGTTTACTCACTGCAGTTGCCCAGGAGAATCACTATGCCATTGCCATTGCCATTGCCATTCATGGTGGGGCTGGCTCTGCTCCTACAAATTTCAGTAAGGAAGCCAACGCTAAGCGAACCGCTTCCATGAAAGCAGCACTGACCATTGGAACCGACATCCTGAAAGGTGGAGGCAAGAGCCTTGATGCCGTAGAAGCAGTTGTTCGTTTCCTTGAAGATGACGCCCAGTTCAATGCCGGCCGTGGCGCCGTGTTCAATGCCGTAGGTGGTCATGAACTCGACGCCTCGATCATGGACGGTAAAACACTTGCCTGCGGAGCAGTCGCTGGCGTGTCCACCACTAAAAATCCGATTGGCCTAGCCCGCTTAGTCATGACCGATACTCGCCACGTACTTCTGTCAGGTCCTGGAGCTGACCAATTTGCGAAAGAGAAGAAGGTAACGCTCGTTACCCAAGACTACTTCCACACTCACTCTGCCCGCAAAGCCTGGCAAGACAGTCGAGCGAAACACAGCAAAGGTACGGTGGGGTGTGTGGCTCTCGACAGTCAGGGCAATCTCGCTGCAGCGACCTCGACTGGAGGCCTCTCGAACAAACAGTTTGGTCGCGTCGGCGACTCGCCCATCATCGGCGCGGGCACGTATGCAGACAATGCCACCTGCGCCGTGTCATGCACTGGCGTGGGCAAAGATTACATTCACCGGGCGATAGCCAACGATATGGCCGCCCAAATGCGTTATGCGCAGATCCCGATTGAAGAGGCAGCAAACGAGATCCTGACTCAACGCCTAAAGAAAGGCACGGGCGGTATCATCGCAGTGGATAAAGACGGCAAGATCACCATGCAGTTCAACACAGGAGGCATGGCCCGTGCAGCCGCCGATTCCAAAGGAAGATTCGACGTGCTCTGGATCGACGAGAAGTAGCCCCCAATGAACGGTGGTTTCCAACCGCCGCTACCTAGTTTCCAACCGCCGCTACCTGCATAGGCACCACTCATTGTTACCCCGCTAGCCAACCGACACGGGACGATGCTCCTTCACAGATTGCAGCGCCGCCAGACCAAGCTTCAACGCCTTCAGACCATCTTCCCCACCTACAGGAACCGTCTCGCCACCTTGCACAGCTTTGACGAAAGCCTGCATCTCTGCACGATAAGCCAAGGCATATCGCTCTAGAAAGAACCCCTCTAGCAAAGGCCCTTGCTGCCCTGCCGCCGTGAAAAGTTCATGCCGATCAGGTGTTTCATTACCAATCGACGCCATCCCTTTCGTGCCAAAGACCTCAGCACGCTGATCGTATCCATAGACAGCCTGACGACTGTTATCGATCACTGCCGTAGCACCATTTTCGAACGTGATCACACAGACAGCCGTATCGATATCGCCCGCTTCACCGATGGCAGGGTCTAACAAATTCGATCCCTGTGCATAAACCTCTAAGGCATCACATCCAGCGAGATGTCGCGCCATGTCAAAGTCATGGATCGTCATGTCGAGGAAGAGGCCGCCCGAGTGTTTGATAAACTCGAGTGGAGGTGGGGCCGGATCCCTGCTGGTCAATTTGATGATGTGTGGTTCCCCTACACTACCAGAGACGACCAAAGACTTGAGCTTCGCAAAGTGCCGATCGAAACGCCGATTAAACCCTAGCATGAGTTGCACATCCGCTTCTTTCACCACGGCTAGAGTCTCTTCGACGCGATCAACTGAGAGATCGAGTGGCTTCTCACAGAAGAGGTGTTTCCCGGCACGTGCCGCCGCAATCACGTGATTGGCGTGTTCATCCGTCGGTGAACACACCGCCACCGCATCCAAATCTGGATGCGCAATCAGCTCCTCGAAGCTCTCATAGGTAGCCACGCTGAACTGTTCAGCAAACGCACGGCCTCCCTCAAAAGGATCAGCCGCTGCCACGAGTTCAGCCCCCGGAACGTGATTGCGTAAATTATCAAAGTGGATTCTGCCAATGCGGCCGAGTCCTCCCACGCCAATGCGCAATGGCTTGGTAATCATAGTGATAGTTTTTTCAAATAATCTCGATTGTATTGGGCGCACGCCTTGGGATCACCCATGCCAGGAAGCACATCTTGCTCTACCACTATCCAGCCATCGTAATCCTGCCGACGCAACTCCTCAGTAAAGGCACCAAAGTCTACCTGCCCCTCGCCGAGTTTGCAGAAGACACCTTCCTGGACCGAACAAAGGTAATCCCAACGCTCTTCACGACCACGCTCGGCGATGCCAGCATGGAAGTCTTTAAAATGCACATGCCAGATCCGGTCCGGCACTTGCTTGAGAACATCCAAGGCATCGCCCCCACCAAAGGCGTAGTGCCCCGTGTCTAGCACAAGCCCAACGAGATCAGGATTCGTCTCTTCGAGCAAACACTGAATCTCACTAGGCGTTTCGACATAACCACCCGCGTGATGATGAAACACGGACCGCAATCCCGTCTCATCCCGAATCTTCCCAGCGAAGTCATTGATCGCACTTCCTGCCGCTTTCCACGCGGCACCCGTCCACCCTTGCTCCGGGAGCACCCTACCAGCTTCAGCCTTACGCACCGGGTCCGTCCCGTTGTCATCAGCAAGGACGATAAACGCCTCAGCAAATCCAGCGTCGCGCATCAGAGACGCCGCCTTCACAGCAACCTCAAGCGCTTCCG
Organism: uncultured Verrucomicrobiales bacterium; assembly: GCA_938082635.1. Lineage (GTDB taxonomy): Bacteria > Verrucomicrobiota > Verrucomicrobiia > Verrucomicrobiales > DEV007 > JAACDM01. Next base: position 2,815 of record CALLLI010000033.1, read on the forward strand.
CATGCTTATTAGGATCAGCCCAGCGCACAGGCACAAACGCGCCTAACAAAGCGAGTTCTCTCGCCCCAAGCTCGTCGGCAAGCCTCGCCGACTCCGTAGGCATGAACCCCCAATCACCAAGTTCGGTACCAGCATAACCTGTGTCACGAATCTCATCGAGAACCTGGGCATAACCTGCAGCTTCTCCCTGAAGATCGAATTCTAATACGCCCCACGAGCATGGAGCATTCGCTATTTGGATCATTATTTGTGCATCCGTCAGAACTTGCGACTCCACTCTTTCGGCCAGCGCTCCACCACAACCTTCGTCTGAGTGAAGAACTCGATCGCGTGTCTTCCCTGCCCGTGGAGATCACCAAAGAAGCTATCCTTCCAACCGCTAAACGGAAACTGCGCCATGGGAGCGGCCACGCCAATATTGATCCCAATATTCCCCGCATCGGCGCGGTAACGAAACGCCCTAGCATGCGCACCACTGCTCGTGAAGAGGCAAGCCATGTTGCCATAGTTTCCGCGATTGATGAAATCGATCGCTTCGTCGATCGTCTTCAGGTGCAGCAAGCTCATCACCGGACCAAAGATCTCCGTCTTTACCAGTTCACCATCTAAGGGAACATTCTCCAAGATCGTCGGCGCGATGAAATGCCCTTTCTCGTAGCCAGAGACCGACGCGCCCCGACCGTCGATGATCGGCTTGGCGCCTTCTTTCACGCCCTGTTCGATAAGGTCCTCCACACGACTCTTGCTCTCCGCTGAAATCACCGGCCCCATGTCCGCCCCGTCGTCCAAACCGTAGCCGGTCACCTTGGCTTCCGCACAGGAGACGATAGCATCTCGCACTTCGCCTTTCTCATCACCAACCGTGACGATATTGGAAGCCGCTAAACAACGTTGTCCCGCGCAGCCATAAACACTGTCGCCAACAATCTTCGCCGCCATTTCCAAATCAGCATCAGGAAGGATGACGATTGGATTCTTCGCTCCGCCCTGCGCTTGCACACGTTTCCCATTAGCCGAAGCCTTTCCATAGATGTAACGGGCAACTTGCGAACTCCCGACAAAACTCACGCTCTTGATATCAGGGTGTTCTAACAAGGCATCAACAGACTCCTTGCCACCGTGAACCATGTTGACCAACCCTTTAGGCAAACCGGTCTGATCAAGCAAGGCGAAGACCTTCATCATGGTCAACGGCACTTTCTCCGACGGCTTCACAATGAAGCCGTTTCCACAAGCAATCGCATAAGGCAGAAACCAGAACGTGATCATGCCAGGAAAGTTGAACGGCGCAATGCAACACCCCACACCAATCGGCTGACGGATCATGAATTCATCGATCCCTCGCGCGATGTTCTCGCTAAACTCGCTCTGCATGAGAGCAGGCGCGCCGCAGGCCATTTCCACATTCTCGATAGCGCGCTGCATCTCTCCGCGCGCCTCGCCCAGGGTCTTGCCACATTCTTGCGTGATCGTCTTGGCAATGTCCTCCCGATGCTCTTCGAGGAGTTGCTTCAACTTGTAGAGAGGCTGCACACGCTCGATCACTGGCGTATCTCGCCATTCCCGCTGCGCCGCCACCGAGGCTGCCACCGCCACATCGACATCAGTCGTGGTGCCAGCGCCAAACGGCACCTGAGCCAACACCTCCAACGTGGCCGGATTCTCAACGGCAAGGGTGTCAGTACAAGCGCTATCTCCCCATTCTCCATGGATGTAATTCTGAAGTGTTGTCATTTGTCGAAAGTTAAATCAGGACTGGTACTCTTAGGAAAGTCCATTTATTTAAATGCTTACCCTGCACTAGGCCAAAGAGCGGAACAGGTCACCAAGGCGGGCGATTCCCTCCTCGATACGCTCAGGCGACGCGTTGCTGAAATTCAACCGCACTGCATCTTGCCCTGACCCATCCACCGTAAAGTTGTCGATCGTCACATACGCCACCTTCGCTTCGAGAGCAGTGGGCAAGCTTGAAGCAGCATCGATTCCCGCAGGCAACTGCGCCATGAGAAACATGCCTCCCTGCGGGGTCGTCCACGTGGTGCCACCGGGGAAATGCCTACTCACGGCGTCATCCATGGCGTCTCGACGCGCTCCATAGACTTCTCGCAAATGATCCAAGTGCGCGGGGAACGAGTCATCGCGGATCACTTCGAGCATGATCCTTTGCCCCAACATATTCGGATGGAAATCAGCCGACTGCTTCACCTTGACCAGCGCATCGTGTAACACTGGTGGCGCCGTGAGCCAGCCCACTCTAAATCCAGGAGCCACCACCTTCGAGAAGGAGCGCAAATGCACCACCCTATCTGCAAGACCTCGCGCTGTCGCTAAGCTAAGTAGACTCGGCATGGCTTCACCATCATAGCGCAGATCGCCATAGGGATCGTCCTCAAGGATCAGCAAGGCATGTTTCTCCGCCAGCGAGATCAACTGTTCACGACGCTCTAGCGAAAGCACAGCTCCCGCAGGATTGTGAAAGTTAGGCATCGTATAGAAAAACTTAGGGCGCTCCGTTTCCAGCAACTTCTCCAACGCCTCCACCACCAGCCCATCACCATCGATCGGGACCGGCGCAAAGCGCACCCCTTGCGGACGCCAAGCGCCCAGCGCACCAAGGTAGGTAGGATTCTCCACCGCAATGACGTCACCTGGAGCTAACAAGACTCGACCTAACAGATCCAAACCTTGCTGCGCCCCCGACGTGATGAGCACTTCTTCCATCGGACGTGACACCGACGTCCCAAGGTGCTCGCGCAACTCGGCAAGCCCTTCGGACTCACCATACTGAAGACTGCTGCGGCAATGATCCTTATCCAACAAACGCGCAGATGCAGACGCGATCAGTTCTGAAGGAAAGCACTCCGGTGCAGGCAACCCACCAGCAAACGAGATGACCTCAGGACGGACGGCCACCTTGAGAATCTCGCGGACAGCACTCCGCTTGAGACCTTGGCTGTTTTTAGTGAGATGTTGGGTCCAATCGAGTGCGGGTGCAGACATGATCTGCATTCCTAACCACAAACTACAGCAAACCGCATCATGAAATCGAACGGATCGCCCCAGTGAATCTTTCCAGCCCTTCCTTTAGGAGCGCTCGCGTGCAGCCCAGGTTCCAGCGGAGGTAACCAGGCGCACCAAAGTCCACCCCATTTGAGAAGGTCAATCCATGCTTCTGGAAGAAAGGCTGAGGCTTCTCGATTTCTAGCGGAATTACATCCAACCAAGCCAGATAAGTCGCTTCAGCAGGAGTCAGGCTGAGCTCAGGATGGTGCTCTCGCAAATACTTCGCCAGCAGCACATGATTTCCACGGAGATACTCGACAAGATCTTGCCTCCAGGGCTCGCCGTGCCGGTAGGCAGCCTCGGTCGCCGCGTAACCAAAGACATTCACGGGTGGCAACCAGCCACCAGACGCCTTGCGATACGCCATGCGCAACTTGCCGTCAGGTATCAGGGCATAGGCACAACCAATCCCAGCAATATTGTAAGTCTTGCTCGCAGCCATCAGCACAATGGTTCGCTCGCGGAGCGACTCGGAAAGATGGAGCGCGGAGACATGCGGCGTCTTCTCTTCATCGAGAATGAGGTCGCAATGAATCTCGTCTGAGCACAGCAACAGATCATGCCGCTCACAGAAATCGCCTAACCAATCCAGCTCTTCCCGCGTGAACACCGTGCCCACCGGATTATGAGGATTGCACAAAACGAACAAGCCAGTATCTGGACGCACCGTAGCCTCCAAGGCTTCTACATCAAACGTCCAACGCCCGCTCTCATCCTGACATAGAGGCACCGACAGTGATTCAAGGCCAGCATCCCCCGGCGAACTGAGGAACGGCGGATACACAGGCGTCGAACAAAGCGACGAAGCCGCCCCTCGCACCTTAGCGACAGCTGCGGCGACGCTTAAAGAGGGCACCAAACCTGGCAACCAGACTAACCAGGCTCCCGACGCCTGAATCCGATGTGCCCGGTAGAGGTATTCCAGAACGGCACCTTTCTCCTCTCGTTTCGCACACGCGTAACCAAAGACACCGTGCGCCACCTGAGCCTGCAAGGCTTCAATGACCTCCGGCGGCGACTCGAAATCCATGTCCGCGACCCAGAAAGGAAGCGTATCCCCCTGATCAAAGTGATCCCATTTGAATGAACCGGTCCCACGCCGATTCGGTGCCTTGTCAAAGTTGGTTGATGCCATATACGATGCGCCTAACGAAGAAACTGCTCTGCCAGCCAATCGCGATCCTCCTTGGAAAGCTTGACCACCGGATACGTGTATCTCTTCCCCGCTTCATCCAGGAGCACAACTGTCTTCTCTTCCCGAGACACACTCACAGCCTTGGCAAAGATTGGCTCTTTCTTGTAATTGCTCCACGTCCGGTAACCAGACTTCACCAGCCGCTCGTACCGGTGATTCTCCTTCCGAACAAACACCTCCGACTGGTAGCCTAACTGATCAATGATCTCAGAGAAACGACCAGATCGGTAGCCAACATAACGCCAGAGTTCCTCGGAGTCGGGCGAGAAGAGCACAAGGACCGGATACCCCATCACCTTAAGTTTATTTTTCAAGTGCTTGGTGTACTTGTTCGAGGCAATGTCGGGATCTGCAAAGTCGAGCTTTGTCAGGACCATGTAATCCTTCATCAAGCGAAGAAATATGGTATGCCGGAAGACCTCCTTGGCCATGGGCTTCGAACTTCCACTCCGAACGGAGTCCGTGATCCAGAGCAAGAGCATCTTACGCTCAGCCCGAGCTGTCGCCATGGCATTTCGAGGATCGCGTTGCCAGCGCCTCAATTCACTCTCCATCAGCCCACTATCAAAAGCGCCACCTCCTTGAGAACTCCGAGCCTTCACCCCTGACATTCGAGGACCAAACTTCGCGCGCTCTGCTTCGAGGCGCGATTCCGTCTCTGCCCGGCGCATGCGTTTCGTCTTCCACGGCAGCCAAGAACGCTTCGCCTTTGGCGTCTCCGACTTAGCCGCTGGGACAGAGCTTTCCTCGATAGATGGACTCGTCGACGAGGCGGCGCTTGGCTGCGACACCGCGGAAGGCGCGGGTTGAGAGGCGGGGGCCGCTGGAGCCTCCTCCACCACCATCCAATCTTCACCAGTTTCCAAACTATCTGGAATGGCGGGGCCCAGATCGTCCCCAAAGAGCGTGGTATCGATCTGAGCAGACAAGGTTCCCGCACTAAGCCCGAGGAAACCGGCAGCAAGTAGAGAGAAAGACCCGATCCAGATGCGCATCGCTCACCCCTACACCCATCCATCAAGGGCGGCAAGCTTAGCGGTTCGTAGAATGACCCCGTTGTCATCAAAGGGCCATTCCCACGTCATCTTGGCGTGGTTTCTTTTTTCGGGTTGAAGAAAGACCCATTCATTCAAACAACCACACATCATGAAACGAAATATCCTTACAATCATCATTCTCAGCAGTATTCTCACCGGTGGCCTATTGGCTGAAGAAGAGAAACGCAAAGGTCCCAAAGGCGAGCGCGGTAAAGCCCGGAAAGAGATGGTGAAGAAGTTCGACGCCGATGGCGACGGCAAGCTCTCAACAAAAGAGAAAGCGGTAGCTCAGGCCGATGCCAAGAAACGTCGCGAAGCCATGGACACCAACAGTGATGGCAAGATCTCCAAAGAGGAGCGCTTCGCCGCCTTCAAGAAACGTATCGCCGACGACGAGAAACTAGCCACACGCGTGAAGGCTCGTTTCGATGCCGACAGCAATGGCGAACTCTCTGACGCAGAACTCACCAAGGCCGCCGCCACCATGAACAAGCGCGGTGCCAAAGGTAAGCCAGGCGAAGACAAAAAAAACCGGAAAGGAAAGAAGGGCAAGAAGTCCCAGAAATAGAAAACTCGCACTAGCATTTCACACACTAGCGATGGCCCCGAATTCCTATGGAGTTCGGGGCCATTTGCGCTCCTGCAAGAGCTTCCTGCCCCTAGCCCAAGTTTCTTATGACCGGCGTCTCGCCC
>CALLLI010000034.1 GCA_938082635.1 uncultured Verrucomicrobiales bacterium
ACGTTACATCGGACCCAAGCAGAAGATCAGTCGTCGTTTCGGCGTTCCTATCTTCGGAACTTCACGCTCTTTAGAGAAGCGCAATTACCCTCCAGGTCAGCACGGTCTCCGCGCTGGTCGTCGTAAGAAATCAGAGTATGCCGTTGCTCTGGCAGAGAAGCAGAAGCTTCGCTACCAGTATGGCGTGCTCGAGAAGCAGTTCCGCAAGTACTTCGCCGAGGCTAGTCGCCGCCGCGGGGTGACAGGTGAGATTCTCCTTCAACTCCTCGAAGGTCGTTTGGATAATGTTATCTTCCGTTTGGGATTGGCCAACACCCGCAGTGCTGCGCGTCAGCTCGTTGGGCACGGTCACATCCTCGTGAACGGCACTCGCGTCGACATTCCTTCTTACTCTTGTAAGGCTGGTGAGACGATCACGGTGAAAGAAGGTGCCAAGTCTCAGCAATTGGGTCTCCGTGCTCTCGACCTCACTCAGGCGATCGTCGTGCCGGACTGGCTCGTCATCGACCGCGAGAAGATGGTTGGTAAAGTCATGCGTGAGCCAACCCGCGAAGAGATCGATCCGTTGGTCAACGAGCAGTTGATCGTCGAGCTTTACTCTCGCTAGAGCGCTACGCTCCAATGAGATTTATCAACACCCGCTTGGCCTCGGCCTCGCGGGTGTTTTTGTGTCTGGTTGAAGCTTCTACCGCGAAGGGTGCTCAGGTTACAATTTCGATTGCCCGCTTGGGCTCATCTTTGGTTGAATACGGAATGGTTCGGTCTGTCCTCGTGCTTTGCCTGATGATCGTTTCCGCAGGGGCGGAGATCTTTAATTATCACAGTGTTCGTGGGCGACAGCCAATGGCTGTGTCAGGATCGTTCTTCGAGGGAGAGGAGCTGCCTTTCAATGGAACGGCGCGTGAGCAAGGTATGACGGGTTTCAAGAATGGACCTTGGAGTGGCGGCGCCCATTTGCTTTGGCATGGCAAGGTTGGCGAGTCGCTGGGAATGAGCCTCCATTTGGAGAGGAGTGGGCGATATCGGGTGCTGCTTCAATTCACGGTGGCGCCGGACTACGGTATCGGGAGGCTGCGATGGAATGGCGAGGTCCTTCGTGAGGACATCGATTGTTATGGTTCGGCCGTAGGGTTGGCGGAAGTGATCGATTTGGGTGAGATGTCTCTTCAGGCTGGCGAGCAGCGCTTGGTGGTGGAGTTGATGGGAGGAAATCCCAGCGCGCGTTTCTATGGAAAGAATAACTATTTGATAGGCTTGGACTACGTGCGCCTTGATCGATTAGATGCCGAAGAGGCAGGGGATGTGGATGAAGAAGTGGCAGTTGAGCCTGTAGCTGCTGTTTCATTAGTGGAGATGCGACCAGTCATGCAAGAATACTGCTTTCGGTGTCACGGAGGTGACAAGACGGAGGGGAAGCTGGATCTGACTCGCTTTCTTACGAAGCGAGATTTCCTCGATGATATCGAGACGGCACGCCAGGTGGTCGATGCGTTGGAGTTTCATGAGATGCCGCCTGAGGATGAGGCGCAGCTACCAGCTCTGCAGCATGCTCGGCTGACTTCTATGTTTCGTGGGTTCGTCGAGGGCTACCTCCAGACTGAGAGTGCCTTGCCACCTGTGGTGATGCGGCGTCTGAATCGTTATGAATACAACAATGCGGTGCGGGATCTGTTAGAGCTTAAGGGCGATGTCTTTCCTCTGCCTGAGAAGCCGTTGCGCGCAGCGCGTCCTTATTTTAATCCTGCCTCGGGCCGTATGCCAAATACCGTGCGCGTCAGCAATCGTGCTCTGGGCAAGAATCAGATTGAGCGGCACATCCTAACCGGAGTGACGCCCTTTGCGATTGATCTCCAAGCGGAGCACGGGTTTAACAATCGCGGTGAGGAGTTGAGTGTTTCCCCGATCCTGTTGGAGAGCTTTGTTGGGTTGGCGCGTTCGATCGTGAATGCCCCCGAGTTTTCTGGTTACAGCAAGGCGTATGAGCGTTTGTTCGAGAAACCGGAGGCGACGCTGTTCCAGAGCGAGCGGCAATTAGTGGCGTCTCGAATTGGTGCACTGCTAGAGCGAGCCTTTCGATCTCCGGTGAAAGACGAGACCTTGAATCGCTATGTGAGCTACTTCGTGGCTGAGCGGCAGCGGTCGGGTTCGTTCGAGTTGGCGATGCGGGCGACGGTTGCTGCCGTACTTTCCTCGCCACGCTTTCTCTACCTTGCAGAGCAGAAGTCTAGTGGAGAGTCTGAGCAGGTCCTGACAAGCTATGAATTGGCGTCGCGGCTGGCGATGTTTCTTTGGAGTAGTCTGCCGGATGAGAAACTTCTGACATTGGCTCGCAATGGGATTCTTGGGCAAGACGACGTTTTAGAAGGGCAGGTCCGTAGAATGTTGGAGGATTCGCGTTCTCAGTCGCTTTCACAGAACTTTGCTAGGCAGTGGTTGCGTCTCGACCAGCTCATCACGGCGGTGCCTGATTTCGGGCGATTTGAGAGGTACTACGCACGGATCGGCTGTGAGCAGTGGAAGTTTGGTTTGCAGACGATGCTAGAGCCGTTGCTACTCTTTGAGAGTATTCTGGTCGAGGATCGTTCGATCATGCTCTTGGTTGATTCGAGCTATGCGTATCGATCCAACGAGATGGAGTCTTGGTACCGTGATGAGATCCCGTTTCAAGGGAAGGAGAATCGCAATCGCTTCGATACCGCCTCGCAGAATTTCTCACGGCGCGCCTTAAAATCGCGCCGTGAAGGCGGTGTCATCACCTCGGCCGCAACGCTTACGATGACCTCATCGCCGCTGCGCACGAACCCGATAAGCCGAGGCTCGTGGGTGGCGACTGTCGTCCTGAATCGTCCACCGCCGCCGCCGCCGGATGTGGTGCCGGAAATCGAAGCGGATGATGAGGCTATTGAAGCGAATGGGATGACTTTACGTGAGCGCTTGGTGCAACATCAGGTCAACCCGAGCTGTGTGTCCTGTCACCAGAAGATCGATCCTTTAGGCTTTGCTTTGGAGAACTACGATGCCGTGGGCCGGTGGCGGGACAAGTATCGCTCTGGGCTCGAGATCGATGCCAGTGGCGAGTTGTATGGGAAAGCAGCGTTTACGAATGTTGTGGGGCTGAAAGATGCGCTGCTGGAGAACCCGGAGTGGTTCATGCGTGGCTTTAGCGAACACCTGCTTGCCTATGCGCTTGGGCGAGAGTTGGGGATTGAAGATAAGCCTGCCATTGGCGGCATCGTTCGCGCGGTGCTTGCGGATCATGGGCAATTCTCCACGGTTGTCTCGGAGGTTGTTCGCAGCTATCCTTTCCGCCATAAATCCAATCAAACCGCTCACGCTGAGTAGATGATCCTGAAACAGAAATCCCTCGCTCGCCGTACCTTTCTTCGAGGCATGGGTGCCACGATGGCGCTGCCTTTCTTGGAGATCATGCGACCTTCAGGGGCCTTGGCCAAGACGGCTGCGGCTAAACCACCTGTTAGGACGGCGTTCTTCTACATTCCCAATGGAGTGGTCCAGTCGGCTTGGCATCCGAATGAGATTGGGCATGGCTTTAAGTTGAGCCCGACGCTGCAGCCCCTTGAGCCTGTAAGCGAGAAGGTGTCTGTCTTTACCAAGTTGGACCGGATCAAGGTGGCTGGGACGGATGGCCATGCTCAGGCCGGTGCGTGTTGGTTGAGTAGTGCGGCTCCGGATGAGCTTTCGCCTGCAGGCTACCCTCTCAAACGTACCATCGACCAGATCATTGCTGCGGAGTCTGGCAAGCACACCGCATTTCGCTCATTGGAGCTGAGTTGCAATCCCTACGAGGATAATCGCGAGTCGGTTTACTTTGATAACATTTCCTGGTATGGGCACGGTCATGTCGCCCGTTCGCTGCGTGACCCGCGTGCGGTCTTTGATAGGCTCTTTGCCATGCATGAGCATGCCTCTTCAAGAAGTGTGCTCGATGTCGTGATGGACGATGCCAAGGCTCTGAATCGTGAACTAGGGTATTTGGATCAGCAGAAGCTTGGCGAGTACATGGATTCTGTCAGGACGGTCGAGCGGCAGATCGAGCGCGTCAAAGAGCGCCAAGCGTCGATCGATGCGCTGAAGCTCCAGCCGCCAACCAAACCTTGGCAGGCCATGAGCCGGAACGAGTTCATCCAGGTCATGGGAGACCTCATGATCCTGGCGTTGCAAACGGATCTCACTCGGGTGGCAACGCTCATGTCAGGGCCTGAGCGTTGGAGCACGCCGCTTACCGTGGAGGGCTTGTTTGAGAAGCCTGTGCAACACCATGGCATGACCCATGCACAGGGGAAGGAGGAGGTTCGCAAGGATCTGGAACAGCTTGACCGGTTCCACATCGAGCAGTTTGCTGCGTTGGTCGCCAAGATGGATGCGATCGAAGAAGGGGAAGGGTCGATGTTAGATAACATGATCTTCACTTTGGGTTCGGGGCTCAGTAGTGGTGAACTACACATTTATACCGATCTCCCCACGGTCGTGGCAGGAGGAGGTGGCGGCGCAATCGAAACGAATCGCCACGTGAAATCTCCCGAGGGCACTCCCATTGCAAATCTCTGGCTCGCGATGGCGCAGATCATGGGTGTGGGCATTGATAGGATTGCGGATAGTACAGGGCCGCTTTCTGTGGGGTAAGATGAGGCTTCGAACGCTTTTTGTTATTCTCTTGTTGCTGGATGCTGCCTTTGCAGATGACTGGCCACATTACCTAGGGCCCAATTACGATCTGACCTGGCGCGAAGGTGAGATACTGGAGACGGTTCCAGAGAAAGGACTGCCGGTGGTCTGGACTGCGAAGATAGGCGGCGGCTATGGTGGGCCATCGGTGGCGAATGGGCGCGTCTATGTCATGGATCGCGAGGCGGCGCCCTCGACGGCTAAGGTTGAGGGCAATCCAAACTTCTTTAGAGCGGAAAATCCTGGCAATGAAAGTGTGCGTTGTCTTAGCGAAAGCGATGGGAGGATTCTTTGGACGTACACCTGGCCCTGTCAATACACGACGGTGATTCCCTATGCCAATGGGCCTCGCTGCACACCGACGCATGATGGCGATTGTGTATATACGTTAGGCTCAGAAGGGCATCTTTGGTGCCTGCATTCGGAAACGGGAGAAGTGATGTGGGCGAAAGACTTTCGTAAGGACTATGGCCTGGAAACGCCTAGCTGGGGGTGGTCGAGTCATCCGCTGGTTGATGGAGATCAGCTCATTTGCATCGTCGGCGGAGAAGGATCGGCTGTGGTGTCTTATGACAAGATGACCGGAGAGGAACGCTGGCGAGCGCTGACTTCTAAGGAGCCCGGCTATTGCCCTCCAGTGATTGAAATGCACGGAGGGAAACGACGCCTCTTTGTGTGGCATGGAGAAGCGGTGGCCTGCTTGGTGCCGGAGAGCGGCAAGGTGCTCTGGAGTGTCCCTTACAAAGCCACGTACGGAATGGCGATTGGGGCACCGCAAATAGCGGGGGACTTGCTCTATGTGATGTCTTACCATGGAAAGAGCGCCCTGCTGCAGTTGTCTCCTGATAGCAGTTCGGCCAAGATTTCTTGGGAGGGGAATTTCCAGCTCGGCCTGGGTGGGGTCATGAGCACACCTTACATTGAGAACGGCTACCTCTACGGTTGTGGGCGTCGTGGAACCTATCGCTGTGTCGAGCTGGCGACCGGTGAGCGCCGCTGGTCGAGCACGGCACCCGCGCTCAAACTCGAGGATAAGGACAAGAAGCCCTCCGGCTGGGCGAACGTCTTCACCGTGCGCCACGAGCCAAGTGGGGATCGCTTTCTCTTCAATGACCTCGGCGAGATGATCCAGGCGAAGCTAACACCTGAAGGTTATACAGAACTTAGTCGGACACAGATCATCACGCCTGACCAGCCCGTGGGCCGCGACCTGCTCGTCTGGTCCCATCCAGCGTTTGCAAACAGAAGAATCTACTGTCGTAATGACAGCGAGATCCGTTGTCTTTCGATGGAGAGAAGCTCGCCTTGAGCTTATCGCATAGCACGGCATCACGGTCCGTTGGAGCCGCTGAGTAAGGCGTTTTGTAACTACCCTGCAGCCATAAACGGCTGGACATCATTTAGTTTCGCCTCTAGTGGCAGATCATCCTTTAAGATTCATGTCAGAAACGAGCATTATCGAAGTCATCGGCCGCGAAATCCTAGATTCGCGGGGCAATCCTACAGTTGAAGTTGAAGTAGCGCTTGAGGGCGGTGCTTATGGCCGGGCGGCCGTTCCTAGCGGGGCGAGCACCGGTGAGCATGAAGCCTGGGAGCTGCGCGATGGCGACAAGAGTCGTTATCTTGGCAAGGGCGTTCAGAAAGCTGTTGGCGGGATTAATGAGAAGATCTTTGCAGAGCTGGTCGGCGAAGACGCTACGGAGCAGCCGATGATCGATAAGATGATGCGCGATCTCGATGGCACGCCGAATAAGAAGAATCTCGGTGCAAACGCGATTCTCGGAACCTCACTGGCAGTGGCGCATGCTGCTGCTGCGCAACTTGGTCAGCCTCTCTTCCGGTACATTGGTGGTCCAAATGCCAAGGTCCTTCCAATGCCGATGATGAATATCATCAATGGCGGTGAACACTCGGATGCGCCGATTGATTTCCAAGAGTTCATGATCATACCACGCGGCGCGGAGACGTTCTCTGAGGCGCTGCGTTATGGAACGGAAGTCTTCCACTCTTTGAAGAAGGTCCTCCATGGCCGTGGTCTTTCTACCGCTGTGGGTGACGAAGGCGGCTTTGCTCCTGCTCTGAAATCAGCCCAAGACGCTTTGGAAGCCATCGCTGAGGCCGTCGAGAAGGCTGGCTACTCACTCGGTGATGACATCGCAATCGCTCTTGATGTGGCCTCGAGCGAGTTTTACTCTGCTGAAGAGAATCTCTACATTTTCAAGAAGTCCGACGGTTCCAAGCGCACTGCTGCTGAGCTTGTTGATTACTACGCTGAGCTTCAGAAGAATTTCCCCATCATCTCGATCGAAGACGGTTGTGATGAGAACGACTGGGACGGCTGGAAGGTCATGACCGAGAAGCTCGGGGCTACGACTCAACTGGTGGGTGACGATCTCTTTGTGACGAACGTTGATTTCCTTCAGAAGGGGATCGACCTCGGAGTGGCGAATTCGATTCTCGTGAAGGTCAATCAGATCGGTTCGTTGACCGAGACGCTCGATTCTGTCGAGCTGGCTAAAGAGAACGCTTACACCTCCGTCATCAGTCACCGTTCCGGTGAGACGGAAGATTCCACCATCGCTGACATCGCGGTGGCGACGAATGCGGGCCAGATCAAGACCGGTTCACTTAGCCGTTCAGACAGGATCGCAAAGTATAACCAACTATTACGCATCGAGCAGCTTCTAGGAGATGACGCTGTTTTTGGTGGTAAGATGAAAGTTTAGGTATTATTCACAGTGTTGTGGATGATGACCGTTTCCGTCTTTACACCGCTGCCCACCGCAAAGCGCGTGGGTTTCAGCGGGCGGCGGATTATGTCTTTCTTGCAATCATTCTGATCGCGTTGGCCGGTGCCGGGCTTGGCTTGGTTCCTGAACTCGAGAAATCTCGTGGACTGGACAAAGCCATTGCTCTGGAGACCGGCAGGCTCGAATTGGCCACGTCGGCCTTGCGAGATAAACGGCTACGTTTGCAGCTTTTGCAACATGATGTAGATTACATGGAGCTCGAGTTGCGCAACAGCTCCCGAAGGTCTGCGAAGCCCGGTGAGACGCTTATTCTGATCCCACCAAAACGTGCTGAGCAATACCTTGAAGATTAGCCGTTGCGTTGATCGTCGCAATTCCGTTAAAATCCCGCGTGAAGGCGTTGACAAGCCAATTCCGATTGCACAGTCTGCGCCCACTTATCAAGTCACCCCTCTGTAAATAGCGTGTTCACAAACGAAGAAGCAGTCCTCGAAACTATCACCCAAGCCGGCCTCATTGCTGAGGGCGACGTGGCAACCGCCCGCAAAAAGCCTGGGAGCGTAATCGACCATCTTGTCGATTCCAATATCGTGACCTCGGAGGCCATCGGCCAGGCCTTGGCCGGGGCAAATGGCATGGTCTACGTGGATCTCGATCAGATTGTGATCGATCCCGCCATTGTGGCGGCCGTGCCGGATACGGTGGCGATCAAATATCACTGCGTCCCTCTAGGCTTTGATGATGACCGGCTGCTGATCGCGATTGCTGATCCTTCGGACTTCGATTCGCTCGATGCGATTCCTCACGTGCTGGCGAGCCAGATGGAGGTGGAGTTCCAATGTGCTTCTGAGGAGCAGATCCAGATGAATCTGGAAGAGATCTATGGAGCGCCTAGCAAGATTGACAATGAGTTGGCGGGCTCCATGGAGCTGCGCGGCGGGGTCGATGAAGGCGTTACCGCTGATGAAGAGGCGCCTATCATTCGTCTGGTGACGAACATGTTGGCCGATGCTTTCAAGAGCCGCACCAGTGACATTCACATCGAGCCACTCGAGAAGTCGCTGCGCGTGCGATGCCGTATTGATGGTGCCCTCCACGTGACTGAAGAGCACCCTCTCAAACTCCTTGCGCCCATTATTAGTCGGCTCAAGATCATGAGTGGTTCGATGAGCATCTCGGAGAAGCGAATTCCTCAGGATGGTCGTATCAGTGTGAAGCTTGGCGATAAAGCGATCGATCTACGTGTTTCCAGTGTGCCGACCGGTCACGGGGAAAGTATCGTCATGCGTATTCTGGATAAATCGAGTCTCCTGCTCGGTTTGCCTCAGCTCGGTTTCTTCAGTGATGACCAGGAACTCATGGAGGGCTTTCTCAAGCTTCCTGATGGTATCATTCTGGTGACGGGTCCTACGGGATCAGGTAAAACGACGACTCTCTATGCTTGTTTAAATTACATCAACAAGCCTGACCGCAAGATCATTACGGTTGAGGATCCCGTCGAGTACCAGTTGAGCGGTATCAACCAGGTCCAGGTGAAGGCGTCCATCGGGATGACCTTCGCTGGAGCCCTGCGCGCCATGTTGCGACAAGCACCGAACATCATCATGCTTGGTGAGATTCGTGATGAAGAGACGGCGACAATTGCTATCAATGCTAGTTTGACTGGGCACTTGGTGTTCTCCACGCTGCACACGAACGATGCTCCAGGTGCTGTCGCTCGATTGGCCGACATGGGAATCAAGCCATTCCTGACGGCGAGTTCGGTTCGTGCGATCTTGGCTCAGCGCCTTGTGCGGACGATCTGTGGTAAGTGCAAGGTTCCTGGTGAGATCAGCGATAAGGAAGCGCGGATGCTGAATATCGATTCGAATCGCCTGGCTGAATCAACGGTCATGAGGGGTGAAGGCTGTGATGTTTGTAAGCAGACGGGCTTTAAAGGACGCCAAGGTATCTACGAGATTTTCAATATCAATGATGAAGTTTGCACCCTGATCACGGAGGAACTCACGACGGTGCAGTTGAGGCGTCGTGCGCGGGAGTTGGGAATGCGGACCCTGCGTGAAGACGGTATTCGCAAGATGCTTGCTGGTATCACCTCTGCTCAAGAAGTCATTCGTGTGACCATGGGTGATGATGAGTAAATGACAGGGAATACTCTGATTTCCTAACACCCCCCCTTTCTTTTTTTATCTCCTTCCTCAATTTATGAATACTCAGAACGTCCTCGATCTTCTGCAGACCCAAGGCTACATTGATGCCAGTCAGTCGGAAGACATGCTGAATAGCATCACTTCAAGCGGCAAAGACGTCCTCGATGCCGTGCAGGACTACGGTGTGATGGACCGCAACCAGTTCTATCAAGTGGTTGCTGCGGAAATAGGTGCTGAATTTATGGACCTTGCTGGTTGGGAGCCTGCTGAGGCTCTTACCAAGATCCTCACCTCTGACAATGCACACCTATACGGGGCGCTGCCAGTGGCTATCGGTGAGAACGGTCTGCAAGTGGCCTTTGTTGATCCGTTGAACGCTCAGAACATGGACGATCTGCGATTTGCTGTGCAGCAGGAGATCGTGCCCGTTGTTGGGGATGTTTATCGAGTTCAGTACCTGATCGATAAAGTTTATGGGGAAGAGGACATGAATGATGTTCTCATGTCCTTCGGTGAAGGGGAGACTGGCGGTGATAGTGCAGAGGATCTTGAGAAAGAAGCCAACGCTGCTCCGATCATTCGCTATGTCGACTTGGTGCTTCTGCAAGCTATCAAGGAGCGTGCCTCTGATATTCACTTCGAGCCCTTCGAGGATGACTTTAAGATCCGTTACCGTGTGGATGGGTCGCTTTACGAGATGGCTCCGCCTCCGGGCCACCTGGCCACGCCGATCATTTCGCGCGTGAAGGTGATGTCGAACCTGAATATCGCTGAGCGCCGCCTTCCGCAGGATGGTCGTATTCAGAAGATGATCGGGTCGACGCCTTGTGACCTTCGCGTCTCCACCCTGCCAACCGTTTATGGAGAGAGTGTGGTGCTTCGTGTTCTTGACCGGTCGTCAGTGAACTTGGACCTCGAGAATCTTGGTCTCCCTGAGGACATCTTTAACTTCGTTAATGAGACGATCTTCAAGCCGAACGGCATCTTCATCGTTACGGGGCCTACTGGTGCCGGTAAGACGACGACGCTTTACGCTTGCCTGAGAAAGATCAATACGATCGACTCCAAGCTGCTCACCGCTGAGGATCCCGTTGAGTATGACATGGACGGCATTGTTCAGGTGCCCGCAAACGAGAGTGTTGGTGTGACCTTCGCTAAGATCCTGCGTGCTTTCCTTCGACAAGACCCCGATCGTATAATGGTGGGGGAGATGCGTGATCCAGAGACAGTGCAGATTGCTGTCCAGGCCTCACTCACTGGTCACTTGGTGCTCTCGACCTTGCACACGAACGACGCCACAGGTGCTGTCACTCGTCTGCTCGATATGGGAACGGAGCCGTTCTTACTCTCAGCTAGTTTGCTGGCTGTGCTTGCTCAACGACTTCTCCGGACGATTTGTACGGACTGTAGGGAGGCCTATGAGCCAAATGACTCGATCGTTTCTCAGCTCGGGCTCTCTCCGCACGAACTCGGGGAGAAGAGTTTCTACACCGGTGCCGGTTGTGACCGTTGCGGGCACTCTGGCTACCGAGGCCGGAAAGGCCTTTATGAGCTCTTCGAGGTCAATGACACCTTGCGTGACATGATCACCGAGCGAGAGCCTACGGTGGTGCTTCGCAAGCGTGCGGTCGAGATGGGCATGCGCGTTCTACGCGAAGATGGTCTCAGGAATATCTACGAAGGCTTGACGAGCATCGAGGAGGTGTTGAAATACACTTAGGAAGCCCACGGGCTTGCATCCTCTCCCGACCCCGCTTAATTCTAATTTCTTAACGCTAATAAACCTGACCGACACTCATGCCAAATTTTAACTACACTGCCATCGATGGCCAGGGCTCCGAGACCAATGGGGTTCTCGCCGCTGACTCGAATTCCCAGGCTATCGAGATGCTGAAAGGCAACGGCCTTTATCCCACGCAAGTGGTCGAAGAGGGGGTTGGCGCTAAGGGCAAGAAAGGAAAGAAGGCGAAGAAGGTCAAAGTAAAAACTGGCGGAAACATCAAGGGGAAGATCTTGATGATCTTCACCCGTCAGTTGGCCACGCTCATTGATTCTGGTCTTCCTCTTCTGCGTAGCCTGACGGTTCTTGGAAACCAAGAGCCTAACCCAGTGCTCAAGAATACGATCATGACCCTCGCGGATTCCGTGCAGTCGGGATCGACGTTCTCTGAAAGTCTTGCGGCTCACCCTAAGATCTTTAACAAGCTTTACATCAACATGGTGAAAGCCGGTGAGCTTGGTGGTGTGTTGGAGGTGGTTCTCAATCGTCTCGCAGAATACCAGGAGAAAGCGCAGAAGCTGAAGAACAAGATCGTCGCGGCCATGGTCTACCCGGTCATCGTGATGTTCATCGCTGTGGCTATCATGGCGTTCCTCATGCTCTTCATTGTGCCGAAATTTAAGGTCATCTTTGATGAGATGCTCGATGGGGAGAAGCTCCCGTGGCTTACGGAGATGGTCACCGGTTTCAGTACGACTTTCGCCCAATACTGGTGGGCGATTGTGTTGGTGGTTATTGTCATCTTCCTCCTCTACAAGGTCATCGCGTCGACCAAAGCCGGTCGTTATGCCATTGATAGCTCCAAGCTGAAGATGCCTTTGTTTGGTAACGTTCAGCGTAAGAGTGCCATTTCACGTTTTGCTCGAACTTTGGGAACGCTCGTGACCTCAGGTGTGCCGATTCTTCAAGCCCTCAACATTACTCGTGACACTGCTGGTAACGTGGTTATTTCCACGGCTATCGACCGTGTCCACGAGAGTGTGAAAGAAGGTGAGTCGATCGTGGCTCCTCTCGAAGCTAGTAAGGTGTTCCCGCCGATGGTCATCAGTATGGTGGACGTGGGTGAGGAGACTGGTCAGCTCCCAGAGATGCTTTTGAAGATCGCGGACGTGTATGATGATGAGGTGGACAACGCGGTCGCTGCGTTGACGTCGATGCTTGAGCCGATCATGATTGTCATGCTGGCTTTGGTGGTCGGAACGATCGTCTTGGCTCTCTTCCTTCCGCTTGTGAAGATCATCTCCACGTTGAATAACGGCTAAAGCTGATCACGACTGTTTGAAATATATCCATACTTGGATTAGAATCATAATACCGCTACAACGTTAACGTTTATGAAATTGCCTATTTCTATCAACCGGAGCCGTCAGGGGCGTCGTGGATTCACCATGATCGAACTGCTGGTGGTTATTTCTATTATTGCCGTGCTCGCTGGACTTGTCGCTGCTGTAGCTTCCGGTGCCTCCAAGGCCTCAAAGCGCAAGAAAGCCCAAGGTCAGATCATGGCCATCCAGGAAGCTTTGGAGGCTTACAAGGCTGAGTATGGAAACTACCCGCGGCCTGTGGGTGGCACAGATGATCCAAAAGCCTCTGCGCAGATGCTTTATCAGGCCGTTTCAGGTGATGGCACCAACATGATTGACGGTGCGGAGCCAACCGCTTCGGACGGCAATCCTGGCACAGATGGTGAGTTCTTCTTGGACGCGGCATTCCACAACGGTGGTAACTCGAGCTTCACACACGAAGATTTCTATCTCATGGATCCATGGCGTCATCCCTACAATTACGTTAGGGGAGATGAGAGCAATCAAACGATGAATCCTACGTTGTTTGATATCTGGACCGAAGCGACGCGTGATCCTGACAAGGAAGACGATGAGGATGTTTGGATTTCCAACTGGAATCAGTAATTCATTCTAACAGTTCGAAGTGATTTAGAGCGCCGCTGGCGAGTTCCCTCGCCAGCGGCGCTTCTGTGTCGTTGGGAATAGAGTGTAGCTGAGGCTTCCTGCCTCCGACCTTCAACGCATTAACCATGAGTCAACATCCTGCTCTCAAGCGTCGCTCTTTCCTTTGGTGGCGCCTTCTTATTGCTTTTCTGGTCTTTGGCGTGCCCAGGGATCTACGATAAGCTTTCGCAAGTCTTCGGCGAGCCTCGCGCGGAGAGGGGGCGGGGGCCAGCCTCAAAGCCCAAGAAGGCTTTGGGTCAGATTGTGGCGCTTCAAGAAGCGTTGGAGGCTTACAAAGCAGAATATGGATTCTACCCTCGCCCTGTGGGTGGCACCGATGATCCTGTCGTCGTAGGTAAGATGCTCTATCAAGCGGTCACCGGTGATGGAATCAACATGATCGACGGCGCTGAGCCAACGGCCTCTGATGGGAATCCGGGCACGGATGGAGAGTTTTTCCTAGAGGCTGCTTTCCTCAATGGAGGGAACTCAACCTTTGTTCACAAAGACTTCTACCTCATGGATCCATGGGGAGTTCCATTCGGTTACCGCCGTGGAGATGAAAGCACCGACACTCACAATGCTACCTTCTTTGACCTGTGGTCTCATGCTTCAGTCATTCCTGGCAATCATGCGGAAGCCTGGATCGCAAATTAGAAGCAATGATAGTCGAGGCTTAGAGGGCTGCCCTACCATAATCGTCTATTTGTTTCTTTGATCTCTATCAGAAAGCGCATCCATCTGGCAATGGGCTTTCGTTAGCGAGTTCGAGTGCAAAGAGCGGAGAAAGCTCAGCTGCCTCAAAGCCCTCGTCGATCGAGCCTCCGTAAGCTTGGCCACCATAACCGTGCGAACTCATATGCGCTCGAATCCAGACAGTTTGACCAGTCGCTAATGTAAATGATCCCGAGCGCACGAAGGGCTGCTCATTGACGTGGCTGTGAGCGAGGATGCGACGGTAGAGGAGGTTGCCTCCTTCATCGGGAATCTCCCACCAGTCGGCATACTGCTCGCACCCGGTTTCTGGGCTGCGGATGCCGACGGACACGGAGGTGCTGATGGCTGTGACGGAGACGATATCGGCCGTCATTGCTTCCGCTTGCTCTGACAGGCGGTAGAACGCTTGGCGCTCGTTCGACATGAGGACTGGAGTGCTTGCGGGTGTTTCCTCAATCACCGTCAGCCCCTGCCACCTGACAAGGTCGTTGGAGCGCTCTAGCCTTGCGGGCCAAAATTGACTAATTTCGAGATAATTTGCCCACTTAGTCGCCGTAACTGGGTGATAACCAATACTCGAATTCCTCGATTTCATTTTGTAGTGCCTGATTGTAAATTCTAGGCCTTGGCTTCTTTCTTCGCACCTTTAGCGTCTCAGTTGTGTATTTCCGAACCAAGACTATCAAAGGTACTCCGCTGCTCCAGCTCGTCGAATCCTATCGCAATGCCGAAGGCTCCCCGCGCCAGCGCGTCGTCGCTTCCCTAGGCGATGCCGTCATCCCGGAGGCGGA
>CALLLI010000035.1 GCA_938082635.1 uncultured Verrucomicrobiales bacterium
TCTCGCAGAACTGAAAGCGAATGTGATGTCATTTATGCTCAGCATTCAGAAACAACCTGAGCGAATCATGAATTACTTCAATGGGAAAAAGATAGCATATGCTTCTTAGGGCGTAATGTATTTGAGGGCCGGATTAATAACAAAGCAGAATTAGTCTTTGATGGGGGCGAATCCCATTCTCTTATGCCATTCGCGGCTTGGCTCATTGCCGATTGCGTAGCGGCTGCGGAGCGAGGTCTTCTTTTCTAACAATGTCGACGTGACATGGTGTAGCATCGCTGTGGCAACCCCTTGTCGTTGCCATTCAGGATCGATCATGAGGTGGCGTAGTGCGCTGCCGTCTTCATCAATGAGCATGGCGCCGATCATTGCTCCCGATTCGGTATCTTCGAGGATGCTGGTGGCTAGAGGATGAAAGTTTTTGAGAACCTTGGCAATGTCATCAGCCGCCTGCTGAAGGATCTCTTCCAATGGCCAGTCGCAGAATTCGAACACATTGTGAAAGGCGATGAAGTAGAGATCAAGGAGTGCTTGTTCATCCCTTGAAGGATCGGGTGGTCGGAGGGTGAGGGAAGGGCCGTTCGCTGGGATGGGTTCTGTAAATGTTAGTACAGCTTCAACGACGGTGTCTTCGCGTGGCGTGATGTGTGCCATCCCGTCTTCGTAGGTATAGTCCCAACCGAGTTGACGAGGTATCGCTTCGAACTCTGCGATAGACATTTCCTCCTGGCGACTGTGCACGAAATTAGTTGTCGCGTTTTTGGCCGCGAAGCTTGGCTTCGATGAAGGGATCGAGTGCGCCGTCCATGACGTCAGAGATGTTGGAGGTCTCTTCGCCCGTTCGGAGGTCTTTGACCATCTGATAGGGTTGAAAGACGTAAGAACGAATCTGGTTGCCCCAGGCAATCTCGCCTTTCTCGCCGTAGGCGCGTTCGGACTCGGCGCGTTGTTTGTCCTCTTCGATGTGGGCGAGCTTGGACAAGAGCATTTCCATGGCGAGTTCGCGATTGCGTCCCTGGGAACGCTCTTGCGTGCAACGGATCATGATATTCGTGGGGAGGTGGCGCAGGTGCACGGCCGTTTCCACCTTATTCACATTCTGTCCGCCTTTGCCGCCGCTGCGGGCAGTGGTGATTTCCACCTCGGTCGGGTCGACGGTGATCTCGCCGGTGTCCTTGACCTCGGGAGTGACGTCGAGCGAGGCGAACGAGGTGTGACGCTTTGCATTTGAGTCGAAGGGGGAGATGCGAACTAACCGATGCACGCCGCGTTCGCAGCTGAGGTAGCCGTAAGCATAATCTCCCGTGACCTGCATGGTGACGGAGCGCACGCCGGCGGCTTCACCATCCTGAAGGTCTAGCACATTAATCTTGAAACCGGAACGCTCAGCCCAGCGTTGGTACATCCGCACGAGCATCTCTGCCCAGTCGCAGGCTTCGGTGCCGCCAGCGCCGGCATGGATCGTGATGAAGGCATTGCAGATGTCGTGTGAGCCCGAGAGGAACTGCTGGAGCTCGAAGGCCCCGAGATCGCGCTCGATGGCTTTCCAGTCCGCTAAGACTTCTGTCAGAGAATCTTGATCTTTCTCCTCGCGCGCCATTTCATAGAGCACGCCAAGGTCTTCGATTCTCTCATCGAGGCTGTAGAGGGGCTGGATCTTGTTCTTGATTCGGGCGACCTGTTCGACTTTGGTCTGGGCTTTGTCTTTGTTGTCCCAGAAATCCTGGGCGGTCATCTCTTGTTCGATCTTCGCGAGGTCGGCTTTTAGGTTAGCGAGGTCAAAGATACCTCCGGAGTTCGCCTAAGCGGACCTTGAGGGAGTCGGTGGAGAAGCCTTCCAACTCGTCGACATTGCCTTTGTTCTGCTCGCTCATAGTATATCAAGCCATAGGTGGGCCTGGAAGGGGATTCAACTCGGAAATGTGGTGGTGCTTTGTTAGTTTGTGGCGAGGGGACCGACCCGGGCCATGTCGCCGCCGTGATTGGGATAGCGGCGCTGAACGACAGGGTGTTGAATTCGAAGATCCCATGCGGTGGTTCGGGGTTTTCTCTGCATCGAAGAGGAGATGTCTTTGGACTCTCTTGGTCGCTCTGGTTGCAGAATGCTTTCAACAACCTCGTGAGGATCGCTCTCGCTGGCTTGAGAGCACAGGGATAGCCAGCCACTGAGGGAACGTTGCTTCTTGGCGGCGATGCCTTTCGCTCGGACCGGTCTGAGGAAGGTGTTCTCTTTGTAGAAGTTTGCTCGTCCTTTCCAAGAGCGATTCTCGAGTACGTCGTCGAGCATGGGCTGTTCTTGGTAGGCGATGATCATGGTGCCTGCCTCAATGATAGAATCTTCGATCTGCCAACGAGGTGGTGCTGACATTTCTTTTGCCATGGTGCAAACAATATTGGCAAGGATGTGGCGCTTTGATAGGGAGATTTCGTAGGTGCCGGGATGACCCTGAGTGGGGAGATAGAGGACGGTGGGGCGCGCCTTGGTCTTTCTCGTTGATGCAGAATAAGCCGCCAGTGAGTATGCTGCAGTGTGAGAGTGTGATATTCCAAGCCTTCGGTGCCTCATGGACTCATGAGGTAAAAGCCGCGGACGGCTGCGATGGCACACTCTTCCAATCGTATCGTCATGTTGTCTGGGCTGTCCGCCTGGAGTTTTGAAAGAATGGCGCAGCCATTGGTGGCTTCGATTTCAGTGTGACTCAAGTTGATGGAATCTGTCGCTAAGATCGTGGTCGAAAGGGGAGAGGGCGCGACGGACTTATTCCAACGCTGTTCAATGCGGCAGTGTTTCAGCATGCGGGGGCGCTGGGTGTGGATCAGTGGTTTTGTTTTGCTGGGATCGGTGAATATATGTTGTAATGTCAGTAATATTAATTCTGCTTCGGCTTTAAAATCGAAGACCTTGCCTCTCTGTATCGCGACTGCGTAGGAGTGGGTGGGCACCTTTGGCCGCGACGAGGCGAAGCGCTTGATGCACGATCAGCTCTCTCGGGACTTCGTGGAGTCCGTCGCGCAAGATGATTGTGGCTCCGGCAGGGGTAGCGGCGATTGCGCTGGTAAGGTTCTCGTAGCGTGTGGATTCGCCCTCAATGTAAACCGGGGTGTCCTGAGGGATACGATCTGGAAGGCGTGTGAGTGTTAAGAGGGCCGCGATGAGCGCGATCCCGCCAAGCAGGAGCGTCCATGTCCTTCTGCTGGGGAAATGGCTAGAAAGAGGGAGGCTGTCTTGATCCAAGTCGGCTAGGGCGATGCTGGCTTCGGCTGGTCCAAGGTTTGGATCTTTCTGAAGAAGCTTGCATAGAACGTGACGAAACCAAGGGGGGGGCGGGCGCGTGATCTTGGTCGCTGCCTTTGTGGTGACGCTTTGAAGGATTTGGGATACGCGTTCTCCTTGAAAGGGTGGCTTCCCGGTCGCCATGAATTGGAGGAGACAGCCTAGCAGCCTGTCGGACTTAGGGTGACATCTACGGCGCAAGTCGCTAAGGTGCATCCATGGCCGCCAGATTCGTCAACATCGACCACGACACCCCGCTACTGCTACCGCCCGACATCCGCGACTGGGTCGGCCCCGATCAC
>CALLLI010000036.1 GCA_938082635.1 uncultured Verrucomicrobiales bacterium
CATAAAGATTGCACCAGCGACTGACATTTTGTCTAGATGCGCCGAGCGCCAGCGCAATGTCCGTCTTGGTGTAGCCTTCTTGAAAGAACATATTCACAGCATTCTGACGCTGCAACAATTGCTGCTCACTTGATAGTTTCCGCCCGTCTCGTTTCATGTAATCTCAAACCCATCAATATCAATAAAGTTGCATGTATTTGAAGGCCGCATTAATATACTAGGTGGACCTGTGAATTACATCAGTATCGCTCACGCTCAAAATTGATAGCATGAGCCCTTAAGTGACCTGGGGGGATCAAATTACTAACAGAGACAAATAAAGACACATTAAGCCAAGAGCACCTTATAAGAAAAAGGGCAATCGGTAACCGCAAACATTTTCTGGCCCTCCCCCGAAAATATCATGTGCGTTCTCACCCCCTGAGAGCCGCACAGATCAGTCACCCTAAACCGGATCGCAATCCTGCCCGGCTTCCGACGATCTTCATCGTTAGCCATGATCCCAGGCTTCGTAAATCCATCGCTTTGGCATTGCATGTGGAGAATATCCCTGCCGAAACGTTCCACTCCGCAGAAACCTTTCTCCAGGTGTTTGATCGCGATCGCGCTGGTTGCGTGCTAACCGAAGCCGTGTAACCAGGATTGGTCGATTTGGAACTGCTTCGCGCGCTCATCTGCCTCAACATTCGCATCCCAGTCCTCGTCCTAGCGGCGAATGCAGAAGCCTCCTTAGAAACGGAAGCATTGAGAGAAGGCGCTGAAGGCGTCATTCCGATCTCCTGCCCACCGCAGGTCCTATTGGAGCGGGTGCAACAAGCGCTCACAGGACAAAACTAGCAATGGCCTCCCCATCAAGACCACCTTGCTAGATCACTAGGCCGACTTGCCTAAGGCCTTTGGCAATGGCCCGATTGGTGCTAGCGTGATCGTGTGAAGACGACGCGTGACCTGCTGCCAGCCAAGAAACTACTCGTAGTTTCCATCGCGGCCATAGCGCTTCTCTTTGTCGTCATCTTAATCTTGATCATGCGGCATCAGAGACTGCGCCGCAGCACGGCGGTGTCGCAGGCTCTTCCCACGCTCGCTCAGGAGGATGAGCAGACGCTCAATCATTTGCGAGCCTTTGGCCTGATTCTCGAAGATTATGGTTGGCAAGTTCACTGGAATGAACCGTCACGTTATGAGCAGAGCGGGACTCAGCATCTACAGCGTGGTAGCTTGCACTATGACTTCACAGATACAGAGGGAGATCGTGTGCGGCTTGGGATCGACGCCCTGACATTCTCCGCAGACGCCGATCTGCCTGACGTTGAGGCATTTCCCCTGGAGAAATGGCATGACTTGCACCCCTTGCGCTCCTTCACCGAACAAGATGCCTTTCCTTTTGAGGCCAAACGAGTCGGGCGGACCTACTTTGTCTTTTACAAATACCAGGGCAAGCTGCCGCCGAATCTGCCGAACCAGTTGGAGACCTTCATCACGGGTGACAGCCGCCAGCGGGCTACTTTCCGCCGAGAACTTGCAGAAGCGCATAAACGCGAGAAAGAAGCGCGAAAAGCTCTCAGCATAATCCAGCAATCGCTGAGCAACGTTGATCTCTATGAAGGCACGCCCGACGGCGTCCACGGCTGGCGTACAAAGCATGCGTTGCAGCGCTTTCTTTCTCGTCAGAACTTCTACTCTGGGGACATCGACGGCGTTGTCGGGAATCGCACCTTGAAAGCCCTTTATGAATTTCGCGCCGAAACAGGTCTCGAGAAGAGCGACGCTCTTGATCTCCCTCTAGCGAAAGCCATGGTGAAGGCGCTTGCCTCTCCTCCTCCCTCGGAAACAAGCAACGAGACACCTGGAACATGAATTCAAAAATCTGGCTAAATAAACTCACCCGACGTGAATTTCGGACGCGCATGAATGCAGGCGAGTTGAAGCTTGCGATTCTTCCTGTGGCGGCCATTGAGCAGCACCTTGAGCATCTCGCCATGGAACACGATTGGCGCAGTGCTCGCCTCATCGCAGGCGCGGTGGCTGAGCGACTCGCCCCGCAGGCCCTCGTTGCCGAAGGGCTGATGGCTGGCATCAGCGAACATCACATGGTGCACCCTGGCACCTTGAGCTTGCAGCCAGGCACCTTCTTAACCGTTCTGTCAGATTTGATCGACTCCCTCGTGCGCGCCGGGTTCACGAACATCCTCGTTCTCAATGGCCACGGTGGAAACATCGCCGCCTGCGACGCGGTGTGGGATCAGTTTCTTCGCAAGTTTCAGGTCAACGTGCATTTCTTTCCCTACTGGAATGTGCTGACGAAAGAAGACGCCGAGGAACTGTTAGACAGCGGCTCACGCTTACCGGAGGATCTTCCTGGGCATGCTCAGGAGTTTGAAACGGCCATGGCCTTGCACCTGTTTCCTGAGAACGTTCGCCAAGATGTCTGGAAAGATCAGCAGGATCCCAATCCTTCCATGGCCACGGCCGAGAAAGGTCAGGCGTTTTACGAACGCATCATCGACCGCGTCGCTAATTATGCTAGTGAGATGATAGATGGCACGCGCACCCATGCGGTGCCGCCGTATCATCCGTAGCTCATTCAGCAAACAGAAGCCTACTGGATGAAGGCAACGCGTAGCTTCTTCGGCACGTAGCCCACACGCAGAGCATCGGCGAGTTGGGTTTCATCGCGATCGTTGGCAAGGATAGCGATCGCTTCATCAGAAGCCGTGTTGGTCTTGAGCGCACGTAAGTAGCCTTCCATGGGCTTCCCTTTGCCATCGAGGAAGGTGAAGAAGTAGTAGGTAAGAAGCGCTGATGAACGGGCCTTGTCACCTTCTAGGCCAGCCTCACGAAGCTGCTTGTACCCCATGGTAAGAACTTGGGAAGGCTTGAGCATCGGGACATTCTTATCGGTCAACCCATAGGCCGAACCCAGATGAGCTAACACATTCTTAAGCGGGTCCTCTAGATCGAGGTAGGTCTTCTCAAAGGGTGCACTTGCTATATAATCGGTCAAGGCCACGGCAAGCCAGGGTGGCAACGTCTCCAAGCGCGCCCCTAACAAGAGATAAGCCACTTCACGCGTCAGCGCTGCCGAGCTTTTCATTATATCGATCGGCGCGACCAACACATCACGGCTCAGATTATAGACGGCCGGTTGTCCTTCCGGAAGCTGACCTTGCTCTGAGATCTCAAAGTCAGATTTCTTTTCAAAGAACTTCACTTTGAAATGCGATCCCGCTGGCTTCGGAGCAAACTGAGAAGGCAGTTGCTTGAAAGCCCAATGAACGGCCTCAAAGTGAGTCGCGACGGCTTCCAACTGGGTCTCCTTAACGGCTCCGACCACTTCAAATTCATAATGCTTTGTCTTGAAGATCTTGCCGGCCTCCGTGGCCTTCCCTTCATCCAGCTTGGCATCTTCCTCAACGGGGCTCTCGCTGCCCACGGGTGGCTTCCATTTGCGAAGCGCTAGCTGATCCAGAACGCTGAATTTCGAGATCTTGTAAGTGAAGGTCTTGCCAATTTTCGTGGTGAAGGTGACATCATCACCGTCAACCTTCTCAACTTTCATCGTCAATTTCCGGCCTTTCAGATCTTTCACATCCATCCATTCCTGGGCCTGCCCAGCGACGCCGAAGACGAGGGTGCACGCTCCCAGAAGACAGAGACATCGAGTAAGAGAAGATCTCATTTGCATGAGACTAGCTTGAGGACTTCACCGGAAAAATCAACGCTCATCCGTCACCAAAATTGCCCCTCGCATCCGGCCCATACCTGCCGCATCATACGCTTGTATGAAGCCTTGGATCCGCCGCCTCCTTGTTCTAGGAATCGTCCTCGCCCTTGCCGGAGGAACAGTGCTCTATCTTGCGGCAAACGTCTTCTTCCAGCCCGAGAAGCTCGTCCGTAAACTTGAGAAACGTCTCAACTGCCGAGCGTCGATGAGTGCGGTAGAACTCTCGCTCTTTGCGCAACCGGCCCGTCTCATCATCAAAGATTTCGCGATGGCAGAACGTGATGACCATGCGGATAAGCAGACGCCCCTAGCAGATCGCCCAGCGATCACCGACCCGCAGATCACGGCGAAAAAAATCTCTCTTGCGGTCTCGTTTCCACAGTTGCTCCTCGGCAAGATCCACGTGCATGAGTTCGTAGGATCCGAGGTCACTGGCAAACTCATCAAACCTGAAGAAGGCGATCACTCGCTCGACCGCCTCTTCGACAAGCCCGGGCGTGACAACAATGAGCCTGAGAAGGACAACGATAAGAGGGACGATAAAGATGACGGCGATGACACTATCGATCGACTCAAGATCTCTACTTCCCTCCGATCCGCCCGCCTTGAGAATTTCACGTTCGTTATTGAGCTAGAGAAGCAAGACACCCGTATCTCTTGGACCGACGTCAATCTTGATCTCACCGATGTCGAACTCTCCCCAGCAGATCTGGAGACCAAGAATCATGCCAAGGTCGCTGTCCGCGCCAACGTCCTCTTCGATCATCTTGGGAGTGGCGAACGCTTTGGGAACATGGTGCTCCAGGGCTCGGGAAATGTGCGCCCTGTCGATCCAAAGACACGCAAGATTGAGCCGGCCGTGGACTTTCAACTCGAAGCCCTCGCCGGCACGCGCCTAGAAACAGCGCCGCTCATGAGAGCCGTCGCGGAGAAGCTTCGAGACCTAGAGAAGTATGGCATTCGATTAGACGATGTCAGGCTCGGCGGCAATCTGGTGCAGCCAGCCCTCTTGAAAGGAAACTATCAAGACCACCAATTCACGCTCACGGAAGACACCACAGTCGACTTCGAAGACTACGGGTTCTCCTTGGCAGAAGGCAGTTGGTATGAATCGGAGGACGGCCAACACGAGTTCAAGACCACGCTCATGGCAGGTCCTGCGATCACCGAAGGCATCCTTGGAAGTGTGGATCGCTACATCCGCCGCAAGGTTCGTTTCCTTCCGTCAGATGTCTTTCAACGCCTTATCGGCGATCACTTCTTAAAAAATGGCCGTTTCACCCTCAAGCTGATCACCAAGGGCTACATCGGTAAGCCGCGCGTGGGATTCTCCGAGAAGCTTCCTGACATCGACGTCGATGCTGTGAAAGACTCCGCCGAAGATTTGATCAAAGATCTGAAAGCGATCTTCCGCTAGTAGTCATCGTCGACGGCGTCATCGGCTCGCATGAAGCCGTAGTCTTCGCCCTCGTTCTCTTTGTCATCATCTTCATCCCACTGATTCTCAGACTCGCCACTCAGCCATTCGTCTTCTTCGTCAGCCACCAGGCGGGCTGGGTCGTACTCGGCGATGCCGCTACCAAGGTCTTTGTCTTTGCCTTCGACAACGTCTGCTGGGATGTCGATGTCCACATCATCGGGATCACCATAGAAGCAGCGGCCGTCACGGACACCGTAGGCGATCTTAGCCCCGGATTGGTCAACAGTTTCCGCAGAGAAATCATCGAGCTCTAAAGGCTCAGCGAGGAGTACCTTCCAGAAACCCTTGGCGATGCGCTTGGCCTCTTCCGGTTTGGTCTTGTCACCGAAATTGAGACGCGCACGACCGTCCTTACCTGAAATGCAGGTGAAGGTGATGCCTTCTTCATCATCATCAGTATCTGTCATGGCACGCAGAGGTGCCTCAACGACAGAAGAAGTCGTGTCAGACTCCTCGGGACCGGTAAGGCCCAACACGACCATGAGACGGGATTGTACCCAGACGCCTTCCGCTTTCAGATCAACGAGCTTCTTCAGATTCTCCAAGCCATCCTTGGCGAGATTCTTCGGAAGCGCATCAATAAGCGCGGACGTATTCTTTCCCCCTTTGATAAGAGGGGCGTCGAGTTCTAGTGTATATGTGTAAGCTCCTTGATGAACCTTCATGACTTTCGGCTGATGTAGCCAATCTATGCCTCTGAAAACTCTTGTGACAAGTCCTTCTGTAAGAAGGAATTTAAAGGTTTCGGAGCGGAACAGATCAAGACCGCGAATCCGCTAACAATCTGAATTTTGAAAACGCGAATTTCTCGCCTCCCTTCCCATGCCTCGATCACTCCTTCTCGCTACGGCTTTCCTTCTCACTTTCGCCTCTCTCTACGCTGCTGAGACCACGGAGCTTTCGGTCACTCGAGACACCTGTCTCTGGGAGCTAGATCCGACGTTTAACTTTGGCACGCAGCGCGATCTGCCTTCGGGGACCCTGGGAGCGATGGGTGAGAACCTACGAAGCCGAATTCTCTTCCAAGTGGATCTTACGCTGCCAAATAAGGCTGAAATCGTCGGGGCCCGCTATCGAGTGGAAGTGACCATGGCTCCCCCAAGTGGTACTCGAGTGGATTCCACCTTCGCTCTCCACCGGGTCCTCACGCCATGGACTGAGGGTGAGCAACGCGGTGATCTTCCGGGAGGGCGAAGGGCCCTTGATGGAGAATCCACCTGGGCCGCCAAGGCGCATCCTGATGCGCCTTGGGCCACTGAGGGTAGCGCCATCGGCACGGATTTCGTCTCGGAACCAAGTGCTACCGCCCGGGTACGCGGCCCCGGGGAGGTCATCTTTCAGTTTAACGACCAGGGTTTAGCAGATATCCGATCGATACTCACCGATCCGGCCTCCAATCACGGCTGGATCCTGCTGACGCAAGATGAAGCTCGAAGCAAGACGGCCAGGCGATTCGCCGCCCGCGAGCACCGAAACACTCCTCCAGTATTAGAAATCGATCACCAAGGAGGCAGTCCCCCAGAGGCGGTGCCGTTTGTCGCCTCTATAGCGCAAGACGCTGAAACGGGAGAATGGATCATTTCTGCGCCAGCCACCCCCGGCCAAGTCTACACGTTGCAATGCACGAGCGCTCTTGAGTCTAATGACTGGATAAACCAGGTTAACGAAGGTGAAATTCTAGCCGAATTCGTAATCTTTAGGAAATTGATGAATGAAAGTAGGCAGTTCGCTCGTATCATAGAGAATCCGTAAAGTCGCTCTTCACGCGCCACGACCCTCCCCCAACCCACCTTTCCAGATTCTTCGCCCATGAAACGCTTTGCCTTCTCGGCAACGGCCGTGCTTTGCCTCGGCCTAATCTTTGCCCATGCTCAAGATCGCCCTCAGATCACAGCTATTTCCATGGATGACGCCCGGCAGCTGGTCGTTCAAGCGGAGGTGCCAGCCGGATACCGGCATGCCACACTGCAGGCCAACGGCGCCCCTTTGGATCAATCCTGGGAAACGATGGTGGCTGGCCCCATGAATGGCGATGAAGCCGCCTTACTCACATTCACGTTGCCAGATCCCAGTGGATTTGCGCTGATCCGGGTGACCCTAGGCGAAAGCACGACCATTCCCGCAGCCAAGTATGCGGACGAACGCTGGCTCCATGTGGAGTACCTTCCGAACGGGGGCTCAGGCGGATCTGGCTCAGGCGGCAGTGGTGGAGCCGACGGCGGCGGCGATCCTGATCCCTACGAGAATCCTGCCCCAGCTTCCAAGACAGAGAAGATCGGTCACCTTCTAAACCGCATTGCCTACGGCCCCTCCAAGGCCAGCTACAACAAAGTCGAAGAGCTTGGCATCAAGGGCTACATTGAGGATCAGCTCACGACACGACCGATGAGCGCCCCGCAGAGCACTCAATCAATCAAGGCCGACGATTACTTCCAGACTTTCGTCCCAGGGGAAGAAACTTACCTCATTGAGGAAGGCGCGACCTGGACCTTCTTCAAGGGCCGACAAGAGCCTCCATCCAATTGGCAAGACGTGGACTTCGAGGCGTTCTTCTGGGAAAAGGGGCCCGCTGGCATCGGCTACGGCGATGGCGACGACGCGACCGTTCTGGACGACATGAGAGGAAACGACGGCTACCTTTCGCTCTACGCACGACACACCTTCAGCGTAGAGAATCCAGCCACCTTGGAGAACGTGCGACTGCGCATCTCTTATGACGACGGTTTCGTGGCTTACCTTAACGGTCAGGAGTTCGCCCGGGCAAACATGGAGGGAAATCCACCTGCCTTCGATGACGGCGCTCAAAGTACTGGCGGTAACGTCGACGATTCGAACCCAAACGAATTCAACGTAGACGACTTTCGGAGCCTGCTGCGAGAAGGCGAGAATGTGCTCGCGGTGCAAGTGCACAACTTCAACAACTCCAGCTCGGACCTCTCCTTCAGCCCAGCCTTCTACCACGCCCCAAGCCCCAGCTTTCAGACGATTCGCGGGCTCGATGAGCTACAAGAGCTCGTCCATGCCCAAGGGGTGTATTCAGATCGCCAATTCCAGGTCGTGCTTGCCGATTTCTGGGAAAACCATTTCACGACAGACGCGAACAAGCTCGAAGATCATTTGGAAGACCATGAGGCTTACGAAAGGCTGATGACCTCCGATGCCGCCAATAGACGTCTCTATGCTCAAATTGATCGGGAAGCGGCGCAGATGGAGTTCCAAGAATACGCCTTCTTTCATGACCATGCGTTAGGCCATTTCGGCGATCTCCTCCTCTACAGCGCCACGAGTCCTGCCATGCTGATCTACTTGGACAACGTGGTGAATTTGAAAGACTCGCCTAACGAGAACTACGCTCGCGAGATTCTCGAACTCTATGCCTTTGGTGTCGATAACCGCTACACTCAAGGAGACATCGAACAGCTAGCGAAGTGCTTCACCGGATGGACCGTCCGCAAAGTACGTCCCGAGAGCATGAAGCCCTTCCCCGAGGTGGCACGCAATCCTTACACAACACCCAGCCTCACCATCGGCAGCGAGACCCCTATGCTGGATCTCGGCCCGGGCTGGCGCTTCCTCAAAGGCACGCAAGAGCCCTCCACAAATGCTGCAGGCGAGCCCACAATCGCTTGGACACAGCCAAACTACGATGACTCTGGATGGACCGAGGGAGCCAGCGGAATCGGCTACGGCGACGGTGACGACGCGACCGTCCTGGACGACATGCGAGGCAATTACCTCTCGGCCTATGCGAGACGCGAGTTCGTCTTGGAAGCGGGCCTCGACGATGAACTCGTTCTCGATGTGGCTTACGATGACGGTTATGTCGCCTATCTGAATGGCGAAGAGATCGGCCGCAGTAGCACCATGCGAAACTACGGCAGCCCTCCAGCCTTCAACACGAGCTCACGAAATCACCAGGACGAGGCCGCCCATGACACGATCTTCCTAGCGAACTACCGAGATCTTTTAAAACCAGCACCCGAGGTCAACGTGCTCGCTCTCCAAGTTCACAACACGAGCCTAACAAGTAGCGACCTCACCCTCGCACCAAGGATTGTCTCTCGCTCCTACACAGAAGACAGCATCGATGAAACCAGTGCCGCCGGGCTGTGGAGTTTCCGTTTTCACCCCGAGCAGCACGATACTGACGAGAAGCTTCTCTTCGAAGGCACGCCTCACCAAATGCTCCTCCCGGCAGGGCGCACCGGCGCTGAAGGTGTGAATGACGCGATCGATGTGATCGACGCCATGATCAATCACCCTTCCACGCAAGAGTTCATCGTCATCAAGCTCGTGAACAAGCTCGTTTCGGATGAGATATCGTTAGCTTCCTACCACAACGCCACGGCACCTACTGAACTGATTGCCCTGGTTGACCAAGGGATCGCCGCTTGGACATCCACCGCTCGTCCGGGTCACATTGGGACCATTGTTCGCGCCTTGTTAGATTCCACCGATCAGAATAATGCCTTCTGGTCCGGAATCGCTTACCGATCCAAAGTGAAGAGCGCCGTCGAGTATGTGAACAGCACGATGCGAGCGCTCGACGTAATTCAACTCAATGACCGCGTTTCTGAAGTAAACGAGGATCTCGGCATGATCATCTTCGAGCGGGAAGAGCCCGACGGCTTCCCCGAAGAAGCCACTGGATGGATGGATACCCAAGGCTTACTTGAGCGCATCAAGTTCGGACAAGCATTGACCCGAGGACTCAATCGCAGTGGCGCCTCCTGGGACACCGCTAGTTTCCTCAAAGAAAACACCCTCACATCGCCTCAGGACGTCATCGATCACTTCAATCGGTTCTATTTCCAGGATCACCTAACGAAAGAGAACCAAGCTATTCTCCTGGACTACGTGAACACAGATACGGCCTGTCTACCAAGCCTCTGGTCAGCCCAATCGGCCGCCATGAAACGCAACCGACTTCGCGACCTCATCGGACTGATCCTAGCGTCCCCTGATTTCCAATTCCAGTAACCGCCATCCTCTCCTGACCATGAATACTAGCAGACGTCAATTTCTTCGCAACGGTGCGTTATTCGGTGGAGCCCTCGGCTTCCAACCCTTTCTTCTAAACGACAAGCTGAATGCTGCCGAGCCGGGAGATAACAAGAAGCTCATCTTCATTTT
Organism: uncultured Verrucomicrobiales bacterium; assembly: GCA_938082635.1. Classification (GTDB taxonomy): domain Bacteria; phylum Verrucomicrobiota; class Verrucomicrobiia; order Verrucomicrobiales; family DEV007; genus JAACDM01. The sequence goes on from CALLLI010000036.1 coordinate 10,338, forward strand.
TCAACGTGGAGGCAATGACGGCATCAACACCATCATCCCGCGCGGCGATAGCGAGTACAACACCACAAATCGCCCTTCGCTTTACCTTCCAGAAAGTGACTCCCTAGACTTAGGCAATGGGTTCGCCCAGCTCAACTCGGCCATGACGCCGATGATGTCGCTCTACAACTCCTCACAGCTCACAGGTACGGCCGGCCCCGGCAATCTCGCTGTCATTCACCGTGTCGGCTACGCCAATCAATCCCGCTCGCACTTTGATAGTCAAGGTTACTGGGAGAAAGGCGTCCCCCGTGACAAATCCGTGAAGGACGGCTTGTTTTATCGTCAACTAGCGAAGACCCGTGACATCACGTCACCTGAAAATGCTTTCATCGCGGCCTCCATATCTGGCTCCCAACTAGAAGCACTCCAAGGCGAGCACCCTTTCCCCAATTTCAGGGAGGCAGACGACTTCGCCTTCCTTGGTGACGACGACCAGAAGAGTAAGTTTCTCGGTGAGCTTCCCTCAGCACTCAAAGATCATGGTAAGGGTGTCCGAGGTCTCTACTCTACACCCAGCAGTCTTCGCAATTCTCGATACGCCGACTTGGTGAATCAAACGGGCCAGGCAATGAGCAACACGCTCGGCACGCTGAAGTCTGCCGTCAATCAAGGTCCCTACGTGCCCGCCAATGGTGCTGTTTATCCTGACGGAAGCCTTGGAGAGAAACTCATGGAAGCCGCCATGCTTATGAAACGAACACCAGTTCGCGTCGTGGGAGTGAACAAGGGCGGCTTCGACACGCACGGCAACCAAGGCGGTGTGGACGGGAAACATGGCGACTTGTTAGGCGACATCGCACAGGGGTTCCAAGCACTCTACCTTGATCTCCAAGATCAATGGGAAGACATCATCGTCGTCACCATGACTGAATTCGGCCGGACCTCGAAAGAGAACGGCGGTGGCGGCACGGATCACGCGGAGGCCAGCACCATGTTTGTCGGCGGCGGTGGCGTGAATGGCGGCGTCTACAACTGTGACAGCACCACATGGTCAGATGGCGACATGTTCAGCAAGCGCGGACGCTACCTTGCGCGCGTGACCGATTTCCGCGCTATCTTTGGAGAAATATTCACCAAGCACTTCGGAAACGAGACAGCCCTGTTGGACAGTGTCATGCCTGGCTACAGGGAAGCTGCGGACGACGTCCCCGGCGATTTCCGCCAACTAGGTATTCTCTAGGCCCAGCCGGCAACGCCAGGCCTACCTTAGGAAATAATCGCTGCAATTTAAGCGATTGTTTCCTAAAACCTTGACACCAGGGGTCAAAGAATGGGAAATTAACCCTCGTCCACCGTTCTATCAGCATCATGAGCCTACCAACCCAGCTCCCACCCCTTAGCCGTCGCGAACGCGAGCTGCTTGAGATCATCTATCGTCTCCGAAACTCGACAGTGACTGAGATCATGGGTCAAATGGAGGAACCGCCCACCCGAGCCGCTGTTCGCTTCCTCCTTCGTGTCATGGAAGAGAAAGGCCACATCTGCCACACCAAGCGCGGGCGTGAGTTTGTCTACGAAGCGACGCAGGCGCGTCAGTCCGTCGGCAAGTCAGCGTTGCACAATGTCCTCCACACCTTCTTCGATGGATCTCTGAAGAAAGGGTTAGGTGCTTACCTGGCCGATCCCAAAGTGCAGTATAACGGGAGTGAGCTCGCTCAACTCGCTGAAATGATCGAAGAAGCTAAATCCATGCAGGATTCATAGGACTAACCTTTAACCCAAACACTGTCGGCTAGCACCCCCGCTGGCCATCAAAGTTTCGCGAGTCATGCCCCCCACCGTGACCCAACCAGAGGCCTTCACGAGCCTCCTCGTCACATGCTCCCTCAAAGGAACGATGTTCCTCTTGTTGGTAGGCATGTTAGCGTTGTGGACACGATCAGCTAGCTGTCGCCACTTCGTTTGGATCAGCGGGTTCGTATGTTTAGGAGCCTTAATGCTGCTCGATCCCTTCGTCCCTCAATGGCAAGTCTTGCCAGGATGGGAGGCTATTCCCATCGTCACCGCCGTCAAACCATGGCTGCTACCCATCTGGGGAATCGGTGCTCTTCTCTTCTGCACCAAGGTCCTGTTAGGACTGATGGCGCTCCTTCGTATCGAACGCTCTTCAACTGAACTCTCTGCAGACCCTTGGGACACGCTCGTCTCTGAATGCCGCAAAGACCTTGGCCTCCGCAAGCCTGTGCGCCTGCTGCATTTCCCAGGAAGGATCATGCCCATGACCTGGGGCGTGTTAAGAAACTTCGTCGTCCTACCATCCTCCGCCGCTCGCTGGAGCGGCCAACGCGTCCGCGCTGTTCTCATGCATGAACTCGCGCACATTCGTCGAGGAGACTACATCGCTTCGTTACTTCGAGACGCCGTCTGCGCCTTCTATTGGTTCCACCCCTTGGTCTGGTGGGCCGCGAAAGAGATGGATGAAGATCGCGAGGAAGCCAGTGATGATGCCGTCATCGCCGCAGGGCAACGTCCCGCAGATTATGCGAGCCACCTAGCAACCGTGGCCACACGTGGCCTTGTCATTGATCCGATGATCCGCCCAAAAGTGGCTCTCGCAGAGAAGCCCTTGATTCTTCGGATCCGCTCCATCCTCACGCCCTGGAAATCCCGCCATCCCATCACAGCAACGCAGCGACTACAGCTCGGTACAGCTCTCGTGCTGGTGCTAGCATCGCTCCTCCTCATCGGACCTAGGCAACCGTTGTCCTCAAACACACTCTCACAAACCCACTCAAACCTAACCGTCAAAGCCCCCGCCTACATAAGTCCGGTTCATGGCCACGGTGCGCAAGCACTGCCTCAGGTCCAATCGCTAGAGACCATCGCCGGATGGAACACGAGCACTCAGCGCTGGGATCTTGAAGGAGAGGCGTTGCCGGTAACCTCCGCCTCGAACGCCCAGAGCGCTTCACCCAGAGAACCTGATGATTTAGGGGTATCGACATTTCAACCACATCACAATGTCGACACCGATCGTTCGATTTCTTCAGCCTTGGCTATTTCTCCAAGCACACGCACAAACCAACAAGAGAACGTAGAACCCACTTGGGTTCTAACATCCCCAGAATACTCAACATCTCCCCCAGAGGAATCCGAAGAGGAATCCGAAGAGGAATCCTCTGGGGGATCTGAGATCGTTAGCATCAGCGACGACTACGCATCGCTTGAGAACGTCGCCCACATCGCTGTCGATGGTTTCGATCTAGGTGAGCTTGGTGGCGAAGCCCTTGAGCGATCCGATTCCGAGACAGTGATAGACTTCGAGTTCAATAACATTCAATTCGACGGAAAGTTCTTCTCCACAGCCAGCCTAACCAAGAGTCCCACGAGACTTCCCAACGTCACGGTGAAGAAAGCTCCAGTAAAAGGCACCACACGCCGGGCCCCAGTGCTAAAAGACGAAGGTTCAGCTAAGATCGCTCCACCGGGAACCTCTGCTTCGCAGACCCGCCCCGATGCTGGCTTACTAACTCAAGTCGGGTTCGTGACATCGCCAACAGGAAAGCGACACCTTGCAATCACCTTTCAGCGAAAGGGCAACGGCCCTACAGCCAAGTTTCATTTGGAGGCCTCACCTAACATGGCCATCGACAACTGGGACTTAGATCCGAATAACTTCGCGAAGGTTTTATCTAAAGGTGTGAACGGTAACATCTACATGCTGTGGGAGCCAATCACCGTCAGCCCGTTCCGATTCCTCCGAATTCGGAGTTCCAGCGCAGTTCCGCCGAGCACTCCATCAGACTCGGCCAACGTGAAGTAACTTTAAGGTTAAAATAACAACTTAAAGAGTTGACTTAAACTCAAAAGGTTGTTATTTTAACCCGCAGCCTGAAAAACATGATCTCCGACACTTCAATCAACGACTCTGTGATGGTCCAAGCGCCTTGTGCCAAAGGTGCCCTCATCACAGATCTCAGCGATTGGAGGGCCTGAATCAGGTTTCAAAGGGTTTGGGGTTAAATTGGGCCGCCAGTGAGTTGCTGGCGGCCCCTTGCTCTCCCTGAAAAGCCGGAAACTTGTCACCGCTTTCCACGTCAGGGACTTGTCTCGGCTGATGGACTTCCGTTACAGAGGAATCCTCCCCAGCACACGTCACCTCAAGCGAAGCCGCTGCCAACGTTTCAAAATAAACGGAATGGCCAACGACGTGATCACTGATAGACAGAAACACCAAAAGCCCCACTGCAATCTCACCTGCGTGTTCCCAGGCAGTCCTTTGATCACAACCACTAGCAAGGCGATTACGAACACGTCCACCATAGAGAACTTGCCTAAATGCGCCGCCAAGCGAAATGCTTTCTTAAAGGTCGGATGCCTAGGCGAGTCATTCGCAGCCACCCAATAAACACTCACCTTCGCCACTGGAAACAGCACCGAGAACGCAAAGACGAGTGCGGCCAGCCACCCGTTGCCACCTAGAGCCATGTGGGTGATACCAGAATACAGCGAGAATCGGGTAGGCTCCGTGAGATCTGGCTTTAGCACACGCACCAAAGGAGAATACTCTCCGAATCCAGGCACGATCTCCAAACAAGGCCCAAAGACGCCCAGTCCTAACAACAACGTCGTTCCTAAGATGACGCCTAACAAGACAGGCTGGATACGATCTCGCATTACGGGTTCAGAATCTGCTCGATCTGAGCCACCAGCGGGGCGTTTGCATGGATCACAGCAAGACGAACCTGCGTGACCGAATTGATATCACTCTGCTGAAAGTCAAAGGTGTTCTCCCCTTCCCTCAAATCTCTGAAGGCAAATGTCAGTGAAGCCACCTCGTCCTGGGAAACAGGATCATCATCAAAGACGCGCAAGACAATGCTCTCGCCACCGACAGCTCGAATAGAAGCAGCCTTGATTACCGAATGAATCGCAATCCGACCATCCCGGATTGACTTGATCGTATCTACCCCAAGAGGCGACCACTGACTGATCAGGTGATCTCGCTGCGTAGGGCTACGGAAGATTCGATTATCCCGCCAATGGATTTCATAATAAGGATCTGGGGCCTCATCGGCTACCCGATCCCAAGCTTTCCCATTCGGCTTCTTCGGCGCGATTTCTAACTCACGCACAAAGATATAGTAGGGCCGCCCTTCAGCAACCTTACCATCAGCACCCGACACCCCTGTCACCGACAATGATCGATCTGTTCTCCACGCCAAGAACACGCCGATTCCAACCACAAGAAGGATGGGTACGAAATGAATGAGGCGAATGTTTGCTAGGCTTTTCAAAGGGGTCGTTTTCTACAGTCAAGGTATTCAGAACGTCCCCCACAGCAAGAACAAGCCCAACCCAGAAGCCTACAAAGCCAATAACGAATTGTAATCGAGATAGAGCCCAATCTAGGGCATATATTATTGCAACTTAAACTATGACAATGATAGGAAACAACACGAAAGAGTCCCGCAAGCTGAGAGCACGTCCTTTCTGGCTTCGTTCGAGGCGCTTCCTTGGGGCCACTATCGGCGTCACCGGCATCGCCTACTTGCTAGGCTACGCCATCGCCGATGGACTGAGCGGGATGTTTCTAGCCCTACCCAAAGCGCTCGTAGGAACCGTTGCCATCTCCCTCGTAGCTGGCTGGGTACCCGTGGGCTTCTACTACGAAGGCCACCGCTACCGCTGGGCCTACATTGGAATCTACTTCATGATCACCTTAGTCACCGCCTTCTTCATCGGCTACGCCTCGGGCTCGGCCGGATGATCCCGTTAGCGATTATTCATCCGACGGAATAGGAACGCTCCTAGCCCGATGAAGAGAACACTCGGCGCCCACATGAGAATGTGTGGCAGAAGGGACTCTTCCTCTCCAAAGGTCTCGCCAAGGAAGATAAAGAAGAAGTAAGCCACAGCCACTCCCAGGCTCAGCGCGAAACCGATCGACGTCTCACGGCGTTGTGCCGTCACACCTAACGGAATGCCGATGAAGCAGAACGCAAGGCAGGCTAACGAGATCGAGTAACGCTTGGTCAGTTCCGTCCGGTACTCGGCGGCGTCTTCCCGATCCAGCGCCGTATTCTCGAGGGCGTCATGAATCTGGTCCATGGTCATCTCGTTAGGCTTTCGCCGGCTGGTAGGAAGCTCAAGACTGATGGGAAAGTTACTCGACTGTAAATAATCCACGTGCGGCAAGTCCACCTCCTCACCCACGGGCACCGGGTATGATGCCAACGCATCCATGACCGATGATCCTTTCTTGAGTGGTGCAAGCTGACGCAATTCCATCGTGGGTTCCTGCAATTCTGCCGTCAGCCGGTTCCCTTCGCTCTGGATCTCCACACGATTTGCGAAGGTAACAAACTCAGGCCGATTGAACTCGTCGACTCTGTACATTCGGACGTTCTTGCCACTCCATTTGTCGTCGGGATCGACATGGATGACCATGTCGCCAAGCAACCCCTTCTTACGAAAGGCGATCGACGGGTCATCACTAAGAACGTCTTTGACGATGCGCTTCATTTCCCACTTCGCGAGTGGAGACACATTCAGGTTCAACCACAAACACAGCCCACTTAACAAAGCAGCCAACACGAATACCGGTAAACAGATGCGCCACATGCTACGACCAGACATCCGCATAGAAACAAGCTCATTGTCAGCCGAGAGACGACCGAAGGTCAGTAACACAGCACTTAGAAATCCCCACGGCACCGTGTAAGCAACAGCAAAGGGCAAGATGTAGAGCACGAACTGTCCAAAGCGCTCAATGGAAAGACTGTCATTGACCAGCTGTGGCAAGGCACGTTTAAAAACGTTCCCCAGACCAAAAACAAGCGTTAGAATCACCAAAGCCGCCAGCGTGGCCACCAAGATCTGGCGGGCAAGGTAGCGATCCAAGATACGATTCATAAGTAGAAGACGCCCTGCGCCCGTCAGCCCTCGGAATTAAAGGCAGCCCGCCCAATGCGCAAGCCCTCAGGAAGAGGCGAGAAAGGGTTCTCATTCGAAAATTGGCTTGGCTAGATCGCAGCAATTGAGAATCGAGATTGGCCCAGCAAAAGCCGATTCTCATGAGCGTAAGCGCAGCCAAGCACTTAGCGGTCCCGCCTCCCGCTATGTCAGGGCGGGGCTACCAACGGCTCCATAATTGATAAAAATTAGTAACCCCACCAGAGTGTTCACACTGCCAGATCCTTATCTACCCCGAAAGCACAACCCCTTAAGTAATTTTCCATCAACAAGTTACGCTCCAGGCCTTGGATGATTCAGGCTTCTAAAAAGCTTGGACCTGCGTTTGAATAAGATACCTTGAATTTCTTTCAAAATTTATTAAATTTAGTAGTCATGTTCTCCCCCCACGCACAGGCAAACAGCAGCTCCGTCTCCAAGAACGCTGCTTCCAAGGTGTTTCTCGCACTCGCGATGGCTTGCATCTCCGCGTTCTTGATGAGTTGTCGTAGCTACGACCAGCCGAATTACGGAGCCTACCAACAACAACCAGCCCAGGCATACGCACAAGACCAGCGCGTGCAAACACCTTCCTACGGGCAACAGGCCTATCCCTATGTGCAAGCACCCACCACATACTCTGTTTCCAACAATCCCATCACGAACCGAGCAAAAACCTGGGCTCAACAGGCTCAGAGCCGCAAACCGGTCTATCCCACAAGCAACCGCTCCCAAGGGGACCGAGGGAAGCGGCGTCTCCCAAATGCGACCACCGGCGTCTTCGGCACCACTCCACAACAGCTCCCACCCAATTATAGGCAGCCTTCACCGGTCGCCGCTCCCGTCGCACAACAGCGTATGGCCACACCTCAGCCCCATGCGGCGGCCAACTGGCAGCAGTCCCCGACCTACCCTCAACAGCCTGCAGCTACCGGGTATCCTAGCACCGCCGCTGCACCAGCGGGTTATGGTCCAGTGAATCAAACTCAGGGCACAGGTTACTCTAACGCTGGATACGCGCCCTACCCCGCAGCAACCAGCGGTTCCAACTACATCATTCAGAAAGGCGACTCGCTCAGCGTCATCGCCAACCGTAACAATGTCCCCCTCGGGACTCTACTAGAGGTCAATGATCTCAGCATGGACTCGGTCATCCATCCCCAACAATCGCTGACCATTCCGGGACGCTAAATTCATTCGATCAGTCGACACCGGTTTGGCGACGTGGTAACTCTTTAGCATGCAACGCCGTCAACTCCTCCACACCGCCGCAGCCGCGACTGTCGGTGCCGCCATCGGATCCAAATCTCTTCTCGCAGCAGACGAGAAACCCGCCACTCCAGAGAAACCCGCCACTCCAGAGAAGACCGCCTTACCCAACCGCATCGGCGTTTCTACCTACTCGTTCTGGCGCTTTCGCGACGAGGCCTATCGCCCAATCGAGAAATGCCTCGATCTTGCCTCAGGCATGAGTTTCGACGGCGTCGAGATCCTACAGAAGCAGATGCCAGACAACAGCAACGAAGCGTTGCAGAAGATCAAGCGGCACGCCTTCTTGTTAGGCTTGGACCTCATGGGGTTCTCCACGCACCAAGACTTCGTCTCTCCTGACAAAGCCTCACGTCAGAAGAACATCGACCACACACTCGACACCATCGAGCAAGCCTATCGACTGGGCATCCCAACCCTACGCCTCAACACTGGCCGCTGGGGCACGATCAAGACCTTCGATGGCCTCATGGCCAATCGCGGCATCGAGCCGATTCTCGAAGGCTATACAGAAAACGAAGGCTTTGACTGGGTGATTGATTCCATTTCAAAACTCATCCCAAAGGCAGCTGAATGCGGTGTCATCCTGGGCCTAGAGAATCACTGGGGCCTCGGACTCACACCAGAAGGCGTCTTACGCGTCATCAATGCGATCAATTCTCCATGGCTGCAGGTGACTCTAGACACAGGCAACTTCCTTGAAGACCCTTACAAACGCCTCACACAGCTCGCGGATCGTACCGTTCTCCTCCAAGCCAAGACCTACTATGGCGGAGGCACCTGGTACACGCTAGAGCTCGACTACGCCCGCATTGCCAAGATCATGAAGGAGGCGAACTACAAGGGCTACGTCTCTTTGGAATATGAGGGCAAGGAAGATTTGTTAGAGGCGATTCCTAAGAGTCTCGCACTCTTGCGCAAGCACTTCTAAAATCATGCCGAGCCATGTCGCGTGTTGGCTTCTTGCGTGTGTAAGCCTAACCATCTCGTTGTTAGGTCAGGCCACACTCCAAGTAGACCTGCGCGAACCAGCAGCAAACCGCTACTCCCGTTATCAGGGAGCCTTTGGGAATGGCAGATTCGGGATACCGGTGTGCGGAGGCCATGACCGCGATGGCGATGGCGATGGCGATGGCGATGGCCATGTTGACAGCGCCTTTGCCTCTATCAATGCATCCGTCTCAAACAGAGCCAATGCAGGCATCGTTACCCTGGTATGGGGCACCGATAGCGGCTTTGGCGAAACGCTCGACACGCTAACCGTCAGCGAGCGCACGCTACGGATCGCTGGCGCCCAACGCCGGGAGGTCTGTGGCAGTGAAATCTGGATGGATGACGTCGATGGTGATGGTCTAGGAGATCTCATCATCGGAAGACAGAATTTTTCTCCCGACACTACACGACGCGGAGCTGGAGCCTTGACCATCCTCTTTGGAGGACCTGAACTGCGCACTCTTGCTCGCAACGGGACCTTGTTAGACCTAGCCGCGCCACCCACCACCGTAAGACGACTAGATCTCCCCGGTAGCCGCGCGTATGATCGGTTAGGCATCTGGATGCGCACAGGCGATGTCGATGGTGACGGCATCGCAGACATCGTGGTAGGTGCTAATGAAGCAGATGCACCGAGGTCAATCAATGCTGGCGAAGTCTACGTCATACGAGGCGGGCCTCATTTGCATGAGACAGCCGTGGTGGACTTCGTCGACTACCCTCCTGCAGCTCTTGGAAATGAGGTGACCCTGATCACCCCGCCAGACCGATTTCCAAACGGCCACTTTGGGGCGACCGTTCAGTTAGGCGATCTTGATGGCAATAGAAGGGCTGAATTAGTAGCCTCCACTGCCCTAGATCGTGCCGGAGCGGCACTGAAGCTAGATGGTGCACCAGCCGCCACTGGCATTCCAACCGGTGGTATCGGTCGCGGGAGCACGTTCATCCTGTGGGATAGCTGGTTTGCACCAGACCAGTGGGTTCCAGGGCGAGTCATCGCGATCGATGGCGTGGCTCCAGAAATCAGCAGGATCACTGGTGGCCTGCGCAACGCGCACCTCGGTGAAGAACTCCTAGCCAGAGCCGACTTCGACGGAAACGGCCAGCCCGATCTGTTCTTGGGAGATCTTCGCGGACTGGGACCCAATGGCGCCTCCGCTGGAATCGGCTACGTCTTCTTCGATGCCGCCCTGATTCGTAGTCGCGGCTTCAACGTCGACGAAATGCCTCGTGACGTCCGCTGCACCATCATTCAAGGCGTCTCCGCAGGAGCACTCAGCGGCGATGCCGCCGCTTGGGGAGATCTTGATGGCGACGGTTTCGATGACCTCGTCATCACCAGCCCTCACGAAAACCCCAGCTTCCGAGCCAGCGCAGGCAGCCTGCACGCCCTCTATGGCCAAGCCTCAGGTTGGCCAGACGAAATCAACCTCGCCGCCAATCGCCTTCCTGACACAGCTCGAACCGTTCACATGATCGGCGCACTCGGTGGCAACGGCGCCGATGCTGGAGACACTCTCGTTTACAGCGTCGCCGTCGCAGATACAAATGCAGACGGCCTTGCCGACATCATCACCAATGAGATGCAAGGAAACGGCTCACAATCCCTGGATGTCGGCAATCTCATTCTCTACAGCGGCAAAGCCCTTCTCCCAGCAACAACTTTGCTGACTTTAAACCTAGACCAACCTATCAACTTTAACTGTCAAAGCCACATTCAATTACACTATCAAGTAGAGCAAAGCACGCTGCTCACCGGCTGGACTCCACTCGGCGAATCCATTGAGGACACCGGTGACCAGATCAACGTGCCCATTCCAGCAAGCAACGCCCCTTCCACCTGCTACCGGCTGGCCCATCAGCTACTCGACTAACACTTGCCATGCACTGTCCTTCTTGCGAACATCGCCTCGTTGCTGGCCAAGACCGCTGTGATCTCTGCGGTTTCCACCTGGGCGCGCTCGATGCCCGCTACGGTGGCCAAGACGTGGCCATGGATCAGATCACAGACACCACGCACTTTCTGCGCACCCATGACCGCGATCACCTCTTGGACAGCATGGATGCCTTCGAAGATCAATTTCCTCAGCTCCACCCAGCCATCTATATCGCTGAACTACCTGCAAAAACAAAGCTCCCAGAATTCGCCACCTGGCTCATCAACCGCGCTCGCGTGTCTGTGCTAGACGAACTCCGCCAGAGCGAGAACACCTACCTCTTCGTCATCGACCTCACCAGCCGATCCATGACCGTCACCTGCGGCTACTTCGCTGAACAATTCGTTAGTGAGAATGACCTCCGTGAACTCCTCGAAGATGCCTCTCCTTACATTGCCGCAGGCGACCTCCGCGAAGGGCTTGGCAAATTGATCGAGAACCTCCGCCTCATCCTTCGTCGCAACTATCGGCTTCTCCTCAAAAGCATGAAACCCGGCGGCCCCCTCGCCACTCGAGATCCAGGCACCCTTGCGAAGCCCCTCATGGACACCAGCGAGTAGAAGAACCCGTAAAATGGCCATTCCTGGCCGTCTCACAGCATGCCCTGCCTGAACGTAAGATGGCCATTCCTGGCCGTCTTACAGTGCGCCCCGCTAGCCGTTCTATCTCCCCCGCCAAGAAAACTTCACCCAATTTCTAAGATGCTCAGACCTCCCGAGTCTTCTTGGTGAGTGAATCGCCATCATGCCCATCATCAACCTCAAGCCGCGCACTACAGCCCAACCCAAGGTGGAAGCGAAGCCGACGTTGGAAGCGCTGTTTGAGGCGGAAGAAACACCTCTGCTACGCTTTGCCCACGGCATCGTCCGACGCCGTGAGGTGGCGGAGGAGATGGTGCAAGAAGCCTTCATGCGGCTTCACAACCACTGGGAAGAGGTTGTGAAGCCGCGTGCTTGGATCTACCGAGCCGTCCGCAATCTCTGTCTCTCCCACTTACGAAACAACTCCCGCGAGACAGAACTCGATGAAGAGCGCGATGCCCAGGCGGCCGAGAGTCCCAAACCCGATGAGACTCTCGGCCGCTTGGAAGCGGTCGGCATGGTGCGCCTACTCATGACCGAGCTGGAAGAGAGAGACCGCCAGCTCATCCAACTCAAATACTTCGAAGAGCAAAGCTACGCGCACATCGCCAAAGCCACCGGTCTCAGCGTGAGCAATGTCGGCTACCGCCTGCATCACCTGCTCAAAGGCCTCGCCGTCTCCCTCCGTCAAGCCGGCGTCGCAGACAGCCAAGGCTAACCAAACCCATTTCCTAACACCTCCATGAAACCCGAAGATCCAAACGTCCAAGCCTGGCTCGAACCCGAGCTCGAAGCCCGCCTCGTCGCGTCGCTCCTTGGAGAAGCCTCCGCCTTCGAACAAGCGGAACTGGACCGACTCCTCAAAGAGCGGCCCGAAATCGCCGTCTTCCAACGCCGCCTCCAAGCCGTCCACGGCCTCGTCGATGAAGCCGTCAAGCAAGGCCCCGATGACGACTGGAAACTATCGAAAGACAAACGCACGAAAGTGCTAGAAACAATCCGTGGCACCGCCAGCCAAGACGAAACCCCTAGCAACGTCATCGCACAGAAGCAATCCAAGCGCCAATGGATCGGCATCGCCGCAGCCGCATCGGTAGCGCTATTCGCAGGCGCCGTCGCGATGGTGAACACGATGACAGGGCTCCAGTCCAGCGATAGCGCGGACATCGCCATGACCAGAGAACGCGAGGACTACGGAGTGGAACCCAACGTCGATGCCAAGATCGCCAGCGCTGCCAAAGAATCATTCGGCGATCTCGCACAAGTAGACAACTACGCCTATCAAGTTTCCACCACACCAAGCAAACCCCGATACTTTCAAACCGAGAATACAGGCGTAACCCTCAAAGTCGCTCCCCAGGTCGGCCCCGATGGCTACACCATCGACATGGACCTCGTTCCAGAAGTCGTCGAGTTCGACGGCTTTGCAATCTACGAACCTAAGATTGCCGCCACCAAACCTCAGTCGACCAGCGACGACCTCGCCAAACTCGGCGACTTGGAGAATTCAGCAGCGGGTGAAGCACTCGCCTATCATGAAAGCCAAGAAGAACAATTAGGCGAACTTGACCAAGCTGAACAACGTTTCTACGAAGTTCTACGTGATGATAAATTCAATTCAGCCGCTCGCCAAGGAATCGAACGCGTTGAAAGAGACCGTAGTCGTCACCTCTCCGCAGCTTATGATCAAACGCGTGCAGAGCTAATCGATAAAGTGGACGAGGCGTGGGAAACACCCGCCCCAAAGGCATCGGCAGCCACCGATGAAGAAAAAAAAGCGCAGCCCCAAGCCCCAGAGCTACTCGCTCGTAGTAGCCGCGAAGCGGAAAGCAAAGAGGCTCTCGGATTGATCAATCAAGAAGCGCTCACCGACAACCTTACGGCCTACGCTGTAACACCCGCCACGGGGGATGATCCCCCAGAACTCGCTCAAGAATTTGGGACGACTCAGAGCCGCTCAGACGCCCCAGAAATTAATGTGCACGGTCGTCCTCGCATCGATGCGTTCAAAACCACACCTGAGATCATCACCCGATCAGGATCGACAGCCAAGGTCGAGGTCGTTCGCGAATTGATCTACCCAGATGAATTCGACGCGGCTAAGCTTCCCCAAGAAGTTGTCGCTACCGACGGAGCCGTTGCTTTTCCAGTCACCCCGCCCACACCAACGCACTGGAAATGGAGCTTTGAATCGGACGAATCCAAACCTTCAGCAAGTAACACGCCCAACCTTGCACAGGCCCAGGAACAACCTGACCAGCTATCCTACTTTGCGACACAAGACACGGAATGGGCAGAGAGCGGATCGACCGAATCGCTGAACTGGGCATCTCAACCAGGGATGATCCGCACCTATCCACCAGCTAACGACAGCGATCGCCAAGACGCCCCCTCCATCGAAAGCACTCAAGTTGGTGGCGCACTTACACGCTTCGAAAACATAGCTGACTACGTCACCTTTGAATTCAGTGATCCTGATAGCAAATCTCTCGCAGAGAACAAATCTGAACCCTATGCAGAACTAGCGCCCGACAATGAAGCCAGCTTTGGTCTGATTGCTGGCTTCAACCTGATAGACCGCAATTTGAAGCGTGATGAGGCAGCAACTGAAGAGTTCTTTGAAAATGATCCCGAAGCGATCTCGCCTGCTCCTGGCGTCTTTGCGGTGGCCGGCGTCCTAACTGATCCACAGTTCCAAACTGTCTTGCAAAGCGATGCGATGAAAAAATGGACCGGTTCGAGAGGAGGTTCAGAAGTAGAAGGGCTCGCGAAAGGACTTCGCTCAAGCAGTGAATCGATTGTTGACAACAACCTTGATGCCTTGATCACCACGCTTGAAACGGCCCCACTCATAGCTCCCGAGAAGGTAGTCGCTCTTGCAATTGCGTCGCCTAAATCCCCTGAGCAAGTCGCACTTACTCAGCAAAGCATCAAAGTAGAAGAAGCTCGCCTAAGAATGCTAGATTTCGCTGAACGGTATCGCGCCATCGATCTCGCTGCCATGCAGAACCGAGCTTCCGAAACAGGGGAACCTTTGCAAGAGGAGGAGAGCGTGCAACACTCCTCGCAGGAGAAAGAGAAGGAGAAGGAGCAACGCTACGCGAAGGCGAAGAAGGACTACGAAGCAGAGAAGCAGAATCTTCGTGGCTTCGAAGAAGGACGGCTCAGCGAGGCGTTGGTTCAAAAGGACTTCAAAACACGGGAGACCATCCTTCAGCAGCAGTTGGACAAAGTTGCCGCCCAGGAAGCCCAAGTCGCCATGCTAGGAACGCGGTATGATATCCCAACAGTTCTCAAGCGTCAGAATGAAACCGCAGGAAGCGATAGCCTCAGCCTCGCAGAGTTCGAGACAAAGAAAGACACCGCCATGGATGATCGGCGCAAGCTTGAGGAGTATAAAGAAGCCCAACAGGAGCTGGGATTCCGCAGAAAGCTTGTCGAGAAAGTTAAGCGAGCCTTAGAGCCGGCCAAATCACAAAGCCTGAACGAGAAGCACACCAAGCAAGAGCCGTTCTCTACCTTCTCGCTTCACGTGAGCGATGTCGCCTTCAAACTCGCGAAGGCAGCTTTGCTAGAACAGAACAAATGGCCTGAGGTAGCGAAGGTGCGGATCGAGGAGTTCGTCAATGCCTTCGACTACGGCGACCCTGCACCGACACAATCGGAGAAAGTGTCTTGCCAGGTCGAGCAAGCAGCCCATCCCTTTCGCCAGCAACGCAATGTATTGCGCGTGGCCATGCGCACCGCCGAGATGGGACGCTCGTCTGGCACACCACTTCAGATCACGCTTTTGTTAGACACTTCAGGCTCCATGGAGCGCGCCGATCGGCAAGAATCGATTAGCCAGGCCATGAAGGTCCTCACTTCTCAACTCACTCCAAGTGACACCGTGACCCTGATCGGCTTTGCGCGCCAACCCCGGTTGATTCAGGATCGCTTGACTGGCGACGCTTTGGCCAACTTGCCCAAGTTCGTCAAACAAACGCCCTCCGAAGGCGGCACGAATTTGGAAGAAGCTCTCTTGTTAGGTGCTGAACACGCCAGACGCCAGTTCGTCGAAGCCGGCCAGAACCGAATCGTTCTCATCACCGATGGCGCCGCTAACCTTGGCGATGCCGATGCCGAGTCCCTGCGCGATCTCGTCGTCGGACTACGTCAGGAAGGTATCGCCTTCGATGCTTGCGGCGTGGGAGCCGAAGGCTTGAATGACACGGTGTTAGAAGCTCTCACCCGCGATGGCGATGGCCGCTACTACCTGCTGAACAAGCCCGAGGACGCTAATGCTGGCTTTGCCCGCCAACTCGCGGGCGCGTTCCGCCCCGCCGCGCGCAATGTGAAGGTGCAAGTGCGTTTCAATGATCGCCGCGTGGGCAACTACCGCCTCTTGGGCTTCGAGAAGCATCGCCTGAAGAAGGAAGATTTCCGCAATGACAAGGTCGACGCGGCCGAGATGGCATCCTCTGAAACAGGCGTCGCCGTTTATGAAATCGAGCCGCTGCCTCAAGGCGATGGCGAGATCGGCGAAGTCTCTGTCCGCTTCCAAGACATGACTACTGGCCGGATGGTCGAACGCACGTGGCCGATCGCCTACAACGCAAACGTGACAGCGTTAGACGAAGCGTCGCCATCGCTTCAACTCGCCAGCACCGCCGCCTTTCTTGGGGAGAAGCTCAAGGGCTCCACCTTCGGAAAAGCCATCAATTTGGAAGAGCTCTCTCAGGTCCTCACCAATCTAAGACAACACTACAGCTCCGATCCACGCATCGCCTCCCTGATCGCCATGATCGAGAAAGTCAAAGAGCAGCAACCCTAAGGGTGCTCGGTCGACATTTTACCAAACCTTTACAAACCGACCTTAGAAACAACGTCTTAATGTAGCACGGGCTTCCAGCCCGTGTCCTGGGCAGGATGCCCAGGCTACCCTATCATGAAATCATTCATCGCATTCGTCAGCCTTCTTCTGGCATCTATCAGTCTCGCTCAAGAGCCCGTCGAGATGCCTTCCACATCTAGCGGACTCCTCATTATCGACACCAAAGGCGTCGCTCCCAAACCCGCCCTCTTCTTTGCCGCCGATGCCCGGGCCACCATCCAGCTTACGCACGAAGCCATCACTCAAAGCATCACTGTCGACGTCCACGTGCTCCAGGGCACTCCAGATGTCATCACCCTAGCACTCTTCGGCGAGGGTAAGATCACCGCCGTCACGGGAGAGCAAGTTCAGTTCTGGGCCGTGCGCCAAGGAACCGGCGAGGACGCCGCCAAACGGTTCTTAGAGATTCGACCAAAGCTTCCGAGCAAAGACGCGCCTGCCCTTTCGGCCTTCCAGGCCACCATCACAACAACACAAGCGATCGAATCGCTGCCCACGACCACACAGATGCTCACCTTGGGCCCAGGCGAGTCCGCCGGCTTCTCAACTCAGCTCGAGATCGTCTCCGATGACACCGTGTCTCCCGAGGTGACCGACAGCACCGGATGGCTCTCCGCAACAGCAGCCGAAGATGACGGGCCACTCCGTTTTCAAACCACCGGCAATAACACTCTCGCCCTGCAGCTAGAAGCGCGTGGGGTCGCGGCCAACCTCGTTGAGTTCACCAAGGTCCGTTTAGAAGGCCAGGTAGATTCCGACACTCAAAGTGCTTCCTTCACCCTAACGGGCACCGCCATCGTGCGCGATGAGAGGGGCGGCAAACTGAAACTCTTGTCAGGACAAGCAGCCCTCCACGAACTTCCCGCAGAGGCTTCCTATCAAGTCCATCTCCGCGCCCAAGGCGAGGGCGCCCCTTACTACGAGCTTGAGTTCACCGAAGCCGGTGAGTTTCCCATCAGCCTCAACATCGACGCCCGCTTGCAAGTCAAAGGCGAATGGCAGGCTTTCGACTTCACGATTCCCGCCAGTGCCATTGTTCCCATGCGCCTCACCGGCCTTCCCGAAGATCTCCGCTTCGACAGTGCTCGCGCCGTCTTTCCGACACGTTCAGACAACGATTGGTTAGGCTTTCTCCCGCCAAGTGGCCGAGCCGCCACGGCCTGGCGCAGCGGAAAGGAAGAAGAAGACGGCAAGCTCTTCTTTGCCACTCAAGAACAAACCGAGGTCAGTGTCAGTGCAGGCCTTCTTAGACAAGCCCTGCTCCTCCAAGTCAGCATCCTCCAAGGCAAACTCGACAGCGTGCAGGTCGACCTCTTCGGCGAAGGAGAGATTCTCGCAGTCGAAGGCCAAAATGTGCTAGGCTGGACGGTAACACCTGGCGAGGACGGCGCTCGGCGTTTGGAAATTCCTCTAAGCCAGGCGATCGAAGGCCAAGCTCAGTTCCTCATCCGCAGCCAAACGCCCGTCGGTGCCTTTCCCGTCACGGCTACGCCAGTGCGCCTCGCTCCCGTCGATTCCGTGAGGCACTCTGGCAATCTACGCATTGGCAACCAAGGCGCGGTGCGTTTGCAACTTTCTGGGCTGGCCGGCATGACGCAACTTTCTACCGATCAGTTTCCTGGTGAACTCAGCCTAACAAACGGCGCCACGCAGGTCTACGTCTACCGTTTGCCTTCAGCAAACTATGCTTACGAGATCCAGGCAGACCAGATCACTCCAGAAGTGAATGTTTCCCAAATCGTGGTCTATCACATGGGCGATTCCGATCGACAGATCAATGCCGCGATCGAACTCGACATCCGCGACGCCCCACTTCGCGAATGGGAACTCCAGGTTCCGGAAGACTATGCCGTGGTGTCCGTGACGGGTGCCGATGTCGTCGATCATATCCTGAGCAGCCAAGCCGACAATGGCACACGCAGTCTCAAAGTCCTCTTCGGCAGCATGGTCTCTGGCCGCCGTCTGCTCAATCTTCACCTAGAGAAGAATGAGGCACCCGCTGCTGGCGACTGGGCCCTTCCAACGCTCACCTATCCCGGCGCAAAGTCGGTTCGCGGTCATTTGGGCATTTCCGCCACGGCTGGCTATCGCGTGAGTTCGGGAACCACTGAAAAGCTTTCAGAACTCCCCCTGACACAGTTTCCAAAGCAACAAGAGAACCTTCAACAAGCCTACCGGCTTCGCGAACCCGACTGGAGCGCGACCATGACGGTGGAGGCGCTGGGCCAGAGTGTTCAAGCAGACGTCTTTCACCTCTATGCCCTGAAAGAAGGCATGGTCTACGGCAGTGTTCTCCTCAATTACTACGTGGTAGGCGCGCCGGTCAGCAACTGGCGCCTCCAGGTCCCAGCTGAAATGGGCAATGTCGGCATCGATGGCGAAGACGTCCAGACGTGGCGGCGTGAAGGCAACGAGATTTCCGTCACCTTACATGAGCCCGCCTTAGGGCCATCTACTTTGCTCATGACATTTGAACAACCCATGAGCATAGAGGGCGGCGCCCTCGCACTCGGAGCCGTCACCCCGTTGGAGGTACAGGGAGAACGTGGCTTCATTCAAGTCGTCAGTCCCTATCAAGTGCAGCATGAGATCATGCAAGCTTCTGACAACCTGCTTTCACTAGAGGCGAACGAACTTCCGACAGAATTTCGTCTTCTAACGAGTGCGCCTTCTCTCATCGCCTATCAATATGGAGCGCGCCCTTTCGAGCTCGCCATGAATATCCAGTGGCTGACTCCCGGCAAGACCGTAGACCAGATGATCGAGTATGCCGACCTCAGCAGCCAGATCTCACGAGATGGCCAAGTGGCGACCACAGCAGTGTTTCATGTGAAAACCCGAGGCCAGCAAGGCCTTCGATTGCGCCTACCCGATGGCGCCACCCTCTGGGATGCCCAGGTGAATGACAAAGCGGTCAATGCCCGCGCCGATGGCGACTTCACCGTCATTCCCCTGTCAGCGGCCAACGAGCCTAACCAAAGCGTCCGCGTGAAAGTCCGTATGGGGCAACCTTCTGTCGATCCCTCACACCCTATCATTGGCGCACCGGCTGCCGACTCCCCGATCATGATCCATGCTTGGAAAGTGAAGAGCGATCACGGCCAACTCTTACTCCCCAAGGGTGACGCGGCCAAGCAACTTGCCGCTCCGGTGCTGACAGAGACCGGGTTCGAATGGCTTCTCGGAAACCGCGATCACTGGGAAGTCAGTTTACTCGTCCTGGCCCTGGCCCTGGCCATTATCGGCTCTTGGCTCGCAGGCAGCACTCAACGTTGGCGCTTGTTTCTCGGTGGACTCGTCATTCTCGCGGCCGCAATCTTTGCTGGCTTTCTTGCCCACCAAGCTCACGACCAGGCTCGGCCAAACAACACCAAACTTGAGATCATCGCGCCCGTCGTGTCACCAGGCGAGCCTCTGACCGTGTCGTTAGCCCATGTCTCACACTTCAGCGCGATGATGCAGCCGGTCGGCATCGGCCTGATAGTGATTGGCCTAGGATTGTTCTTTCTAAGAAAGAGACTCGCCACCTGCCTTGGCGTGATGGCGATAGGCGTCGGCCTGCTCATGCATCCGTTAGGCGCTCCGATATTCTTCGGCGCTCTCGCATTGTGGCTCTTCTTTCATCGATTCGTTGGGTGCTGGCGTGCGTTGCTAGGGTCTCCTCCGACTCAGTTTCGTGCTGAGGCTGAGTCGGCCCCTCCCACGCCGCCAGCCATTTCCACACCACTCTGGTTGGCCTGCGCTCTCAGCGCGGCTGCCCTCTTTGGGGGTGCGGATTTTGCCCAAGCTGCGGATGTTTCTGCCAGCACCCTAACTCAGCGCTGGAAGATCGAAGGCCAGCGCCTCTTTGGCGAGTTCGAGATCTCCACCAGCGGAAAGGCCGGTGACAGACTGCGTCTTCTCAAAAACCCCGCCGTTCTCACCGCCTTCACAGCCACCAGCGGTGACGTACGCGTGGCCCGTCGCGCCGTCGACGGTGGTGTCGACTATGATCTAGTCCTTGAGGCTGATGGACGCATCTCTGGGACCGCGACCTTCGAGATGGCTCTGGAACAGCCCTTGTCTCGAGTGAACTTCCCCACCGGCATTGCAGCAGTCCACCAGATGGAGGTCACCCTAGATCAGTCAAGCTGGGAAATCACCTCACCCGCAGCCGTGCGTTTGACGACAGCGCAAGAGGGAGACGCCAACCAAAGTAGCGTCGCTCTCTCAGTGGGCTCTCAAGGAGAACAATGCCTTTCGCTGGCGCCGCGCACACGGGACCTTGGTTCCGAGACGTCGCAGTTCTATGTCGAAGTCGATCAGGTCTTTCTCCCGAAGCCCGGCGTGATCGATGCCCGGCATCGCATCGTGGTCCGGCCTTCTCAAGGACGCGTCCGCGAACTCACGATGCTCGCACCTAACGGATTCACCGTCAGTGATGTCCGATTGGAAGGATTGCGCAATTGGCGCTTTGATCCCGATACTCGCCAATTGCGAATCGAGCTAGAAACAGCCCGAGCCGATGGTTTTCAGATCGCCGTGTTCACCCAGCAAGGGTTGGCAGGGCTGCCTACCGACGCCACACTCGAACCGTTGCGAGTCGAAGGTGCCGCCGGAGAAGTTGGCATGCTCGCTCTCGCCTTTGGGCCAGATTCCCAACCTGAGTCCGTGACTGCCACCGGCCTTTCCGCAGTCAATTTAGAAGACTTTGATGCCAGTTTGTTAGGCAAACGCGAAGGCAATCCCCTCGTTCTCCATCGCGTCTACCGGTATGGGGCCGACCCAGGAAGCCTTGCTTTGCGAGTCACGGGCGTTGATCCAGAGATTCGCATGACGACGAGACAAACCCTCTCGTTAGGCGAAGAGCGCTTGGTTCTTGTCATCGATCTCACAGCCTCCATCACCCGAGCTGGCCTCTTCCAACTACGATTCCCGATGCCTGCAGGCCTCGATGTCGAGGCGATCAGCGGTTCTCACCTTGATCACTGGTCCGAGGTCACCGAGGACGATGTCCGCCTTATTATCCTCCACCTAAAGGGGCGCTCTATGGGTGAGCTCACCTTCGCCATCAGCCTAACAGGCACTGCACCAGGTGCATTAGACTCTTGGAACGTCCCAAGGTTCACGTTAGAAAACGCCGCACGCGCCACTGGAGAACTTATCATCAGTCCCGATCTCGGCATTCGCGCTCAAGCCGTTTCCAGACGGAATGTTTCTCAGTTAGACACTCGTAAGATCGCTCGCAAACAGGCAGGCACGCTCGCTTTCCAGCTCTTGCAGGAAGAGTGGGAACTTGCGCTCCGTATCGAGCAACTCGAGCCTTGGGTTACAGCTCAAACACTCCAAGAAGTCACCCTGCGTGAAGGCCAGACACGCACCCGCCTTGCGATTCACTATCAGATCGAGAATGCCGCCGTCAAAACACTCCAACTGCGCTTGCCAGGCCTGAGCCCAACGGATGAACAATCCGTGCACGCCACGGGCGAAGCCATCAGTGACCTTGTCAGAGTACCCGAGACCGAGGATCTCTGGGAGATTCGTTTCCAACGTGGCATGTTGGGCGACGTCCATGTGACCATTGATTTCCAGCAACCGGCTGATCGCTCGGTGAATCAGGAAGCCATCGCCCCGGTGATCCTATCAGAAGTGCGCCAGGCTACCCACTGGATGGCCGTGCGCAGCGTCGGTAGGCTCGGGCTCTCGTTAGCAGAAGCGGATCGGCGTTGGCAAACGGCCGATTGGGGCACCGTCCCAACCAAACTGCGTCAAACACGCCAAGGAGACACCCCACGACTCTGCGTCAGGTCGATCGCCCCCGATCAGCCGCTCCAAGTGCGAGTCGAACGGCACGCGGTGGCAGAAGCTCTCAAACTGCGCGTTTCCAAAGGCCAACTCACGACGCTTCTCTCCGCTGGAGGTGCCCAAGTCACCAAGGCGGTGCTCAACATCGACGTCGCCGAGAAGAGCCCGCTTCGTGTGACGTTGCCCAACGGCTCGACACTCCTGAATGCCTTCGTCAATGGGCAGAGCGTCGATCTTGTGAACGAAGGCGAAGGAAGCACGTATGCGTTCTATGTCTTTCCCCAGGACGGCTCGCCGACTGCGCAGGTCTCCTTTGCCTATGGCACCTACGAGTCTCAGTCCCGAACCACCCTGGCACTGGTGGCACCCGCCCTTGAGCTTCCACTTCAAGACATCACCTGGCAAGTCGTGTTGCCCAATGGCTACACGCTGAAGAAAAAGGTCGGGATGTTAGAACTCAAAAGCTCCGGTAAAGAGATCCGTTTCGATGTCGACCGTTACCAAGCTGCTCAAAAACAACGGCAAGCCCAACAGGCACAGAACGCCAGAACCTTGCTAGAACGCGCCAACTACTGGCTACGGGAAGGCCAACAAGACAAAGCACGCGAAGCCTTACAAAGCGCGAGCCAATCCAATTCACTCGACGCCGCCTCAAGTGAAGATGCCCGTGTCCAACTGCGCCAGTTGCAGACCGAGCAAGCACTCCTCGGCCTCAACTCACGGAGACAGTCCGTCTATCTTGAGAACCGCATTGAGACACCCGAATTCGCCCGAAACGAACAGCTTGAGCAAGCAGCTCAGTTCAACGTGGTCCTACAGGGCCAGCTAAACTACGACCCGAACAAGGTAGATGATTTCTTGTTAGGAAACACCGCCGAAGAGAACAGCGCGCTCAAACGCATGGCCGGCCGACTCGTTAGCCACCAACAAGCCGCCGACCTTGGAGTGCGAGGACTCGAAGTGTCCTTACCAGCCCGCGGCGAACTTCTGACATTCCATCGCAGCGTGCAGGTCGACGGCAGCGAGCCCCTTCGACTAGAATTGACCCTCAGCCCGGAAGGCAAGGTGCCCTGGTGGTTCATCGGAGCGACCGTCCTCCTGCTAGGGCTGCTCGCCATCGTAGGATCACGTAATCGGGTAAAGGGATAGCACACCAAAGTGCGCTTTTCCCATCTGGAGGGCGCTTCCTGCCACAACCCACATCCCGGAGGGCGGGCCTCTGTATCCGCCGTGATTCCTACTCAGGGCGCCTTAATAGCACTGATCATACCGCACTGTCGTTCAGTCACGGCGACGACTGAGCATCGCCCTCTGGGTTTGAAGGCTTCGCCTACGAGGCTTCGAATTCACACGAGCTCAGCAATGGGCTGTCCTTGATCGACAAGAAATTGCGGGCGGCCTGTGGTATCAGTTAACGTAGCGGTGGGATCGATGCCCAACTGATGGTAGAGCGTCGCGATGACGTCTTGGTAGTGAATGGGCCGATCAATGGCTTCACCTGCATAGCGATCGGTTGCACCGAGAACGGCACCACCTGGGAGACCGCCGCCAGCCATGATGCCCATGGCGACGCGAGGCCAGTGATCGCGACCGCCCTCAGGATTGATCTTAGGCGTGCGCCCGAATTCACCCCAAGCAAGGACCGTGACGTTGTCGAGCATCCCTCGATCTCGCAAGTCCGTGATCAATGCGTGCAAAGCGTGGTCAACGATCGGCCCCAACTGCTGCATGCGCACATTGTTATTCGAGTGCGTATCGAAATCACTGATGGAAACACTGACACAACGCACACCAGCCTCGATGAGACGACGCGCAAGCAAGAGTTTGCGACCGGCCTGTGGGCCTTCGCTTGTGTAGAACTTGGTCCCCGCGTCGCTGGCACTGCCTGGCGCCGTGTAGCGAGCGAGCATCTTGGGATCTTCTTTCTCCAAGTCCATGGCTGCTGCAAATTCGCCCGAGGTGAGGATGCGATAGGCTTGTTGGGTAAACGTGTCCAAGGCATCCATGTGCCCATTGCTATCGATCGCCCGCCGAGTATGATCGAGACCACGCAAGAGCGAAAGCCGATCATCGAGGCGCCCGATTGAAAGCTCCTGCATGAGAGAGAGCTTAGTGGTATGCCCAGCCCCCAGCTTGGCCAACTCCACTTTCATTCCCTCTTCCAACTCACGCTGAAAGAGATGGGAAATATCGGGCCGGAACGGCCCAAAGGCGGGGCCAAGGAATCCAGGTCTGGCACTGTTGCGAGCAAGCGGCCGTCCCTGCATCAGATCAACGAAGGCAGGTGCGCCATGTTGAGGCGAGCCTAACAAGTGATTCACCACACAACCCAAGGCGGGCCGACCACCGACGCTCGCTAGGCTCTTGTCACTGAACCCTGACTGACATTGAAACGCATCATGTTTGGCTGCCGCACCGACCAAGGAGCGAAGAAAAACCAATTCATTCGCGATAGAGGCCACCTTGGGCAGGAGTTCGCTCACATGAAATCCAGGGATAACGGTGGGGATGGAAGAGAACGGACTGCGATACTCCGAAGGCGCTTCCGGCTTGGGATCAATGAGATCCATCTGAGGCGGCCCACCATCCAAATGGATATTGATCACCGCCTTCTGCGAAGCACCCGCTCCCGCTGCCTGCTCCGCTTTGAGAACATCTGCCAGGGTCAATCCAGCGAGCCCCAAGGAGCCCGCTTTGAGGAAACTCCGGCGAGGAACGCCATCGCAGTGGCGATGTGAGCGGTGCCCTAATACCGAGAACATAAGGCCAAAGTATCCCGCTCACGTTTGCCCGACAAGCGCAGACTTGACCCGAAACCGTCTATCGAAGCTCAAGAGAACCTCACTTGGTCCGACTCGA
Organism: uncultured Verrucomicrobiales bacterium; assembly: GCA_938082635.1. GTDB lineage: Bacteria > Verrucomicrobiota > Verrucomicrobiia > Verrucomicrobiales > DEV007 > JAACDM01. The sequence continues at coordinate 35,570 of CALLLI010000036.1, forward strand.
CTTCAACAAGCCGAAATTTCTTCGCAGATGGCCCTCATGAATAACAGTGCTCGACGGGGGAAGATCGGTCATAGTTGGCGGGTTGTCCTCGCCAGTTCTACCTCGTTGTCGACCAATGAACCTTTCACACATAGCTGCTTCCTGGCGCTCCAAGCAGAGCGCGCCTCGCGGCAACAGGACCAGAGTGCTTTGGGCAACCCTACTCTTCTTCCTGGCGGGGCCTCTAGCGTCCTATGCAGCCACTCCTCAAACCATAGCCTTCCCGGAAATAGGGCCTTCATCTAACAACCGATGCGCCCATTACTTTGCGAGCTACAGCCACCAGCGGCCTACCCACAGAGAGACGAGTCATGGACTCGTGTTGAACCCGTTACGCGAACCATAGAGGCGCTAGGCACGAGCGCCTCTGCTAGAGACGCCTTCAATGCGTTCATGACAGCAAACAGTTCACTCACCGGGCCAGACGCCGAGCCCATGGCGATTCCCTTTGCCGGTGGCTTGCCAAATCTCTCGAAATTCGCCTTTCACACGGACTTCTCCGCAATCGGCGTTCAGGGTTACGAACCTAGCAGAGCCTCTCGGGGGCTACCCACAATCACGGTGAATTTAGAATCGAAGGAAACCACATCAGACGCCTCGGGCGCTGTTGTCATCATTGATCGACCACTCCCCCTATAGAATAACTCTCTGCTAGGCATTGAGGAATTCCCGAGTGGCCGAGCGAAACATTGGTTCCAGCAAAGGGGCCAGACGTGATCACGCCATAAGGTGTTCGGAGTATCCCCCGGGTGGCAGTATCCCAAGTCCGGTCTCCCGTCCTGCGGATACCCGTGCTTTGAGCAAGGGCTCCTATCCGAGTCCCCATCGTGGCCTTGGTAACTAAACGCGTAGGAATGATAACGTGAGCATTGCCAACTCGATAGAGTTCTACAGATTGCTTAAGCACTAACGGTGGTGCGTTGGACGGAGGACGTATAGGAACCGTAGCACACCCACTCAGGCTTAACAGTAGTCCGAGGAGGCAGGAGCGGATGCTCCGCCTGTGGATCGCCGGTTTCATTGCCTAGAGTAACCCCGCTCGAGGCAGTGCATCATAATATTCACGCCCTGACTATGACCTACCAAGACATAGTCGACCGAGGACCAAGAGAGCCACTTCGAAACGAGCTTAGGGCCCGTCGGGGCCTTGTGGCGTGAAGCTCTCCAAGTCCGTCGACGCCGCGTCTTGCTTGTTCGGCGCCAACCCTTCCTCATCGTTGTCGGACTGGGACGCATAAATTCGCGGAAAGCATGCGCACGGCTAAACAGACCACCCGAGATATTGTGAATCACGTAGAGACAGGCGCGTCCTCCGGTGAACTTGTTCCAATAGTTGTAGGTGTCCGGTCGAAACAGCCCTTGGTTCGGCACCGCATCATTGGGTGACCAGTAGATAGACATCTCAAGTCCCGATTCTCGAGGCGGTTTCGTTGTCGTCTTAGGCGCGGCGAGCAAGGCAAGAACGCGCTTTCCAAGGAAAGCGCCTGGCGTGATGTCTAGAAGACCATTGACACCGCTTGCAAACTCACGCGCTTCTTCGTCCAGCTTGGCTTCCGACTGAAATCCAACCACCCGCTGTGCCCCTTGGTAATAACGGCCGGTGCCCAGCGCACTTACATAAAGGCGATCAGGCTCGGTCAAACCGCCTCTAACAGCGAGCGTTTCCGAAACATAATCGACCAGCTCGCCTCGCGATTCGTCGTAGCTATTGATTCCTGAAAAAGTCCAATATTGTGGCATCAGGCTCCCCCCCTTGGGGTGAAAGAATGCACGAAAGGGCGATCTTGAGTCAATGAAGAATGCGAGAACAAGACGGACGCGATAGCAGGACAGGTCTTTTTTATGGATAGGCTACGTCTGGGATATTCGGCTGAAGTCGGGACCCCTTACGGTCTCGAGTTGGGGATCCGAGGTTGGTGGATCTTGTCTATTTCCACACAGCAAGAAGCCACAGCCCAACATTGGGATGTGGCTTCGCTTTGAAAGGGTTTTCTATTCTCGCTACAACTCTGCGCCAGCAGAGTCCCCAAGGGCAGCGTCTTCAGGCGGTAGGAGGTTCTTGAAGCGGTTCTTATCGATCGCTTTCATGTAGGCTTCCTTGGCATTGATCATGCCGGCTTCGAGCTTGTCGTTGATGGCTTCGTCCATGAAAATCATGCCGCGTCCCTTTCCACCGGTAATCACGTCATAAAGCTTCTGGGTAGCACCTTCACGAATGATGGCACCGACAGCGGGCGTGGAGACGAGGATCTCATTGACCGCGCAACGGCCACCGTTGTCGCAGCGCTTACAGAGAAGCTGGGCCACGACGCCCTGCAAAGAGGCGGCGAGCATGGTGCGGACCTGGGATTGCTGATCGGACGGGAACACGTCAATAATACGGTCGACGGTTTTACGAGCGTTGTTCGTGTGCAGGGTCCCGAACACTAACAGACCCGTTTCCGCAGCGGTGAGCGCCAAAGAGATGGTCTCCAAGTCACGCATCTCACCCACGAGAACAATGTCAGCGTCTTCACGCAAAGTCGCACGTAGACCATCGGCAAACGTTGGCGTTTGGATAGGCACCTCACGCTGGGTAATGATCGATTTCTTGTTCGAGTGCACGAACTCGATGGGCTCCTCAACCGTGATGATGTGGCGAGAGAAGTTCGTGTTAATGTAATCAATAAGTGCCGCCAGCGTGGTGGATTTGCCTGAACCAGTCGGACCGGTGACAAGAACGAGACCACTACGAAGGTGACCGAACTCTTTCACAACGGAAGGAATGCCTAACTGCTCCAGCGTGGCGATCTTCGTCGGAATCAGCCGGAAGACGGCAGCGATGCCGTGACTCTGCTTAAGGTAGTTGCAACGGAATCGAGATTTTTCGTCCATCTCATAGGCGAAGTCGAGATCACCACGATCCATAAATTTCTCCCATGCGGAGGGCTCGCAGATCTCCTTGAGCATCGGGTGAATCACCTCATCAGTGAGAACTTCTTCGGAGATGGGAACAATGTTACCATGAAGACGCAGCTTGGGCGGTGAGCCTTGGCTGAGGTGGAGGTCGGATGCGCCCTGGTCGACGAGCATCTGGAAGAATTTATCAATAACGGCCATGAAATTAGTGTCGTTGCTAGCTACCTAAAGAAAGTAATTAATTGGAATGATAGGGTGGTAGACGCGTCGATTAGACATCGAAATGCGCTTTCATGTTGGCCTGGTCATTGGCCCGGCTCATGCACTCATCTTGCGAGATAAGTCCCTGGTTGTAGAGATTCTTGAGTGAATCGTCCATGGTGATCATGCCCACCTTTCTACCCGTCTGCATGATGCCGCCGAGCATGTAGGTCTTGCCCTCGCGGATACAGTTGGAAACAGCCGGTGTGTTCACAAGATATTCGAGAGCGAGCACACGTCCTTCGCCGTCAAGACGAGGCACGAGGTTCTGACTGACAATGCCGCGCAGAGACTCACTGACCATGATCCGGATCTGATCGCGCTGATCGACCGGGAACACGTCGAGCACACGGTCCAAGGTACGAGGGGCGTTTCCGGTGTGGAGCGTTCCCAATACCAAGTGACCCGTTTCCGAAGCGGTGATCGCGAGCTGAATGGTTTCCAGGTCGCGCATCTCTCCGACCATGATGATATCGGGATCTTCACGCAAGGCACCGCGCAGGGCAGCAGCAAAGGAAGCGGTGTGCGTGTGCACCTCGCGCTGATTCACGTGACAGCTGCGAGACTCGAAGAGGTATTCGATAGGATCTTCCAGCGTGATGATGTGGTCCTGGCGAGAGGCATTCACCTGATCGACCATGGCAGCCAGTGTGGTCGACTTTCCGGAACCGACGGGACCAGTCACGAGGACAAGGCCGTTGTGATACTGCGTGAGAGGCTTGAGCGTCTCCGGCAAATTCAGCTGATCCATGGAGCGGACCTCCGTGTTGATGATCCGGAAGGCCATGTCGAGACCGAGGCGGTGGCGCACGACACTGGCACGGAAACGGCCCAGCTCAGAAGCGTAGGCAAAGTCGACATCACCGATCTTCTCAAGACGAGCGAGCTCTTTCTCCCCGAGGAAACTCTTCACGAGACGATCCGTATCAGCAGCAGTGAGCGGCTCGGCATCGTCCCAGATGGGCGCGAGGTGACCATGGCGGCGCCAGTGAGGCTGGCTATTCACAGCTAAATGAAGGTCCGAGGCTTCGTAATCCTGGCCAACTTTGAGATAGCTATCGACGTGTTCTAGGGTCTTGACGGTTTCAGACATGAGATAATGGAGGCTTGGAAGCGCTTAGGAGTCGGTCCTTTACCACGCTGGAGAGTAGAGGTTCAAATGCTAAAAGTAACCTTTTCAGGAGCTGCCCCTTCGCCATCTGCACCAATGTAGACCATCGGCTACGATTATAGGTAGGTTTTCCATCCTTTGGAAGCTCTTTCTTTCGAAAGATGAGGCGAGTGGTAACAAAGCCCAGTCCCAATAGGCCCAGGCCCCAAGCAGAGGGACGACTGCGAAACGAGCGTGTGATCTGGCCTTTCACGCTGAGTTTATTCGAAAGGTCGTCGCCAAACTCGCGCGCGTCCCGGCTGAGTTGCCAGCGGGCGCTATCGAGTCGGGCAATAAGCTCTAACTTACTTACCACCAAGGTTTCGTCGGATTGGAGAGCCATTCGCGGTCTTTGGCTAGTTCGTTGATAGACTCCTTAAATAAGGGGTCTTCTGGAGGGCGTTTGGCGAGTCTGAGGCAGAGGTAGCCGATGACGAGGTGCCCCGGTGCCAGGAGAAGGCAGACAAACCACCAAGGAACGCTTGTGAAGTGATCGATAACAATAATGGATCCTGCGAGGAGCAAGGCGTAGCCGAAGACGAGAAAGACCAGGGCAACGAGCGCCAGGACGACTCGTTTCGAAAAATAACCGAAAGCTTCCTTAAACTCGATCCCGAAGAGGAGGTGCCGAGCCTGAACATAGAGGACCAGGCTTCGAAGGACCTTCTGAAACCGGTTCTGAAAAACGCCGTCGTTCTGATAATCGTCGGGTGGAGGCTGCACGCGCGGACTAGCGGCGGAAGAGGAGGCCAAGCACGAAGCCAACTCCTAGAGCCGTCGCAACTGACTTTCCAGGATTCTCACGTACGTAGACTTCGCCTTCCTGCATGCAGTCCTGCACCTTGACCTTGGCTTCTTCCCAGCCCGTCTCAGCGGCTTGGCGTAGCTGATCAGCCCGTTCTGAGGCAATCTCGGAGACCTGGTCAGTCTTTCGCTCCACGACTTCGCCAAACTGGCTGGCCCGCGAGGCGGCAGCTGAACGCAATTCCTCGGCTGCCTGCACTGCTTGTGATTTGAGATCGACCCCGTTTCCTGGGTCTACTACGTGCGATTCACTCATGATTCTGATCGGGTATAACGAGGTTCACGGCATTGCAGCCCTATTAGCCACACCGATGGGTCCCATGATGACGTAAGTTTCTCACGAAATCAACCTTGCTAGTATCGTAGCTGGAATCCGCGAAAGCGCCAGTTGACTGGCTTCCTCGCTACTGCTAAGTAGCGCCGAATTCGCTATAGAATGGCAACAATTTGCCGCACCGGCGTCTTCATTTCTTCAACGCACTGCATACTACAAGACACAATGGCAACCTTCGCAATCAACGGATTTGGCCGCATCGGCCGCATGGTACTTCGGGCAATGTCCCCGGAAACTCTCAAGCAAGTCGTCGCTATCAACGACCTGACGGACAACAAGACGCTCGCCCATTTGCTCAAATGGGACTCCGTCGCTGGCAAGTATGACGGTGATGTGAGCTACGATGATGAGTCCATCACCGTGAATGGCCACAAGATCAAAGCCTACGCAGAGCGCGACCCTGCAGCTCTCCCTTGGGGTGACCTCGGTGTCGACGTCGTTCTTGAATCTACTGGTTTCTTTGCCAGCCGCGACGGTGCTAGCAAGCACATCACCGCAGGTGCCAAGAAAGTCGTTATTTCCGCACCAGCCAAAGACCCAGACATCACGATGTGCCTCGGCATCAACGATGGTGACTACGATCCTGCAAATCACCACATCGTTTCCAACGCTTCCTGCACGACGAACTGCTTGGCTCCTATGGTCAAGGTTCTCAATGACACCTTCGGCATCGAAGGCGGCGTCATGAGCACGATCCACAGCTACACGGGCGACCAGTGTCTTCTCGATGCTCCTCACAGCGACCTCCGCCGGGCGCGTTCCGCTGCTGTGAACATCATCCCTTCATCCACGGGTGCTGCTCGCGCCATCGCTGAAGTAATCCCAGCGATGAAAGGCAAGTTAAACGGCGGTGCTTTCCGTGTCCCAACACCTACGGGTTCTGTGACTGACTTCACGGCTGTTCTCACGAAGGCCGCAAGCAACGAAGACGTGAATGCTGCGCTTAAAGAAGCTGCCGAAGGTCCTCTCAAAGGCATCCTCGAATACAGCGAAGAGCCTCTCGTCCTCCAAGACATCGTTGGTAATCCTCACTCTTGTATCCTCGACGGCCTCTCCACGATGGGCGTCATGGAAGGCAAGATGGTCAAGGTTGTCGGCTGGTATGACAACGAGTGGGGCTACAGCAACCGTGCTGTGGACATGATGAACAAGCTCGGCGCGTCCATCTAAGACACCGTCACCATCCTTCAATGCCGAAACTCAGTTTCCGCGACCTCGATCCGAAAGGGAAGCGCGTCTTCGTTCGGGTCGATTACAATGTGCCGTTGAAAGACGGTGAGATCACGGATGACACACGTATCCGTGCCAGCCTTCCCACGATCCAGCATCTCCTGGGTCGTGGGGCTCGGCTGGTCCTCGCCTCGCATCTCGGTCGACCCAAGGGCGAGAAGAACCCAGCGTTCTCCCTCGCTCCCGTGGCCAAGCGCCTCGGGGAATTGGTCGATGCCAAGGTGCATTTCCTCGGTGAAACTGTGGGTCCGGAAGTCGAGAAGGCTGCCAACGAACTCCCCGAAGGAGAAATTCTCCTCCTGGAGAACGTCCGTTTCTTCCCTGGCGAAACCAGCAACGATCCTGAGTTCGCAAAGCAATTGGCTGCTCTAGCAGACGTCTTTGTGAATGACGCTTTCGGCACCGCGCACCGCGCACACGCCTCAACAGCAGGCATCGCCGAGCATGTCGAGAAGGCAGCCATGGGCTCGCTCGTGGAGAAGGAACTCAAGTATCTTCAAGGCGAGCTCAAAGATCCGGCACGTCCATTCGTCGTTATCCTCGGTGGCAAGAAAGTCAGCGACAAGATCGGCGTCATTGATGCATTGTTAGACAAAGCAGATACCATTCTGATCGGTGGTGCCATGCAGTATGCTTTTCGTAAAGCGCAAGGGCACGCTATTGGCACAAGCTACGCCGTCGACGAAGACATCCCGATCGCGAAAGAAATCCTCGCCCAGGCAGAAGCCAAGGGAACGAACCTCTTACTCCCCGCAGACTCTTTAGAAGCCGATGACTTCTCGAACGAAGCGAACACCAACAGCATCACGCCTTACGCGGATGGTGGTGGCATTCGTGACGGCTGGGAAGGCCTCGATATCGGCACCAAAGCCATCGAAGAATTCGATGCGGTCTTAAAAGATGCCAAAACGGTGATTTGGAATGGCCCCATGGGCGTGTTCGAAATCGACGCCTTCGCCAAAGGCACTAGAGCTATCTGCGAGGTGCTCGCAAACAACACCGAAGCCACGACCATCATCGGTGGTGGCGATTCAGTCACGGCGGTCAATAAGTTTGGCCTCGGTGACAAGATGACCTTCATGAGCACCGGCGGCGGTGCTTCACTCGAACTTCTCGAGGGCAAGACGCTTCCTGGCGTCGCCGCTCTCTCGGAGGCTTAAGACCTCTGCCGAAACCAACACTTCTCATCCTGCCGACCCACTAGTCACTTTTTTATGAAACGCAAACCGATCATCGCGGCCAACTGGAAGATGCACATGACGCCGCAAGAGACGGAAGAATTCCTTCGCTCTTTCGCTCGCCTGTTAGGCTCACGCGACGCCGTTGATGTCGTCATCGCGCCACCCTTCGTATCTCTGGCCGCAGCGGCTGGTTCTACCAGGCCTGCGGACAATATCGCTCTAGCCGCCCAAAACATGTCTCCTGAGCCAGCCGGTGCCTTCACCGGTGAGATCAGCGCACGCATGATCAAAGAGCTCGACTGCGCGTATGTCATCCTCGGCCACAGCGAGCGCCGCTCCCTCTTCGGAGAGTCAGACGACTACGTCCAACGCAAAGTCGCAGCCGCACTCGATGCGCGCATCAAGCCGATCCTCTGCGTTGGCGAAACCCTCGAAGAGCGTGACGCCAACAAGTTGGAAGAGGTTCTCGAGCGCCAACTCAAAGCTGGCATGAAAGACGTCAATCGCTCCCGCGCAGACGATCTCGTCATCGCTTACGAACCCGTCTGGGCGATCGGCACAGGACGCACTGCATCCGCTGAGCAAGCGCAAGAAGCCCACGCCTTCATCCGTAAGGTCCTCACAGACCTCTACGATGCTGAAGTCGCTGGCCAACTCCGCATCCAATACGGTGGCAGCGTCAAGCCTGGCAACATCGCTGAACTTATCTCTCAAGAAGACGTCGACGGCGCTCTCGTCGGTGGCGCTAGCCTGGAAGTCGATAGCTTCTTTGGCATCATCAAAGGAGCCGAAGAGCATGTGCGCAACGCCACTGCTTAACAGAGACTTCCAACGAACCATTTAAAGAACACCAAAGAGGGAAGTCGGCAACGGCTTCCCTCTTTGCCGTTAGGCCCATTTCACCCAACTCAGAAACCTAACAGATTCATGATCGGACTCATCGACTACGGAGCAGGCAATCTCCACAGCGCTCACAACGCACTCACCAAGATCGGCGCCTCCAGCAAACTCGTGCGCGGCCCAGCCGACTTGGCAGGCGTCGACCGCCTCGTCCTCCCCGGCGTGGGCGCCTGTGTCGACTGCGTCAAACAACTGAAGGAACAAGATCTCTGGAGCCCCCTGCGTGACTGGCTAGAAGCCGACAAGCCCTACTTCGGCATCTGCATTGGTTACCAAATCCTCTTCGACCACAGCGAAGAATTTGAAGGTGCCGATGGCCTCGGAATCTTAGCGGGCGAAGTCATCCGCTTCCCTCGCAATGACCTCAAGGTACCTCACATGGGCTGGAATGAGATTGAGCCTGTCGATAAGACAGACCCACTCTGGCGCGGTCTTCCCGAGAACCCGCACGTCTATTTCGTCCACTCCTACTACCCGCAGCCGAAAGACGACTCCATCGTCAGCGCTTACTGCGACTACGGCGTCCGCTTTGCCGCCGCCATCCGCAAAGGAAACATCGTCGCGACCCAGTTCCACCCCGAGAAGAGTCAGGCTCTTGGCCTCGGAATCTTACGAAACTTCGCGAGTTAGAATCATCGGCAATCCACACCATGAAACAACCAGCATTCGTCGCCTTTCTTGCCATCATCACATTAGGTGCTGCGATCGCCGCGCCGCCTAACCTCATGCTCATCCTGAGCGATGATCACCGCCATGACTTCCTGGGGTTTCACCCTGACGCTCCAGAATGGTTGGAAACTCCCAACCTCGATCAACTCGCTGCCGGTGGTGCCCATCTCGCCAATGCCTTTGTTAGCACCTCGTTGTGTTCTCCAAGCCGCGCCTCTGTTCTCACCGGCCAGTACATGCATCACCACCGCGTGGTCGACAATCAGCGCCCCGTTCCTGAGGGCACGATGTTCTTCCCTCAGTATCTTCAGAAAGCAGGCTACCACACCGCCTTCATCGGCAAGTGGCACATGGGACACGACGATGACAGCCCCCGCCCTGGCTTCGATCACTGGGTCAGTTTCGAAGGCCAAGGCGAGTACTTTGACCCAACACTCAACATCAACGGCAAGCAGAAGCCGTTCAAAGGCTACCTGACTGACATTCTGACAGACCAGGCACTGGATTGGTTCGAGAATCAGCGACCGAAAGACAAGCCCTTCCTCCTCTATCTCTCTTACAAAGCCGTTCACTATCCCTTCACACCGTCATCACGTCATCACGGTCGTTACCAGGACAAACCCATCCCCTACCCAGAGACGATGGCGAACACGGAAGAGAACTACGCCTCGCAATCAAACTGGATCCGCGAACGACGCTACGGGATCCACGGCATTGATCACATGGAAACGGGCGCTTTCGACAAAGATCCGGTGCCGTCCTTCGATAATCTCTACTGGCGTTTCTGTGAGACCGTACACGGCCTCGATGAGAACATCGGCCGCGTCATGAAGACGTTCGAGCCCATTCAGAAAGACACGGTCACGCTCTACATGGGCGACAACGGATTCGCGCTCGGAGAACACGGCTTCTACGACAAACGCGATGCCTTCGAAGCCTCCATTCGAGTTCCCATGATCGCCCACGCACCAGGCAGGATCGCCCCCAATACGAGCATCGCTCACATGGTTCAGAACATCGACCTCGCACCCACATTGCTCGACTTCGCTGATGTCAAAGTTCCAGACGGCGCTCCCAAGATGGATGGACAATCATTCACTCCCCTCCTCCGCGGTCAATCCATGCCTGACTGGCGCAAACACATCCTCTACGAATACCACTGGGAATGGAATTTCCCCGCCATGCCGACTTGCCTCGCCATCCGCACGGACAGATTTAAGTACATCTACTACCACGGCGTATGGGATCGCAATGGCTTCTACGATCTACAGACGGACCCTCACGAACGCCACAATCTCATCCAAATTCCCGCCTATCAGGAACAGATTGAAGCCCTCCGTGAGCAGCTCTTCACGGAACTCGCTGAATCCGGCGGCATGACCATGCCCCTACGGCCCCCCAAGGGCGTGCAGTTTTATGACCGGAAGCTGAGACGCTGAAGTTCAGTGACCAAAGTGTACTTTTCCGAGTAACCTTTCTCTCATGAGCGCTCAGGAAAGGCCGACATGAACTCTGATCCTTCCATGACCTGCCCGAAGTGTGGCACCACACTCACAGCCGATTCTCCAGAGAGCCTCTGCCCGAACTGCCTGCTGGCGAGCGTCATGGCCCCCACAGAACCTGCGGAGAGCGAAGCGGCACCCACGCTCGAAGCGGTCGCCGCCGCCTTCCCGCAGTTAGAAATCGACTCACTCATTGGGCGCGGCGGCATGGGTGCCGTCTACAAAGCCCGCCAACCACACCTTGATCGTTGGGTGGCGCTCAAAGTCCTCTCCTCTGGCCTCGCGTCAGACAAGGCCTTCGCGGATCGCTTTACGAGAGAAGCCCGTGTCTTAGCAAAGCTAAATCATCCTAACATCGTCACGCTACACGATTTCGGCCAAGCAGGAGACTACTTCTTTCTCCTCATGGAGTACGTGGATGGCGTGAACCTTCGCCAAGCCATGCGCACGGGCAAGTTTACCCCAGAGCAAGCGCTCAGCGTCGTGCCCAAGATCTGCGAAGCACTCCAATACGCGCATAGCGAAGGCATCCTCCACCGCGACATCAAACCAGATAATATCCTGTTAGATTCGCGTGGCAATCTGAAGATCGCCGACTTTGGCATCGCTAAAGTCGTGGGGACGGAAGCCGATCCCTTCTCAACGAGCAGCAGTAGCGGCGCAGTGACTGCACTCACTCACGCTAGCACTTCTTTGGGCACTCCCCAGTACATGGCCCCAGAGCAAGTCACCGATCCAAACAAGGTAGATCATCGTGCCGACATCTATTCTCTGGGCGTCGTATTCTACGAAATGCTCACAGGCGAGCTACCCACCGGAGAGTTCGTGCCGCCCTCACAAGTCTCTCAAGTCGATGCCCGCATCGATGCCGTCGTCCAGCGAGCACTTGAGCAAGAACGGGAACAGCGTCAGCAAAGTGCCGATGAGGTCCGCACTCAGGTGGAGACGATCGTCAGAACACCACCTCCCGCCCCCCCAGCCGGAGCAATCCACTCGGAGAACCGGTGCCGGAAAGGCAGCCGGCCTCGTCGTCTTCAGTCTCATCTTACCGCTGCTAGCAATGTTCGAAGTCAGTTTGCTCCGAGCGAAACTCGCCGATCTTGACTCCGAACAGAGCGACGCCGCACGCCAAATCTCACAAGCGCCTGCCACGGTCGTCGCCAAAGTCGGAGCGATTGCTTTGCTAGGCGTCAGCATTCTCATGCTAGGCGCAGGTACGTTGCGAGGTTGGAGCCATCTCAAAAGCATACGAGAAGGCCGGGCTCAGCACGGCACGGGCCTCGCCATGTTCGCAGCACTGTTCCTACCTCTTATCCTCCTCTTCATTGCCGTCTTAGCCCTCATCTACATTCCGGCATCAAATGCAAACGGCTTAGGTCGGTCTATTGGCACGTCACTCGCATTCATCGCCGCGTTTGGCGCATGCTTCTGGTCCATACGTAGCACCTGGCGATGGATTCATCCTAGACCTGACACCCGATCAACGTCGGCTGGCCCCATCGTAGGATGTCTAGCCGCTTTCGTCGTCGTCGCCGTCATCGCAATTCCTGTAGCAATGATCGCGTATTGACGCACAGCCGCCGCACCCGCACCTTCCTTCTTTGCACCGAGTTCAAAGTCCGTTGGCAACAAAACCTACTGTGTCTATGAAGAAGATAACGTGCACTTTATCCTTCATTCCACCGACGACTTCAGCACGAGCTCGTCCAGTTCTTCCAATACCGTCAACCATGCCTGGAGCAACGACGGTACTCTAACCTTACCCAACGAGCTTAAGATTGCATTCTATCATCATTCTGGAGATCCCAACACCCTGCGACTCAATGGAACCGTCTATCGGCTAAACGAAGGCCGCGTCTTCTTGATCGATCACACCGCTAGCATCGAACAGATCGAGATGACGCCATCTCCCGTGCGGGACAAAGAAGAGCTCCACGAATTCACGGAGTCTCTTTGGAACTATGATCTCAACCATGCTGTCCCATTTGAAGGCAAGCCAGAGATCCTCTGCTTGCAATGGCAAGTTGGAGGCGACGAGCAACCTGTCACTTGGGCTCGAGATGGCCGGCTAATGAATAACCTCGAAGATCTGACATGGCTTGAGACGCTCGACTTTCCGGTCGGTCAGGATCCAGGACCATACGATGAGGGCTTCGACTATCAGGTCCTTAAACTAGCCATCGACCATCCGGCTTTCGACCCCTCAACTTCGCTGACTTGCAACTTCTACGACAAGGAAGGACAAAGCTTGTCGCATGGTTCACAGGGGCGACCTCCATATGAGACGACTTATCGTTTCTCAGCGGACCTTAAGATACCACCTCCAATGCTCAATACCATCTCGCTCAAGCTCACTGCATCAGGCGGGCAGTGGCAAAGGCGCCCCGAACGCTTGACGGAAGAGACATTCAACAAACGAATTCACTTCCTTGAGTTTGACAACTTTACTCTCAATGACCCGGGCGGCCAAGAATTCACCATCGATGTGCAAGTCATAGAGTCTACGGAGGCCCATCAGCTCAAGATCGTGCCGATTCTGCACACTGGCGAACGGGTCGATCACCGTTCTGGCAGGCAACGCAGTGGGAGGGTCGACAGCTATTCGTTTAAAGGAGTCCCGATAGAAGAAATTCAGGCTTTCGAGTTCTACACTCGCCCCCTGCGTGAGTTCACCTATCCAGACTTACCACTCATGCCTTACCCTAAAAGTAACGGAATTCGAGGATATCGTGAGTAACGGCGCCTTCTTCACAACGCGCTGGACACGTGTGGCCCGGTCTCGTGGCGCCTCGGAAGAGGCGAAACTAGCACTCTCTGAACTCTGCGAAGCCTATTACGAGCCTGTGCAAGGCTTCATCCGAGCCACCGTTCGCCATGACGAGAAAGCACGCGATCTTACGCAGGGATTCTTCGCCAACGTGCTTAGCAAATCTGCCTTTGACGGTGCAGATCCGAATCGCGGTCGCTTCCGCGCCTTTTTGTTAGGCGCGGTAAAACACTACTTGTGGGATCGACAGCGTCATGATCTTACAGCTAAGCGGGGCGGCGGCGCGACAACGGTCCCTCTAGAGGAGGATCAAACGCCCAGCCCAGAGCTACCTCCAGATCAAGAGTTTGATCGGCGCTGGGCCCTCACCATTCTAGCCAAAGCGCTATGTGAACTGAGGGAATCCATGGAGGCGAACAACGAGTGGGCCAAGTTCGACGCCTTGAAGCCGTTGCTCACCGGGGATAGCACCGGCTTACGACAAGCCGATACTGCCGAACAGTTAGGCCTAAGCGAGAATGCGACCAAAGTAGCTATCCATCGGCTACGCCGCAAGTTTCGTGAAACCGTCAAAGCCGAGATTGCCCAGACGCTGGACGATCCCGATCACATCGACGCTGAGTTGGCCTACTTGCAGGAGGCGCTAAGATCCTGAAACGCAGAACGGACAGAGCGTCGCCGCCCTGCCCGTTCGTTAATCGTCTTATTTGGTAACGTCTATCAGCGACGTTACTGCTTCGCGCGATAGAAGCCAGCGGGAGCAGCGATGCGGTCCGCGTCCGTCTCTTCGAGCGCGCCACCGAGGCCAGGAGCGATGACCTCCCAGTTCTCAAGGTCCGTCGAGTATTCGATGTCCACTGTGAACCCATCAGGAATGGTAAGTCCGAAGACACCGTTCTCGGTAATGCCGACGTCTTCCAAGATTAGATTCGTTGGAGTGGGCATAACCTCAGGCTGCAATGTCAGAGGAGTCTCAGCGCCATTAAATAAGTCTAACAAGTCACTTTCACTCAGGGCCACGTCCCAGATCGAGATATCGTCCATCAATCCGTCGAAGTTACGCGCTGTGCCACAGCAATTGTCCTTACCAAAGAACCATGAGGTGTTCATGTTCATTTGTGCTAGCTGGGGAACCGCATTGACGGCGGAGTTCAGTTCACCACCTGAGCCGACATACAAGGTCGCTTCGTCTTCCGTCAATGAGAGGGCAATGAAGACCCACTCATTTGGTGGGATGGCGACCCCACTCTCGAAGCCCCAGGAGGTGTTGGAATTGTCGTTCCACGTGTAACCTATATTCCCAGAACCGCCACTGAAGCCGATGCCTATGGGCTGATCAGGAGCCTCGCCGCCACGGGCTTGAATCAGCCCAGACCAATCCCCCGTGTGGGCGCCGTTAATCCAACCCGTGATCGTGATCTGCTCGAAGGTCTTGCCTGTGGCCGGCACTTCGACATAACTGCCGCCGCCATCCTCACCGGTGACCTCAAAGCCTCCGCCACTTGCACCCGCACCCCAGGTACCGCCGACCAATGTACCGTCGAGGCCATTGCCACTCACATCTGCCACCGTCGTGCCTTCACCTTCATCGGCTGGCCAATAACCCACCAAGTTTGGCGAGGGATCACCGCCAACACCAGCCGCCCATCGGATGGAGTTCACGAACAACTGCTTGCCTGCATCCGTTAGGTCATTGAATGATGAATCCGTTATTGGGAAAGCCACTCGTCGCGCAGGCGACACATTGTCTGTCACTCCTGCGCCGTCGGCCACAGCCGCTCCAGCCTCTGTGGCGAAGAGCATGGCAAGATCCACAATGCTACCATCGGCAGCTGTTCCCACCGCCTCGGTTCCAGCTGAGAGTGAAGAGGACCCTAGCGTTTCCGCGCCTGGCGCAGAGAAGAAGTCGATCGTGGTTCCAGCCAGATCTCCAGCGATGGGGTGATCGGACAAGGCCATCTGAACCGTGTCGGTGGACTTGGTCATGATCACCGAGCTTTGACCAAACTCGCCTTCCGCGCTTGCATCCATGACCGCTTCTTCCCAGTTCACAATAGGTACTGCGGCGTTGTGGAATTTCCCTCGCACGGACCCCGAACCAAACGTCGACGAGAAGATAATCACATCAGCCGCCTCGGTGCCATCCGTAGCCCCAGAGTTTTGATAACGCACATTCTCGGCACCAAACGTCTCCCCAAGGAAAGCAAGCACATTGGCATCGGCCCCCGTCTCCCCAGTATCATCGGCTCCCAATACGAGGAGGTCGAGCGGTCCGTCACCACCTGTTGGCACCGTTAACGTAATATCGTCCCCCTCGGTCCGCCCCACATTAGAGGCAGAGATGAAGCTCCCAGCGGCATCTGTTAGAATAAAACCACTGAGACCAGGATCCACACCATTGTCAGTGCCTGAAACAATCATGATATCCTGAGTCGCTCCAGTCGCGGTGAAACTCCCGATGACCGAACTATTCCCCCGAGGGAAATCACTACTGACATTCGTCCCATCAGAGGCCGCTTGATTCCGCGTGTTACAGCAGCCTCGTGTATCTCCCGCGCCTAACAATTGCACTTGGTAGGACTCGCCGGCCGTCAAGCCATCGAGCGTGATCGACGCGCCATCGCCATTCCAGCCATGGCTGTTGTAAACCGAGTCCAGAATATCGTCGCCCGTCGTTCCGCCATCACCTGTCCAGAACGTGCCTTCAGCGTTCCCGCCATCATAGGCGAACGGCGCAAACGTGATCGAAGAACCACCGATCAAGTCGCCCAGCGTCGTATCGAGGTCGACGTCTCCCCAAGTGATGTTGCTAGTCTCCATGGGCACTTCGACAGCGCCCAACACCGTGCCTGGCGTCGTAAAGAGCTCAGCCACATCGTCGGCTGAGATGACGCGATCATAGATCTGCACATCATCGATCAGGCCAGAGAACGCAAGGCCACCGTCAAAGGCACCGATGAAGTAGCTATCAAGAGGGTCAATGGAGACTTCGACAGGGTCGTCCTGGGTCGCAACTGCCACACCATCGAGATAAAGGACGGCCTGAGTCGCTGTGTAACTCGCAACCACATGGTACTTCGTTCCTGCGGTGATCGCACCTGCAACACCGAACTCAGGAGCTTCGCCCGAGAACCAGTTTAGGTCACCATCCTGAACAAGAACCGCAAAGGTCGGTGTGCTCACGCCTTGACCAATCACGGTCTGCAAAGCGGCAAGTTCCGATGGCTGAATCCACATGGAAACTGTAAAGTCTGTGATTTCGCCGAGGCCCTCTCCGGGAACAACGCCTTGCGCTCCTCCACTGACGTTCAGAGAACCACCCGTAGCGAGTGTGGCTCCACCCAAGGTCGCGCCGTCTAACGTCCCGTGACGGTTGTAGCCCGTGACATCTCGCAGCTCAGTGCCACCAGCATCATCGTCCATGGCATAATGGGCAGCAGGTCCCGTGAAGTTGATCACAGCTGCATTCACTCTCGTCGTCCGAGTCTGATCATCAGCATCGACGTCGTCACTTTGGATTTCGATCGTAAAATCAAAGGCTCCTGTTCGACCCACCGTGTCCAACGTTACCGCAAGCTTACCAACGCCACTTGCAGGGACACTGGCAAGTTCTCCAACGGTGACGAGGTCTTTGTCAGGCCCAGTCACGGAGATGCTCGAAATAGTCAACGCATTGTCTTGACCCACATTCCCCACCTCGAGTTCAAACTGAACGGGCACACCGGCAGAAACTCTCCCGAGATCGAGTGCTTGTTTCACAAAGATGTCAGGACCCGGCCCCTCTGGGAAGAGTAATTCCACATCCGGAAAGGTTGTAGGATCATGCCACTGCTCAGTGCTATCTGTAGCCCAGCTAAGCTGCGTTTGTCGTTCGCCTTCGGCTTCGTCGTCATCATTGATGGCCACGCCGAAGCCAAAGAAACCACGTTCAAGGATTTCCGCCGGAGTGAAATCAGTGAGGGTAGACCAAGGGATGGCCCACTCTATCGTATAACCTGTGTCTGATGTGGCGGCAATCGCATTCAAGTCTGCCACATCTCCATTCTCAGTCACCCAACGCTCGTGATTGATGCCGTTGGTAACCTCAACCTCACCCGGTACAATCGTAAGCTGATAGATCGGGTGTTCTTTATCGACATTGTAGTCAGGAACCGTAGGACCGTCGTCTTTACCGAGCCCATCTGCGTCGAGGTAAAGCTCAAAACTATCATCCTGCCAAGCATCAGGGCCGTCGTTGGAGAAATAGTCGTCTGTGACTACTGCGTAGAAATAGAAGTTGTCATCATCCCACAGCGCCTTCCACGTGCAGGAGAGGTCATCATCATCATCAGGCATGTCGCCTACTGCGGTGAACGATTCGCCATTGAGGGTATACTCATTGGCCGTCGCCCAGGCAGCATCATCGGGGTTGCCATCGATGACGATTGCTTGGGAGGTGTGTCTAATGGAGCCTTTGATGTCTTGAGCACTGGCCACGGAAATACCCGCGATTAGAATTGCCAACGCCACACACCAAGAGGCAAGAGTAGGAACTCTTGTCATGGGAATTTATGGGTAGTGGGGTTTGTAATACAGGTGAAGACAAGACTCTGCGAGACAGTTCTCCATAATGTCCAGAAGATTCCATACAATCGCCTAACTAAGGCGAGGTCGGTTAATTTACCTAACCAATCAAAGATCAGTAGATCTAATGGCAATTCCTACCTATCAACAACCACACGTAGCCGACCATGCGAGGCGTCCGTAAGGATTGCCGTCGTCACACGCTCTACACCGTGAGCTAAAACATCGATCTCTTCGACCCCCGTAACCTGGCCATTGGGGCTATTCGTCTCCCAACTGTCCATACCGCTAGATACTTCGATCTGGTAACTCAAATCGGAGACCTCTGAGAAACGTTGGAAGACAAAGAAGGCCTTCCCATCCATCACCTCCACCGCCACTTGCGGGGTCAAATCCCGGCGTTCCGGATGACTGGCCAACCCATATTCGAGTAACTGGCTCGCCCCATCTTGATCAAAGTCTCCTTCGGTAGCCGTATCCGCCTCGCTACGAGAGGTTCGGAAATAACGTGCCACGTACTGAGCATAGCTCGTCGTGCGCAGATCGAGGTCCGCATCCCACGGCTGAGAAAGGGATACAATCGTCTCCATCGGCCCGGCCACATCGAGGTCGGCTCGGTTGATCGCTTGGCCACCGTTGTTATGATTATCAGTGCCGGTATCGCACCAATACGCTTTCCTCGCCACTGGATCGATGACCAATCCATGCGGCGTGTCTAAATCCGTGATCACTGTTTTGACAGGCCCACCATCCACGAGCCGTCGCTGGATATGATTCGACGCACGGTTGCACCAGAAGAGTTCCCCTTTCGCGCGATCCAACTTCACTCCGCGAATGCGTGGCTGGCCCGTAAAGAGATTGGTCGAGGCTCCTCCATCGAGTGAACAACGATTGATGTTCCCGGCGGAGAAATCGCCCCAATACAGAACGTTGTTAGGCACATCGAGTTCTAAATAATAGGGGCTCGGCGTCGCGACCACCGTTTCCACGCCTGACCCATCGAGATTGGCACGCTCAATCACACTACGCGCCTCATCACACCAGTAGAGTTTACGATTCGCCAGATCCAACGTCACATCCGCCGGGAAGCCTAGACCATTCACAATCGCCGTCACACCATCGCCATCCAGCATGGCCTTCGAGATGCTCTTAGCTTTGTTGTCAGCGAAGTAGAGCGTATCATCCGCCACATCGATGGCGATCCCCCGCAAGTTGTTCGAGTTTACTTCAATCAGAGTCTCTATCTCGGAACCATCTAGATTCGAACGCTGCACCTTCCCAGCACTACGATCTACCCAATACAGCTTACCTCCATCTGCCACCAGCGGAGCCAAGCACAAGATACATCCTAGAAACGCCCTGCTTATCATGTGGAGACGATAGCAAAGAACGACCTTCCCGGCCAAGACAAACTCAATCTAACGCTCTCTCTGAATTTCTACAGCTGGCACACGATAACTACGGTGAGACTCGCCCGTCGCTTGGAAGAAGAACGCCCGGTCTCCCATGAAGAGCGTGGAGTGATCTTCATCCGTAAGATCCGGGTCCGTCGCCCCCGTCCAGTACTCGTGACCATCCGCCTCGAGCAAGAAGTAGCCTCGATACCCAAGTATTCCCTGAACCAGATCCCCAAGCCAGAGCTGCACCTGATCCGCACCCGTCGGGTCCGAGTCTCCTAAGAAGCCATTGGACAACGTCAGCCCGCGTGTCGAAGGGCTCATATCAAGGGGCGCACTCGGCGCAAGTAAGTTATATCCCTGCTGAAGCGGTTGTATGAACGCGTGGTCACGCAAATGCCCTGTCACCAGAACAGATGCCCCTAGACTATCACTTGAAAGCCTAACAAAGGCTCCAACTCCAGGCGGAATCACCATTTGATGCGCGTTGTCGAGATCCGTATCTCCACTAGCAACCCAGTGTCGCCGACCACCCGCGTCTAAGAGATAGTAGCTATCGTAACCCGTTCCATTAAAGAACTGCATTTGGTCCGCGCTCGCAGGATCATTGGATCCTTGGAATTGGCCAACGGGATACACCTCACCAAGTAAGCGATGTGGACGAATAACGGCCTGGCTGAATCGAAGCCCCGACGTGGGAAGAGCACTCAAGGTGTTGTGCAAACCGCGAAGATCTATAGAGACGACCTGATCCGTCGTTCCTGCTAGATCGATATCAAAGCGATGCCCCTCATGCTGGCCACTCGCCAACTCAAGATAGTACGCACCTTCCCCAAGAAATTCTCTCAGGCCAGGCGCAGCAAGGGTGAAGCGGGCGCCGTCCACATCCACTTCAGCAATGCTACTCGCGTAGATTGGAGACGCATTCAGACTCACACCATGGGTTTGGTAACCAGAACTGAATGAAGTTCGATACCAACCGCAAATCGGTGTCGTCGTTTCATAGTTCCAATCATGATGCCAAATACGCAACCTGACAAAACCACGCTCCAGACTCACACCAGGCAAATCTTCTAGATGGTCATAGTTCACTTTCTCCCAGCCATAACGCAGGGTCTCGATCTCACTCTCCCGCAGGACGGTCGACCAAGAAACGAGGTCCGCACTAACCTCCAGCCAATAATCGATATTGCTATGGCCGGCCGGACGTTTGTAGGAAACGGATAGACGTGTGCCTTCCTCGTGAGCTTGCAGATCGATCCCCACATCCTCCATAGACGCGACATAAGGGTTCCGACCGAGCGCATACTCTGCCGCCAAATCTAGCAGATCTCCATCCGCATTATCATGGGTTGGCACCCGCCGCCCTACATGATGAAACCCTAAATTCTCTCCGGTTTCATTCACCGTGATCGCGCTATTCGGTAACTCCTCACGTGCAAAGCCAGGGCCTGCCCACGAGACCTCCAGGGTCTCCGCTCCTTCGCGTTCGAAGTAGTGCACCTCCACAGGATGCATTCCGGCCGCTAGTGTGATTGTCTCAGAAACTTCTGCTACGTCGTGAACACCGTCGTTGTCCACGACCAAGTTGCCGTCCAGATAGAGACGGCTACCTTCATCTGACCGGAGGAACAAGGTATAGTCTCCATCTGCGGGGATCGCGAGACAGCCACGGTAGCGTATGGCAAAGAAATCGTCGCGTGCTCGCGGTGTCAGATTAATGGAAGAAAGGGTACCTGTTAGAACCGGATTCATCGTCGTGAAATCAGGCAACTGAGTCCAAGTCCCCTCGTAATAGGAATAGGTCATGCCATTGACCAGAGCCCCACCTAGCGAGCCGTAGACCTCCACCTCTGCAAGGCTAAGATAATTTACTCCGCTCAACTGAACCCGAACATAGCGCGCAGCTCGATTCACATCGATTCGCTGTGTCGGCAGCGGCACTTCGTTGTAGGTGAACTTAGACACGCCAAGTTGGTTGCTCACCTCCGAAACGTCCGTGGAAACAAAGGGCTCTTTACTAACAAAGACATTGTAAGGCACGAGACGATCACCGCAGCAATCATTTCGATTCCAGAGCAGAAGATGGTCCACAGCGCGCACGCTGCCTAGATCGAGGTCCCACCATGCATCAACGTCCAGTTCCGTATGGGTCACACTGCCATTGCGCCAATCACCATCCGTATTGCCGTCACGGGCGAGATCGGCCTCGAAGACGGTTCCATAAACCGAAGCCTGAGTCGCGCTCGCAGTTGGGAGAACCGCCAGGTTCACAAGATCCGTCGCTCGCTCGTCCACCTGAGCATCTTTGTAGAAGGCATCAAAGGCCTCATCTGAATCTGCCCACCCTTCAGGAAGCAAACGCACGGCCCAGATGTAACCGGCACCGGGACGGGCATCGCCGACGATGCCGATATTGAACGTTTGCGAGCCAATGCCAGGATCCACTTTGACCAATCCCTGCCCGATCGTACGCCAACCATCCGTTGAATCATGCAGCCAGATACCAAGGTCCCGCCGAACTGTCGCTTCATAGTCCACCTGCACCTCGACCACCGTCGCGGGTTGGACCGCACTCGGAGCCTCCACACTCGTCACGATGTCTTGGGTCGCGGGACCTCCTGAGTTCCTCTCCACGGTCGCATTGCCATAGTCGGCGTCCAAAGCATCATCGTCCGTCGTCGCTCCTAACGGAAGCAAACGCACCGCCCAGACATAACCATCACCTTCGCGGGCACCGGTAACGACAGGCAGGGTAAACGCATGGGCACCAAAGCCAGGCTCAACCGTCGCGTTGCCCTTGGCCACGGTGAACCAGCCGTTCTGCGAATCATGCAGATAGACCCGTAGTTCACGACGCTCCGTCACTTGAAAGGGAATATCCAGCGTTATAGTGTCAGGACTCATGACGAGTTCCGGAAGCACGATGGCTCCCAACGCATCCACTTCCGGCGGGGCCGTTCCCGCTCGCACATCAGCGAGGCCGAAGTCCTCTGCCAGGGCATCGGCGGCCGTCGCCCATCCCACTGGCAACAAACGCAAAGCCCAGACATAGCCATCGCCAACACGCGCACCCGTATCGATGACCAAATCAAACGTGTGGTTTCCAGATCCCGCCGCCAGACTCACATTGCCCTGAGCTGCCGTCCGCCAGCCACCGTTAGAATCCTGCAGCCACACCCACAACTCGCGCGTCTCCGTAGCCGCATACTCGACACTCACGGTCACCGTCTCCCCATGTACCACACTACCCGGGACACTTAGATTCGCCAAACCATCTTCGGTAGGCAGCGAGCGATCCACCGTGATCGTGGTCGTCGCAGAAACGCTCCCCACGCCATTCGTAGTCGTTAGCGTGTAAGTCGTGGTCACACTCGGCGTCACCACGACGCTACTCTGTCCGAGCACATTGCCCAGGTTCGGGGTGATTGTGAGCGCCGTGAGAGGCGTGCCACCATCCAGCACCGACCACTGCAAATCCGTCGGCTCTCCTTCAGTGAGAACCGACGCACTACTAGCAAAGCTTTCCACAACAGGTGCCGTGAAGGGCAACTCATAGATCACGGGAAGAGTATTCGAATCCAAGTTTCCACGCGATCCATCATCCGTTGCGGAATCGGCAGGCAACCGAACCGCGATCGCCCCAGGAGCAGCCGGCGTCACATCGAATCGATAAATGTCGCCAGCGCCAGACAGCGAACTGACAGTCGCATTCGACAGCGCGAAATCACCTAACGAAAGCCCAGTGACTGCGGCGGTGAAACGTACGGTGACTTCAAAGGGGCCCATGACAGAGGCAGCACTCGTCGACAAGACCACCGCTGGAGCAGACTCAGGTGGGCGCACTTCCCAAGAGAACGATTGCGACACGGTTGACCACGGATCACTTACACGCACGAGCACGGTATAATTTCCCGCACTACTTTCGCTCAGTGTCCCAGAAACGACGCCATTGCTCTCATCGATCTGCAAGCCCGGCGGCAAGTTCACGGCGGTGAAGGTCAGAACATCGTTCGTCGGGTCCGATCCAAGAATTACCAATTCGACAACTTCACCAACTTGATTGGCCTGCGGTCCAGGGTTCGCTAGGACAGGCGCAGCAGCACCACCTTCACGAAGTTTCAGGAATTGGTTAGGCGCTGGATCCAGCACTTCCTCGACGAGCCCTGAAGGCCACCGGACCCAGAGCTTCTCGATGCTTAGCGCATTCCCCAAACCGAAGATCTGCGTGAAACTGTGACTGATTCCGTAGCTCTCGCCCCCACGCACCTCTCGCACCTGCACTCCCCACGGACCATGCAGCTCCATGCGCGCACCAATCGCGGATTTGTTAGACGCCTCACCTTCAAGGCTAATCGAAAGGAAGCCATTGCCGTTTGGAGAAGCGAGGAAGAGCTTGTCCGGACGGCTAGTCTGCGGCGTGTTATAGATCTTCGCGTACCCCGCATAGACATCGGTAAATCCATCGCGATTAAGATCACCCACCGCACAAGACTCGATCGTGGTAGAGGTAAAGGCCTCTCCAGAACGTGTAAAGGTGCCGGCACGATCATTAAGCCAGAGTTCGTGATCCTGCCCTACTAGCAGAAGATCCAACCAACCATCGTTATTGAAATCTCGGAATACAGTCTGGATCACCCGCCAATTCACTGAGATTCCGCACGCAGCCGTGATATCCGTGAACGTGCCGTCTCCATTGTTCTGCATCACGACGCTTGGATCGTGGTGGTTTCCAACGAAGCAATCCAAATCACCGTCGTTATCAATATCACCAAAGTCCGCCGCCCAGGACTGTTCGCCAAAGGCCATGCCAAGATCAGAAGCGACGTTGGTGAATCCCGCCGCTCCGTCATTGCGGAAGAACATGTTAATCCGACGCGGATCTGTGTAGCTACTGACGCCGCCGCGACACTTCGAAAGATAGAGATCGAGGTCCCCATCATTGTCATAGTCCGTCCACACAGTCCCATAGTTTCCCGAGTTATCGCTCGAAGGCGTCGTCCGCGTGTTTATAAGACTGTTATCATACACAAAACTGCGTCCATTTCCGCCGCGGAACTTCGCGTTGTCCCCCACATCGTGGCAGGCAAAGATATCGAGATAGCCATCCCCATTGATATCCGCAAAGTTTACCGCCTGGAGGAAGACGCGTGGGCTAGTGAGATTAGTTGTGTTGTAAACCGTTCGACTACCATTGTTCCATTTGAGATGTAGATTGTCGTAGTAGCCGCCACTGAGTACATCCGGGTAACCATTGTCATCAGCATCGGCAAGGCACAGCCCCCACTGACGTTGATTGCTTACTTTTCCAAGATTCTGGGCAACGAAACGAGCCCCGCCAGCGGACTGGTGATCAATGAACAAGTTCTTTGCTCCATTCAAATGGACGATATCGTCAAGGCCATCCTGATCCATGTCAGCGATCCCCATGGCCACGCCGCTTGCGTGAGACGGGTTCGCCAATCTGCTAGAGCGATCAAAAAAAGTGATCGCAGCCGCATTCGTTCCCGAGATCACTTGAATCGTCACTGTGCTCGCGTTAGAAACGCCGCCAGCTCCATCGTTCACCACATAGGTGAAGCTATCCGTCCCTAAGAAATCAGTATTCGGCGCGTAACGCGCATAGCCGTTGGAAAGCCATTCCAACGATCCTTGAGAAGGCTCGGTCGAGCTTTCTCGAACTAACACATCGTTATCGAGGTCAGTATCGTTGGACAAGACTGGGATATCCACGAACTCCCCTTGCAACGTGCTCGCTTCATCATCTTGCGCCACCGGTGATCGATTGAGCCCGCCACCATCAGGGTCAGGCGTCAGAGCAAGAATCCACTCACTAATCGCAGTCACGGCCTCGTCATGCACGACGTTCCGACCAATCGGCGGCATCTGATGGATCCCAACTGAACTGACCCGCCGATGCAAGATGCTCCTCTGGATGCTCTGCGGCACGACCACGCGCGCATCTTCTACTCCAAGATCATAGAGCACGGAACCATCAATAAGATTCTGCTCAGCAGATGGCGTTGTAAAACGCGTGTCAAAGGAGGTCGCCAAAGCGTCAGGCCGATGGCAGTGCGCACAGTTTGCATCGAGATAGGAACGCACCCGCGTTTCGATAGACGCGTTGGTGTCGTCCAAAGATACAGAACTCAAATACCCAGGAATCGCTGACTCATCGAGAGCTGGCGATAACAGCCCCAAGTGGTTTAACGTCCGCAGCTGGTTATCATTCCTCCCGGTGCTCGGATACGTAAAATCACCGTTCAGTTGATGCGTGTTCAAACCTAACATGTAGCCCGAATCGGGATTGTGACAGCTCAGACAATCAGTGCGACTCGGATAAGACCACGTTTGCGTGCTCACGGTACCACTCGCATCAGTCACCGTGATCTCTTCGGACGCTCCATCTAACAAGAGATCGGCATCGGACCCATCTTCGCGCCATTGATAGGTCACTCCGTAGATACCACCATTGGCTGCGCGTACAATGAAGCGTGTTTCCACTCGGCGAATATGTGAGGGATCGCGCCCATCGGTCGGCAAGTCGAACTGCTTCACCGCCACAGTACCGACCGGGAAGTCCCAAGGAGACTCTGGAGAAAACTGTATCTGCTCTGCAGCCGAATCGGCTGCACCATCATTCGGAACAGCGACCCAACGCTGCTTCACAGAACCATCCGTCCAAAGTGGCGAGTTCACGCCGTAAGGCACCAAACCAGCACGGGGCGAAAGCGAGGCCAGATCCGTGAACGCCCCAGTCTCAGAAAGGAGACTCGGTGGCTGCGGAGCCCCGGCCACGCCAGGCTCGGTCGAGGGAAAGATGCCGTCCAAATAAGCACTAATCGGCGTCAGCGCATCTTGCCCATACTGCTGGGCCTTCCCCAGCTGGAGACCGCACACCAGCGTCATCAAGCCCAGAACCAAGGCACAGGAGGTCGTCGAAACACATCGCTTCATTCATACGGATATTATAATTACCACCATAAGTAAAGCATTTGATTATAACTTCCATAACAATAACTCAGATCTGAGACACGATCGCCCGCCCTGACCACCAAAAGCTCAAGAATGGCCCCATCACTTCCTGACAGCGCCTGCGTAGACCAGAGCGACAAATCATGAGCATCTCGCTCTCTCACCGCCCCTTACAGTTCGCCCCCACCCTGGTTATTCTAGGTCTTGGGCACCTTCTCATCGCCGCAAATCTCTTAGCCGGCATTCATCCCAATTCCCTACCACGCCCTCCTCTGGAAACCGATATCTTCGTTTCGGGCACCAATATGGCAAAGAACGCTGGCTTTTTCGAGATCACCAACAGTATCGGCGCGGCTATTCACAAAGTGAAGAAAGGGGATTCCATGCTCATCCGCTGTATCCGGCCGCCTGACAGATCCGGCAGACCAGGAAGCATCGCCTTCACCCGCTACAATCGCGGAACACTCAATCGCGGCACTGAACAAGTCATCATCGTTGAGAACAAAGGAAACGCCACAGACTCCTTTCGACTCAGAGTGACCGAATCGAATGCCACCGATTGGGAGAACGATTACCTCCTTGAAGGCAATGATGAGAGAGCCGCAATGACCAGCCCTGACGGAGACCTCCTCGCCAATCTCCCGTCGGGTGAGAAGCGCCAATTCGACGCTAGCCTGCGACCAGGAAACGCCTCACTCACTCCAGGCTCCTTGGACACCACCATGGAGATCGAACCCGTCAGCGAAATGCCTGATCACTTCGAAGTAAGAATCACCGTCACCAACAGGAATACGGCACAAGCAACCTCCACATCGCCTCGAATCGTCTTTCCTCCTGGAGCTTCGTCTTCCGAAGGCACGCTTCCCTATCACTTTGTCAGCGGTACTTATCTCAATCCTGTCTTCGTCAATATTGATGCGGGCACGTCACACACCTACATCGGAACAATGGAACTCCCTCTACCAGACCCTCATTAATTTCTTGCAGACACATCAGACTGTGTCACCGCAGGCATAAGCACTATCACAAACGTCATTCTCTAAAACTTCATCAGGGCAAATTCAGATGGATCGCCTGTCGGCACTAGTGAACCCGACCAGATTCCACTCGGCGATTGGAACTTCAATCTAGATGCCGAAATGGTCACCATGATTTGGGACTCTGAAATCGGAAGAAGGACGAAGAGACCCAGCTACTGAGCGGCGGGACTGACCCCGAGAGAAAAGAAGGCCCTAACGTCGGCTGAGAAATCCCCTGGGAGCTCCACTTGGAGGTGATCGTATAAGAGGCCGTCGGTCATCGTCGTGGTTGTTGAATCCGTCTGCGGGAGCCACATAGTAAGGTCACTGCTGCTTAGGATGTCCCAATCCACCCCCATGGTATGATCGGCTCTCATGAAGTCGATCACGACAGGCCCTTCGAAACTGCTAGCATCCAACGACGCGAGCCCATCAGGGACCAACGGATTCAATCCCAGAAAATACTCTGCTAGAGTGTTAAACCCATCGCCATCAAATTCGGCGTCATCTCCCCAGTGGGTGGCCTCTTTGCATGCGTCCGCCAAGTCTGCTGCGGGAAAACAACGTGTGCGCCAAGTCCCCAATTCAATCGGAGCGGAATCGCCACCATCAACAGCGGATTTGGTGATCCTGACCTCGTCTACATAGCCCTCAAAATTACCGATCGTCAGATCCCAATGAGATATGCTTGTGGCGTTTAACGACGCAGGTTCCTCCGCGACCAGATTCTCGTTTAGATAGACCCGCATCATGGAACTCTCACCACCTTCCTCATAGACGATCTTCAGATGGAACCATTGATCTTCGCTCCAGAACGCGCCAAAGGTCGATTCGGGGTCGAGCGCACTGTGGTTGAAGGTCATCTCTGGATCATTCGTGTATTTATTCTCGTCTAATCGGAGCCCACCGAAGGACAGAAACGTCACTCGATCGTCATTCTGTTCTTTGGCATGGTCCACGTAGAGCAGCGCCTCGATGGTCAGGCTCTGGCCAGGATCCGGTTGGATGTCGTCATCATGAAAGACGGCGACGATGAAGTCATCTCGTCCAGTGAATTTGATAGCTTGCGATCCAGGCAAGGGTGACGCCATCCACCCCATGTTGTCAGAGGCCAATGAAGTGTTTCCGTAGGCGCGAAAGTGATAGAGATCCTGGCTGCCATTTCTAAAAGAGTCATCGAAGTGATAATGAGCAACGGTGGGAGACTGAATGGATTTCAAGATTTCGTGAGAGGGAGACGAACCCAGTGGGAGGACTGGATCAACACTGGAAGATCCCTGGTCCCAGCCGTCACAACCGGACACCGGCAACTCTCGGATGAAGATATTAGGAAATTCAATCCGGTCGAACCCTTCAGCCAAACCCTCACCTTGAAGGCAGATGGTTCCTTTGTGATGATACAGAGGGTCCACGATGGGATGCTGGGTAATGACCACGCCATCGATCTCGATCGTCACGAACTGATTCATCACCAAGATGCGCATGTGTGTCCACACATTGTCCACGGTGGGAGAAGGAGAAACGTCATCATCGGTCGTGGTTGGGCCCACGGGAAAGAGATTCCCTGTACGACGATTGGTCGCTGCAACCGCCGTGTTGTTGATCTGGGCCTCAAGATCGTTGTACTTTTCAGGAAAATCCACAGCCTGATAGCGGCTTCGAAAATACACCCCCGAATTGGTTCCAATTTCGGTGCGAAACTCACAGACGAGTTCCAGATCGGACCATCCATCGTCGTCTGAGCGAGCTAGTCGGATCTGGTCCCATGGGCAGCGCCGGCCCTTCGTAGTATGTGTGGTTCTCCCCGCTCCAATTCTCGTGGGTCAGGATGCCATCGACGACTTTCCAGATGTTGGTTTCGAAATGGTCGACGTCCGGCTTGCTCGGGTCGATGTCGGTGGCCTCCCGCCAATCGTCTAAATCCTCGGGATCCCCGTCAAACAAGGCCACCCAACCTTCGCCTTGAGGGGGCATGCCAATAGGCGCGGGGCAATTGAACTCCTGGGCAGGAAGAACCGAGATGCCTAACCAGAGAAAAAAGCACCCTAGAACCCCTGAGAAACGATCGTGCGACAAACACGTGAACTACCCTAAAAGCTTCGGTGCTCTTGTCGCCAAAATTCCCCAACGGCTCTTCAAAAAGAGTCATTGCTGAGAGGATTGGCTAACTTCGAAGGTCACTCACGGCATTCCGAAGAGCCTCCGATGACACGTCATCCAAAAGGTGGGCGTGTCCGAAACTACCTCGCCCGGTGTGTTAGCGCTCAATATCAAGGCATCGACAATCATCGGAGCCTTCCAATGTGTCGTCTATCTATCGACACAATAACGAAGCCTCGAAATCTAACATTATCTTTCATAACCATTCGGCACACTCCCCTTCAGAGATACACAGGACCAACTAAGGATGGCCTATCACGTATGTGACAGACGACATCCTATGCGACACACAAATGCAAAGCCAACCCACATTCAGCGATCCTCCATGATAATCATTGAACGATAGAACACCAGAAACATGTTAGCCAATGTCCTTAGCGAGCTCCTCTTCCAACCACTCGGATACTGATTCCGATGTCGCTCATGTCGTCGGAAGTTTGCTGTTCCTCGTAGCTCTGACACCTCGTTGCCGAGCCAATCGTTTGGACTTGCGAGCGACCAGGGTGAACACGTTCTGCGCCACCTCCTCGGCAGCTGTCGTCTTTCCAAGCCGACGTCTCGCAATCCCATAAACCATGCCCGAGCAAACGTGAACAAATTCCATAAAGGCCCGCTCCTCTCCCGAGTCCGCGTAACGTTGAAGTAGGACATCAGCATCCATAGGTTCGTCTATTCGAGAGATTACCGTTATCCTGGCGCAGAAATGTGCCGGAATTCGCCACAAATTCTGGTGTTTGTTCCTGACAACGACGATTGCTGAAACGCTCCACTCTCGGATTCGTCCATTTCTATTTGCGAGAGAACTAAGCCTGCGCGTGATCCCGAGTCTGAGTCGCACGAGCGCGATAGGAATCACGTGTGTAGCCCCACTATCGGATTCCTTGATAAGTCGATGGAGATTCCGGCGTATTAAAGGACTGGTCAATAATTACCATGAATACGAGCTTTCGACGTCCTGGGGCGCTTCTTCTATTTCTGCTACTGTGCGTGCTAGGAACGGCACCCGCAGAACTAGTACATCGGTGGAACTTTAACAACGCGGCCGGCGCCGCTCCTGCTGGCACCACGGTGACGGATTCCATTGGCAGTGCTAACGGAACCATCTTGGGTACCGGTGCCACGCTCACCGGGACAGAGGTGTCGCTTCCTGGAGGCACGTCAGCGACCTCGCCTGCCTTTGTAAATTTGCCTAACGGATTGCTCTCGAGCCATGCAGCGGTAACGTTTGAGGCTTGGTACACGGTCGACGCGATTCAGGACTGGGCCCGGGTGTGGGACTTCGGTTCAAATTGGTTAGGCGAGTATGACGACTTCGCAGAAACGTCAAGCGCTCGGGATTCGTTTATGTTTGCCCCGCATCGAGGCACAAACTTAAGCAATCAGGAGTTAAGTGTGCGAAATCAAGATCCAGCTACACTTGGAACCGGCACGTCAGCAACTGGGGGCACTGTTTCTACACAGGGAAATTTCACCACCACCACCGGCACCCGCTATCATGTGGTCGGCGTCTGGGATTCCTTCCAAACCGGCGAATCTCGAATCACCTATTACCGAGATGGCATTCGCGCCGCGACTGTGGTCGCTCCCTACGTGGCAGCTGACATGAACGACATTAATAATTGGTTAGGTCGTTCCAATTATCTGTCAAATGGCTATCTTGAAGGAAGCATCGATGAATTCCGGATTCACGACCATGCCATGTCAGCTTGGGAGGCCGCACTGTCTCATCAGTTGGGTTCTGAAATCATAGATAGCGATAGTGATGGTTTGCGAGATGAGTGGGAGACGTATTTCTTCGAAAATCTCGCGCAAGCAGCGAGCGGGAATACAGATGGCGATGCCCTCACGCATGCCCAGGAACAGGCGCGGGGCGCTAATCCTACAAAGCCTGATACGGATGGCGATGGTTTGATGGATGACGTCGAGACGCGAACAGGAATCTATGTTTCAATAAGTGATCGCGGGACGGACCCCGGCGAAGTGGATTCGGATCACGATGACTTGGATGATGCTGTCGAATCAGGGACTGGAAGCTTCGTCTCGGAAACGAATACCGGAACCAATCCTAGCCATATTGATAGTGATGGCGACGGATCAGATGATGCGTTCGAGGTCCGCGTCGGACGAGATCCCAATAGCGCAGCAAGTGTGCCTACGCTGCTGGCTGATTCGGCTTCTGGTTGGAGCTCCTCTGGAATTCAGGGAGAGAACGGGTGGACCTTTGGATATCGGGATGTGGCCATGTCGATTGCCAAGGCATACGACCCTATCAATGACTTCGAAGATTTTCCTACAACGTGGTGGACTGGCTCCTACTGGGATCATCCGAATGGAAATCCTCCTTGGACAGAAATCCGGGAGGGAAGTTCTCATCCAGGATCAGAGAGCATTGATGCGACTACAGAACTCGACGGAGAAGTACAATGGCCTGTCAGGCGTTGGCTTTCCACCTTGTCCGGCGAGAAAGCGGTGACCTTGGCCTTTCATGTGCGCAAGACACATACCACGTGCGGCAACGGTGTCACCGCCATCATCGCTGTGAATGGGATTGAGCGCGGGCAAATCGTGATCGAATTCGATAATGAAGACGGGGCATGGGGAATCGTCCCACTGAGCGTGCAGCCGAATGACATCGTGGATCTCATTCACTCTCCCATGGGCCCAGACGGAGAGTTCAGTGAGGGGTGTGATGGTTCTCAGTTGCGCTTGGAGATTCTCGATGCGGCAGACAGCGACGCAGACGGCCTAGCAGATCTTTGGGAAATGGCCTGGTTTAATGACTTGGACGAGATCGGCACGAGCGATCCAGACAATGATGATTTGAACCATTTGGGAGAGCAGCGCTGGGGCACCAATCCCAACGACGATGATAGTGACGACGACACGTTGAAAGATGGCGTGGAAACCGCGACCTGGGTGTATGTCAATGCCAGCAATCGCGGCACGAGCCCCGTCTTAGCCGATACCGATGGCGACGGCCTTAGCGATGCCGTTGAAGACAACAGTGGAACCTTTGTCAGTGCCACACAGACCGGCACGAACCCCTTGCTGACAGACTCAGATACGGATGGGTACCGCGATGACAAGGAAATCGCGGTGGGAAGTCTGCCCACCTCTTCAGCAAGTGTGCCCGTGAATGGCGCAGGCTTGTTAGCTTATTGGGACTTTGACGACGCAACGGACCCAACAAAGGCACTCGACGAGGTGGCTGGCCGCGTCGGTATCTTTGATAGTAGAGCTGCATTCTCGGCAGACACGGGCGGCCACAGTGGCACGGTCGGTGATCGCTCGCTTGATCTGGGTACCTCGCAAGTAAATCAGCGAATGCGTTCACTGGAAACAGCGTGGCTGCATGGTGCGGCGGCGCGAGACACGATCACGGTATCATTCTGGCAGCAGCTCGATGGACTGACGGCCTCAAGCGCCTTCTGGATCGACTCGCCAACGGTGGACCGCGCGGCACAGGCACATGCGCCTTGGTCGAACAACAACATCTCTTGGGACACAGGAGAAGGCTACGAAGATGATACACGACTCAACGTGAAGGTGCCCGCTGACACCGATGTGACCTCCGGCTGGCATCACTTTGTCTTCGTAAAAGAAGGCAATCGCAAGTCTGTGTGGCTCAACGGCACGTTGTTAGCATCAGGCGTCAACAGCGGAGAGCTCGCCTTGGACATGGAGACGCTCACGGTCGGTGCAAGTCGAACAGGCTGGGGAAGCATCAGCGGACAAATCGATGAATTTTCCATCTTTGCTGACGCGCTCAACTCTACTGACATTGCGGCATTATCTGGCGGCAGCACGCCTCTCGATATCCGGCCAATCATTGATACGGATGATGATGGCATGACGGATGATTGGGAGAACCAGTTCGGACTGAACCCTGCAGTGAACGACGCGGCACTGGACAAAGACCTCGATGGCGCGACGAACCTAGATGAGTTTCGTTTGGGAACAGATCCCATCGTGAATCCCTCGCCATTCTTGAGCGCCGGCAATTGGCGGGTGCGCATGGTCCGGAGCGACGATGGTCTCTGGCACTTGAATTCGGAGCCCTACCGTGTGGGCGTGTTAGAAGTGCTTCGTCCTCGGCACCGCTCCGTGACAAACGAATCGCGCACCGAGGAAGCCCTGATCAATTTCAAAGGAGATCTCTTCGACAACTCGTGGATTTTCGGCGGCTCCGTCCAGCCATTCCCGCTCTTTGGACTGTATCAACGGGAGCAGCACTATGCCATGGAAGTCACGGGTGCCATCTATGCGAAAGCTGCTGGCGACGTGACGTTAGGCTTCAACAGCGGCGATGGCGGCGCGCTATGGATCGATGATCAACTCGTGGCCATCTACAACCAAGCACGTGGTCGTGACAATACCTTTACCACGGTGACGCTCACCGAAGGCCTCCATCGGTTACGCTTTGTCTATTGGAATGGCGAAGGCAGTTCTGGCGTGAGCCTCTTCGGTGGACGTGGCTACGGTCCGATCACTGAGGTGACGACCGGTACTGTCCAGCTATTGCAGGCCTTTGATGTGCATGAAGTGGCCACGGCCGATGCCGACATGGACGGAATGGACGACTTCAAAGAACAGCTCTTCTTTAGCAACTTAGCTAGGGATGGCTCAGGCGATGCTGACGGTGACAATCTCACGGACACAGCAGAGCTGACAGCTAAGACTGACCCGACCAAAGCAGACACCGATGACGATGATCTAGATGACGAAACAGAACTGTTAGCATCAAGTGACCCTCGCGTGGCGAATATCGGAATCGATACGGACAGTGACAGCTTCGACGATGACTACGAGCAACTCGTGGGCACAGATCCACTGGCGAATGGCAGCTATCCAGGTGCCTACACGGGGCCTTTAGTAGAAGTCACGTCTTACGAGCAAGACTTCACTGGCGTTGCCGATGGCACACTCGAGCTATCAGATGGTTCGCTCATCGTGAATCGGCAGCAGGAAGCAGCCATGGTCGAAGGTGAAGCCCTTCGCCTCAGTGACGCGACCATTGGCTCAGCGCGAGCGAACTATGCGCTCCCCTCCATGGGACGCGCCCCCACACAGAGTTTCCAAGCGAGCTTCCTATTCAAGCTGGCCACAGGCAATACTGCAGGAGACGGGTTTTCATTCAATTATGGCGCCATTGACGCCAATCTCACAGGCAGCGAAGAAGGCTTCAGTCGCGGGCTCTCCATTGAGTTTGATACCTGGTCTGACGGAACGCCCGAGGATCCCATTGGTTACAACGTCGCTGTGGATGGCACCGATGTCGCTGGCGGCTCCAACCCACAGGCCATTCCAACCGATGACGCCTGGCACACCGCCGTGATCACCTGAGAGAAGGCTGGCGCTACTTCCGGCCAAGCCAATTTCGCAATCGATGGCACCCCCATCTTCACCAATCTCCCCACACCTGGCTTTGTGCCTTGTGAGGATGCACGAATCATCTTTACGAGTCGCACAGGCGGCGCACGAGAGGACGTGTTTATCGATGACATTGTGGTGCTCACCCCAGCCGATCAAACGGACAGCGACAATGACGACTTGTTAGACTCTTGGGAGCAAGCCTACTTTGAAAATCTCACAGCAAGCGCGACTGGCAACCCCGACGGAGATGGACTCACAAATCTTCAGGAACAGACCAACGCCACTTCGCCCAACGCTGCGGACACAGATCTTGACGGGCTGTTAGATCACTTCGAAACGAATACGGGTGTCTTTGTCAGCGCCACGAATACCGGCACGGATCCCTCAAGAGCAGACAGTGATCGCGATGGCCTGGGAGACGGACGCGAAGTCGCCGCCCTGGATCACGTGACGAATCCCACGCTCTTTGACACAGATGGTGACGGTCATGGAGATCTGCACGAACTCTTCTGGGACATGGATCCAAACGATGCGAACAGCGTCCCAGATCGCGTGCCCTTGCCCTGGTACTCTGCCTATGATGGGTCCTGGGTTTGGCGCTTGGAGAAACTCCGCGTACTCTGGGATCGGACGTCCACCGTACCCGTGCAGAATCAGTGGCGCGAACAACGTCTCTTTGGCGCCACCGTGCAGAACACGTCGACCGATTGGGGCCGCGAGATCAATTTCACTCTCCGCTATCATGCGACAAACGGAATGGGCTTCCTACTTCGCGCAGACAATCTCGGGGTGTTAGAGCGCCCCTCAGGAAACGGTCTTTCGCGGAATGAATGGCGGCCCAATGACGACTGGAACGATCCGTTAGGCTTCTCGGGTGTCGGACGTATGGATGAATCCGATCCGTTAACCTTCGAAGCCCGTGTCTGCCCAGGAGAGGATTCGCCCTCCGGCGGCATGGTCCTCCTGCGCTTGATCAATGAACGAACAGGCGACGTCGTCGTGGAAGCCAGGGAAGCGGGTATCAGTCCTGCGTCACTCCGAGATGGGTCTGCCGTCTGGTTGTCCCGTTACAACGAGTCAGAGGGCACACTATGGTCAGCGCCTGGAATCAACGTGACCATGGGGCCTCCCCAAGCTCCACTCGACTCAGATGACGACGGCATGACAGATGCTTTCGAAACGATGCATGGCTTGAATCCAAACGACGCTTCAGATGCCGGGCTTGATCCTGACTTGGATGATCTCACCAATTTCGAAGAAGCTTTCTGGATGACAGATCCAACCGTGGCGCATTCCGACAGCGATGGCGTCAGTGACGGGGAAGAGGTGCGACGGGGCTACTCACCGACGTCGGATTCTTCGACACCTCCATACTTCAGTTTCCCCCCCCCAACAAACCGCGAAGACATCGACGGCAATGGCCTAACGGACCTCTGGGAGAAATCGTTAGGGCGTGGTCAACCACTGGATCCCGATGGCGACAAAGACGGCGATGGCCAAACCAATGCGATGGAAGACCTCGCAGGCACCGACCCCTTCGATGCGGAGTCCGATCTCGAAGTGACGATGGATTTGTTAGACGAAGATGTCGATGTCCAGTGGGATGCCGTCCCAGGAAAGCGCTATCGATTGCTAGGATCCGATAATCTAGACGTCTGGGGCCCTATCACAACCCGGAGCGCAGCTGCAGGCGAGCGCAGGATGGCCGAAACGCTCACGGGAGACGGCAAGGATACAAGAAAGATGTATCAAGTGGAAGTCAGCAGCGTGGATACGGACGGCGACGACGTGCCGGACGATGCGGAAATGATCATCGGCACGGATGCCACTCGAGCAAACAGCGGTGGGTCCAGCGAGACCGGCTCTGGCGGCAGCACGCTCTCGGGCGACTATGTGAAGCTACTGGAAACAATCCAAGGTGCCAACGGCAGCGCGACAAGTGGGCAACCATCACGCACACAAGCGTCGCGTTTCCTAATGCAGGCAAGCTTTGGACCTTCGTTAGAAGCAATGGACCGCGTAGTTGATCTCGGATACGAGGCCTGGATTGATGATCAGATTGCCAACCAAGGCATGTACCTTCACGAGCCCTACATTGCCGCACTCGACCAAGATCATCGCTATGGATTTGGGGAGATTCGGAACTACCGCAAGGGTCAGTTTGGCGTGCCCGGCGAGAACACGACGACCCCATTCTTCCGCGGCGCCCTTCAAGAGAGTGACCAACTCCGTCAGCGCGTCGCCTTCGCTCTCAGCCAGATCTTAGTCGCGTCACGAGCCGACACCAATTTAGAGGATCGTCCGCAGGCCATGTGTCAGTTCTACGACATCTTCATCCGGCATGCCTTTGGGAACTACGAAGACATCCTGTGGAAAATCTCTATGCACCCCGTCATGGGCCGTTACCTCAGCCACCTCGGAAACCAGAAAGCACGACCAGAGATTAATCAATTCCCCGACGAGAACTATGCTAGAGAGATCATGCAGCTCTTCACCATTGGCATTTGGGAACTCCATCCCAATGGCGAGCGCATCCTTGATGGCG
The DNA here is from genome assembly GCA_938082635.1 of uncultured Verrucomicrobiales bacterium. Taxonomy (GTDB): domain Bacteria; phylum Verrucomicrobiota; class Verrucomicrobiia; order Verrucomicrobiales; family DEV007; genus JAACDM01. The sequence goes on from CALLLI010000036.1 coordinate 73,337, forward strand.
AGGGCGAACCGATTCCCACCTACGACAACGATACGATCAAAGAGCTAGCGCGCGTCTTTACAGGCGTTTGGTATGGCGGCTTAAACTTCGGTCAGGGAAATGATTACCTCCAACCCATGGTCGTGCATGCCGAGCGGCATGACTTCGAGGCTAAGCCTATCTTTGTCGACCGCACCGCCCCTGGTCGACCAGACATCACGCTGCCAGCCCGCCTCGAGTCGGTGGCGAACGCCGAGCAGGACATTCGAGACGCCGTAGCCATGCTCTTTGAGCACCCGAACACCGCGCCATTCGTTTCCCGCCAATTAATTCAGTTCCTCGTCACCGCAAATCCAAGCCCGAGCTACGTCGAGCGTGTTCAAGCCGTCTTTGGTAACAATGGCAGTGACGAACGAGGTGATCTTAGCGCCGTCGTTAAAGCGATTCTGCTAGATGAAGAAGCGCGTTCGCCCGAGCACTTTCTAAAAGAAGATTTCGGCAAACTGAAAGAGCCCGTTCTCCGGATGACCAGCCTAGCACGCGCCTTCAACCTCGGCCGTTACGACGACCTCGTATGGTGGGATCTCAATGCCTTCCAGAGTGCTGGCTTCCAGGTGCCTACAATGGCGCCGAGCGTCTTCAACTACTTCCGCCCAGACTATCAGGCCCCTGGCGAAGTTCGCGCGGAGAACTTAGTCAGTCCGGTCTTCCAGATCACGGATAGTTTCACCACCATCGCCATGCCGAACTACCTCTGGGAGATCCTCTCCGAAGGTTTCCCTGGAGGCACTGGAAATGACGACGATGATCGATTCGCGTTGGATTTCTCGACCCTCACCGCCTTGGCCGACTCCACGGAAGCCTTGATTGATCGCATGAACCTTCTCTTCTGTGCAGGTCGCATGTCGGTCGCCACGCGCGACGAGCTCATTGCCGCGATCGACGTGCTTACTGCCGATTACCTCCCGCAGCAGAAAGCTGTCCTCGCGGCCTACCTGACACTTTGCTCTCCAAACGGCGCCATCCTCAAGTAACCACTCTCAAGCCTAACTGACTCTCATGGAAATCCATTCAAAGAAGACATCCCGTCGCCGGTTTCTCAAACAAGCCAACTGCGCAGCCATCGGCTCGTCCTCGATTCTATCGACCGTGCTCAATCTGCGCATGGCAAATCAAGCTGCGGCAGCCGATCTCGGTGGCGGCGAAGATTGCAAGTCCTTGGTCTGTATCTACCTAGGTGGCGGGATGGACTCCTACAATCTCCTCGTTCCCAGAGACACCACGCCCTATCAAGACTACGTCACCACGCGGAGCAATCTCGCCCTTCCTCAGTCAAGCCTCACACAGCTAAATCAAGCTAACGGCGGAGATGGAGACCTCTACTCCATGCATGGCTCAGCGACCGGCATGTCAGACATGTTCAATGGCACCGGCGACTTTTCAGGCAACCGGAGGCTCTCCTTTATCACCAATGTGGGCACGCTGATCCAACCGACTAGCCTTAGTGATTACTTGGGCAAGAGGGTCCCGCTCCCCAAAGCACTGTTCTCACACAAAGATCAAACAGAACAGTGGCAAACTTCGGTGCCGCAAGGCATGCAGCAACTCACCGGTTGGGCCGGGCGCGCAGCCGATGTGCTGCACTCGACGCTCAACACCGGGGCCACCTCGATGAACATCTCTTTGAGTGGGAACAATGTGATGCAAACTGGAGAACAGGTGACACAGTTTGTCGTCACGCCGGATGGTGCCTTGCAGTTTTCAGAATCCAGCCAGAACGAGCCTCTCTTTGTCACGAAGAACAGCGCGCTGAAAAGCCTCATGGACCAAGAGTATTCCAACCGCTTTGAGCGCACGTTTGCTGGCCTTACCAAGGACAGTGTGGAAACGAGCGCTGAATTCACCAAAGCCTTCTCTGAAGCCCAGACGCCAGCCAATCCGTTCCCAACGGACCGGTTTGGACAGCAACTCCTCTCCATTCTCAAGACGATCGAAGCGCGCGATAAGCTCGAATTGCGCCGCCAAACCTTCTTCGTCGATTTCGGCGGCTGGGATCACCATGGAGAATTGCTCGAGTCTCAGGCCGCTTTGTTAGAACGCTTGAGCCCAGCCTTGGCAGCGTTTCAGCTAGGCCTGGATAATTTGGGTTTGGGCAATGACGTCATCACCTTCTCCTGCTCGGACTTTGCTAGAACCTTGCGCTCCAATGGCCGGGGAACCGACCATGCCTGGGGCGGCAATGCCTTCGTCATGGGTGGCCCGATCGACGCTGGCAAGGTCCACAGCACCACCTTGCGCCCGTCTGGTTACCCCTCCATTGCCCTCGGCGGCCCAGACGACATTGGCCGGGGTGGACTCATCTTGCCAACCACCTCTGTTGATGAATACCTTGGCGAAATGTTAACCTGGTTTGGCGTGTCGAATGCAGCAATGGATGACGTCTTGCCCAACCTCGACGAGTTCTACAATCCGGCCGTAACTCCAAAGCCAATCGGATTCCTTGCATGAACCGGCGCAGACTCGTCTTCGCCAGTGGACTCGTCCTCGTACTGAGCGGGTGGTGGCTACAGACTCGGCCACATCCCGATCAACCCCAGGTTATTCCGCCCAAGGCTTCGGTTCAGATTGATCGACCGATCAAAGCGCCCGAGGTCGTCTCGGACGAGACCGCAATCGGGACAGCCATCTTAGAAGGGTACGGCAAAGTCACACAAGGCCTGCACGAAGATCTCGATCAGTTAGGCAAATTGCTAACAAGCTACTTCACAATCAACAAAGCTGCCGATCCCCTACCCATGGCGTCTAATCTCGACATCGCCGCCGCCATGCGCGGCGTGAACTCCTTCCGCATGGCCTTGCTTCCCGCAAAGCATGCCGCGTTCAGCCCCGGCGGGGAGATCATCGATCGCTTTGGAACTCCCATCTTCTTCCACGCGCTCTCTCAATATCTGGTCGAGATAAGATCCGCAGGACCAGACGGCGCCATGTGGACAGAGGACGATCTCCAACGTCAGCCTAACGGGACGTTTCTACATCCGACGTCGGCGGACACTGAACACGAATAGACCAAACAAGCCTAACAAGGCGACGTCTGGCTCTGGAATCGCAGCCGAGCTTTGAAATTCAAAGACAGCGCTGGAAGTCGTGCCCGTCTCATTCATCCAGAAAGCATAGTTCCCCGCCTGTAAGGGACCAGCTGGACTTCCGCCTAACTGAAGCATGCGCGGGAGAAGGTTCTCATTCAGGTCGAGAGCCCCATAGAGGGAGTAGTTGATCTGATCTGAAAAGCCACTGAACGGAAATCCTGAAAGCGTCGTACGGTTCGATTGGAAGCCGATAAACGAGACGTTCCCCACAGCCGTCGACTGGTAGTTGCGAAGAATGATCGAGTCGAGTTGGAGGCCAAGAGGTATGTGTAGGGTCAGAAGATCCGTATCGAACTCGCCCACCGTATAATCAAGCAAGCTCGATCCTTGCGAAAGCGCGAGGGTTGTCGGTGACATGTAATTGTCTCCAAGATCAGCCCCTACCGATTCATTGTGCAAGTAGACCTGAGCGTGGAGCGAGCCAATGCAAAGCAAGAACCAAAGCAGGACGTAACGGGAAAAGAGCATGATGAGTGAAAGGCTCCATGAGGATGCCGCAGGCGTCAATTTCCATGCAAGGACCACCAGAAATGAGGGAGACAGGGAAATCACAACCATCTCAGCAATGAACTCCGTTCTGAAGCAGAGTAACAAGCACAGAACCACTCCAAATACAACATAATGTTAGAAACGAGCGATTCACGCGACAAAGCTACTTAAGACTATGCAGAACGGCGACGGCGACGGAAGCCTACGACACCTGCCAAGAAAGCGAGCGAGAGGGCGGCACCAGGCTCTGGCACCGCTTGCGTCGGCTCAGCACTCACCGTGACGCTAATGAGGCCATTTGGATAGAGCGCTGAGTCATTGAAGTTCAGGTTTGCTGGGACTCCACCTGCAGGAGCATTCGCAAAGCCACCAAAGGGATCGCTTGCAGCCACAGATGTGATCGAGCCGCCTTGGCCCGTCCCACCGGGTGGGTTGGTAGGCTCGCCATTGAGGAATGGAAAAAGCGGCGCACTGTTAGGAGGTGCAGAGAAGGCAAAGTCTTCAAGCTCAGTACCCGCATCATAGACCGTGCTACCGACATCGAATGACAAAGGGCCACCACCGTTGAGAACACTTGAGATGTCATACGCCAGTGGATTGCCGTTGTTGATGAAGAAATCGTTCGAGGGCAGGGCCATGCCGAGAAGAGACAGGTAATCGTTAGAGCCATCAGCTGCGAGGTCGAGAGTAAGCTCAAGCATGCCTCCAGCTGGCAACGCACCACCTGCGCTACCGTCCACGCCACCAGTAGCAGCAGCGCTAAATTCCGTGCTGAACAGGGACGTGTTGCCAAGTTCGGCCAGAAGTTCCAGGCCTGGAGAGGCTGCCTGTCCGGCGTTCGCATCAAAAGAGTCGAAAGAGCCATCGTGCGCACCAGCCCAGACAGGAGCGAGGGCGACACCGCCATCAGCGTCAAGGCTAGTAATTTTTACGTTCACAGTAACAGCGGAGGCCATGCCAACTGAGAGTACGGAGGCCAACGCGGTCGCTAAGGTAAGTTTCTTCATAGTGGTGTATTAAGTAAGTACAATTGTATTTGGTTTCTTGAACGCGACAGAATGGATGTCGCGTGAAAGCGACGGCTTGTTACCTACTCTACTCCCAGCAATACGGACTATTTATGAAATACCATGACGACTGTCTATTTCTCTATAGCTACCATAAAAAAGTCATCGCGACCACGGAGGGACAGACGGCTTCGCTAGTCCTGACAAATGGCGCTTGTTTCAACAGATGGTCTTACAGGATAGAACGGAGGCTCATGCTCAGCCGCTTCGCGCCACATTCTTGGCCTGGGGCAGCCCCCCAGGTTTCCGTTATACGGAACTGTTAGTGATTCAGCGGATGATTACCCAGAGCGATTCACTTTGAATCACGGCTTCAGCGCTAGGGGAATGGTGTCAATGGTTCCTAAGGCCTTTCCCTAAGCTAACATAGATCGCACCGTTGGTGCTGCTATGACATGAGCTCATTCCCGTTTCTAGGGTAATACGTTGATCTCCTATTCCAGCGTGATGCCCACCACCAATAATGCGGTGGCGAGATTCTGAAGGGCTGCCAGCAAGGGCGATCGTCACTCGAATCCGCGAGCACGTCCTACTAGGTCACTCTTGACGCCGAGTGCTGAGCACGGGAGTCTGATCCATGCTTAAGAACGCTCTTTCTACAATCCTCCTCTCGATCACTGCTGCGTGGACTGTGTCCGCAGACGATTGGCACCGCTGGCGTGGCCCCCAGTTGAATGGCGTTTCCAGCGAAGCTGGCTGGCTCACGCAATGGCCGGATGGTGAACCCACCGTTTCATGGAAGGCATCTGTCGGCACGGGCTTCTCAACCGTGGCTGTTTCCAAGGGGCGCCTCTACACCATGGGCAATGAAGACGACGTTGAAACCGTCTTCTGCCTCGATGCCGACAAGGGTGAGGTCATTTGGAGACACGAGTATCCCTGTGCACTGGATCCGAAGTATTTCGAAGGGGGGCCCACATCGACGCCAACGATCGATGGCGATGCCGTCTACACCCTAAGCCGACGCGGCCATTTGTTCTGCTTCGATGCCACTTCAGGTGAGATCCGGTGGTCAAAGAACGTTCAAGAAGAGACCGCAGCCGCCATTCCAAGCTGGGGTTTTTCAGGGGCACCGTTAGTTCATGAAGAATTGTTAGTTATCAATGTCGGGGACTCCGGAATGGCTCTTCACAAAGAGAGTGGCGATGTCATTTGGAAGTCGGAGATCACGGAATCGGGTTACTCAACTCCCTACCCTTACAAAGTAAACGATACCCAATGGGCCGTGATTCTGGGTTCCGCCAAATCCTACGTCGCTGTGGATATTAAAGATGGGAAAGAACTCTGGCGTTATCGCTGGCTCACACGGTTCGGCGTCAATGCGGCCGACCCCATTGTCAGTGGCGATCAAGTGTTTATCTCCTCTGGTTACAACAAAGGATCGGCTCTGCTTCAGCTAGGCACGGAGGAACCGAAGCTCATTTGGAAATGCAAAGAGTTGCGAAGTCAAATGAACCCTAGCGTGTTACTCGACGGCTATCTTTACGGAACGGATGGCGATGCCGGGAACGATGCCACCTTGAAATGCATCGCTTGGAAGACAGGCGAGGTCAAATGGTCGCAGAAAGCCATTGGAACAGGAGGTGTTACCGCTGCGGACGGAAAGCTCATCGTCCTCACATCCCGAGGCGAATTGATAGTGGCCCCTGCTTCACCAGAGAAATTCCAGCCCATCACACGGGCACACGTGCTCGGTGGAAAGTGTTGGACCTGTCCCGTTCTCTCGAACGGGAGAATTTACTGTCGGAATGCCGCCGGTGATCTTGTTTGTATCGACGCCAGGAGGCCCAAGCCGCAAGATTGATCTATCGAACGCATGAAACGACGAACCTTTATTCGATCCACCGGAACAGCCGCTGCTGGCTCCGTTCTCACGCAAGCGCCTTTTATTCTCGCGGCAGACAAAGGTCTCAAGCGCTATCGCACCGCCTTAATCGGTTCCGGATGGTGGGGCATGAACATTCTTCGTGAAGCTCTCGCATTGGAAAAATCTCAAGTCGTCGCCTTGTGCGACGTCGATGCGGACGCCTTGGAAATCTCTGCTGAAGAGATCGAAGACATGACCGGTGAAAAGCCTCGGATCTACAAAGACTTTCGCGAACTCCTAGAGAACGAGAAGCCGGAGATCGTCATCAACGCCACGCCCGATCACTGGCACGCCTTGATCTCCATCGCCGCCATGGAATCTGGCGCTCATGTCTTCCTTGAAAAACCTACCGGGCACACGATTCAAGAAAGCCGGGCCGTATTAAATACGGCCCGAAAAACTGAGCGCATTGTCCAGGTCGGACTGCATCGACGCATAGGACCGCATCACGTCTCTGGAATGAAATTCCTCAAGGACGGCAGCGCGGGCACGATTGGCTCCGTCAGGATGTTTGTCCAGAGCAGTGGCGGCACTGAGCAAGCAAGTCCTAACAGTGCGCCTCCAGAAGGATTGGATTGGGACATGTACTGCGGGCCTGCGCCTCTTCGCCCCTTCAATCGCAAGATCCATCCAGGCGGCTTTCGCAACTTTCTCGATTTCGCCAATGGAACGCTCGGCGACTGGGGCGTTCACTGGCTCGATCAAGTGCTGTGGTGGACGGAAGAGAAGTATCCCAAGCGCGTGTATTCAACTGGCAATCGACACGTTCGCGGCGAAGCCATCCTATCAGAGAATGAACAAACCACCGACGCGCCCGATTCTCAGATCGCCGTGTACGAATTTGAATCATTCCATGCCACATGGGAGCACCGAAAGTACGCTGGCAAGGGCGCAGAGAACACCGGTGTCGGATGCTATTTCTATGGAAGTAAAGGCACCTTCCACATGGGATGGCGTGATGGTTGGACGTTCTACCCTTCCAAGAAAGGCGGCAAGGTCGTGCGCCAAGCCCCACAGTTTGATCATGAGAAGGACGGTCACAATGTGAAGATGCTCTGGGCGGACTTCCTAGCGGCCATCGAGAACAACACCCGCCCAGTGGCCGATGTCGAGATCGGTCATTTGTCGACCAATCTCAGCCTGCTTGGCATGCTCTCTCTCAAAGTTGGCCGCAGCATTGCTTGGGACGGCGAGAAGGAGCAAGTCATCGGCGACCCAGAAGCAAACGCCTTGCTCAAGCGGGACTATAGGCAGCCTTGGGAGTATCCGAAGGTCTAGTGTCGTGCGCGCTAAGTTCATTTAGTTAAAGCTATCAGCAAGTTTCTCTAAGATTTGTTCTGGAGTCGCGACCCAGGCGAACGGTTTGGAGTCGTCGTTGTGGGTTTCAATGTATTGCATGATTGCCTCTTCAAGCTCTTTCACTGATCGAAAGCTTCCTCTCCGGATTCGTTGTGACGTGATCAATCCGAAGAATCGTTCTACCTG